>JANXLV010000045.1 GCA_025355005.1 Myxococcales bacterium | reverse complement strand
GGGCGCGCCGTCCGACCATCCGTCCGACCACGAGCACGGGACCGCGATCTTTGCGGCGGGCGCCGGCGAGGCGCTCATGCAGGTCGCGTCGCTCACGGGCACGCCGTACGTCGCGATGACCCTGCAAGAGGTGCAGCGCTTGCCGCTCGATCCGCGCGCGGGGTTCCTCATGTCGATCATCGATGGTGCCTCCACCATCCCCGACCTCTGCGATCTGGCCGGAATGCCCGAGGACGAGGTCGTGAGCGTTCTCACCGAGCTCGCGCGCCACAAGGTGATCGCGTTCAAGTAGAGCGTGGTAAAACGGCGGGCCGAACCCATGCGGCTCCACATCAACATCGACCACGTCGCCACGCTTCGAAACGCCCGCGGGACTCCGTATCCGGATCCGGTGCAGGCAGCTCAGATCTGTCTCGAGTCCGGCGCGGACGGTATCACTGCTCATCTGCGCGAGGACCGGCGTCACATCAAGGACGGGGATGTGGCCGCGCTGCGCGAGCTCCTCGTGGGAAAGCTGCTCAACCTCGAGATGGCCGCCACGGACGAGATGGTGGAGATCGCGCTCCGGATCAAGCCCAACGTCGTGTCGTTGGTGCCCGAGCGGCGTGAGGAGCGCACGACGGAGGGCGGTCTCGACGTGGCGGCGGGCGGCGATGCGCTGCGCGGAAAGGTGCAGAAGCTCGTGGCTGCGGGCATCAAGGTGAGCATGTTCATCGCCGCCGACCCTGCGCAGATCGACGCCTCGAAGGCGATCGGGGCCACGCAGGTGGAGCTTCACACCGGCGACTATGCCCACGCCTTCGGCGACATCTCCGGAGACGACGACAGCGTGCGCAACGAGCTGATTCGCCTGGCCGCAGGCGCCGCGTACGCGAGCCGCGCGGGCGTTGACGTCGCTGCTGGGCACGGTCTCACGCAGGACAACGTTGGCCCGCTCATGGAGATCCCGCAGATCGAGGAGCTCAACATCGGGCATGCCGTGATCGCGGACGCGGTCTTCATGTCGCTCGCTGGTGCCGTTCGCGCCATGCGCGCGCGCATCGACGAGGGGCTCTCGAATCGGAGGCTCTCCTCGTGATCGTCGGCCTCGGCATCGACGTGTGCTCGATCGAGCGCATGCGCGTGGCCATCGGCCGACATGGCGACAGGTTCTGGGCTCGCATCTGCAGTGATCGCGAGCGCGCGTCGCTCGGCACGCGTGCGAAGGGCGTAGAGGCACCGACGGCGCTCGCGGCGCGCTTCGCGGTGAAGGAGGCATTCTCCAAGGCGCTCGACGGTGCGCGTGGGGTGGGCTGGCACGAAGTGGAGATCATCAATCAGCCGAGCGGGCGGCCCGTCCTCGAGCTGTCGGGCAAGGCGCTCACGCGTGCGCACGCATTCGGCGCGGACACGTGGCACGTTTCGATCACGCACGACGCAGGCATTGCCTCTGCGGTCGTCATCCTGGAGAAGCGCACATGATTCCCGTGCTCACCCGCGAAGAGGCCCGCGCGTTCGACGCTCACGCCATCGAGTCGGACGTGCCCAGCATCGTGCTCATGGAGAACGCGGGCAGGGGAGCCACGGACGTGCTCATCCGCGAGCTCACTGCGCGGGGTCTCAACGGTCTCATCCTTGTCCTTTGCGGCGCCGGCAACAATGGCGGTGACGGCTACGTGGTCGCGCGACACCTCTTGACGCGCGGTCGCGACGTACGCCTCATCGCGTGGAGGGGACGTGACGGCAACCTCACGCCCGACGTGGCCGTGCACCACGCCGCGTTCCTGGGCGCGGGAGGCGGCGTGTCTTCCGGCTCCGAGCTCGACGCCACGCTCGACGCCGCGGAGGTCGTTGTCGACGCGCTCTTCGGTACCGGCCTCGACAGACCCATCGAGGGCCGATCTGCCGACGTCATCGCGAAGATCAACGAGCGCGGAGCCTTCACGTTTGCGCTCGATCTTCCCTCTGGTCTGTGCGCCGACACCGGCCGCACGCTCGGCATCTGCGTGCGGGCGGATGCCACGGCCACGTTCGCCTTTCAGAAGCGAGGGCTGATGACCCAGATCGGGCGGGCATGCTCCGGCAAGGTCACCATCGTGGACATCGGCGTCCCGCCGTTTCTGTCGGAGCCGGCGGGCGCGCATGCGACCACCGCGGATGACGTGAAGCAGACGCTCGCTCGACGCCCGGTCGGCGCGCACAAGTACACGGCGGGTCACGTAGCGATCCTTGGTGGTCGGCTCGGCACCCTCGGCGCAGCGCTCCTCGCGTCGCACGCGGCGATGCGCGCTGGGGCTGGCGCGGCGACCATCGTGACGTGGCCGGATGCCGCGGCAGCCGCAGCCGCAAGAGTGATGGAGGTGATGACCGCGCCGCTCGAGGGCGACTCGGCGGAGATGCTCGTCGCATCCGTCATCGCGCAGTTCGCGACCAAGCGTGCGGCGGTGGTCGGTCCTGGTTTCGGCACGGGCGAGCTCGCGCGGCAGGTGGTGGAGCAGGCCGTCATGCACACGGCGTGTCCGCTCGTGATCGACGCGGATGGACTCTCCGCGTTCGCAGGCCGTGCGTCCTCGCTTGCGGTCGCGGAGGGGCGCGCGGTGCTAACGCCTCACGAAGGTGAGCTCGCGCGCCTGCTGGGCGTGACCAGCGCCGAGATCGCAGCAGACAGGTATGCGTACGTGCTGCGCGCCGCGCATGAGACCAGGTGCGTGGTCCTCCTGAAGGGGCCGTACACGCTGGTGGCGAGCCCCGAGGGGGACATCGTCATCAACCAGACCGGTGGAGCGGCGCTGGCGACTGCTGGCGCAGGGGACGTGCTGGCCGGCATCATCGGCGCGCTGCTCTGCACGCTCACGCCGTTCGAGGCCGCGTGGGTGGGTGCCTACCTGCATGGTGCCGCGGCGGATGAATGGTCCGCGGAGAACGGCGATCGCGGCCTGCTTGCACACGAGGTAGCAGACCGTGTGCCGCGCGTTCTCGCCCACACGCTCTGTGTCCGACAGGACGCTGGCGCAGCCGCGAATCCCCAGAAAGTGTAGTCATTTCAGGGCACACGGCGTGGCACTTTGGTTGCTCTAACCACCGAGCACGAGGACCCACGATGCCCAAGAAAGCTTCAGTCACCGCTTCTACGTCCATCCGCCCGGCAAAGGCAGCTCGCCCCTGCATGGGGCTTCGCGACGAGCTCACGCTCGTGTTGCCGGAGCTGCGTGCGAGAGCGATGAAGCTGACGCGTGATCCGGTCGCGAGCGACGACCTGGTGCAGGACACGGTCGTGCGTGCGCTGTGCTTCGAGAAGCAGTTCATCCAGGGCACGAACGTGCGCGCGTGGCTCGGCACCGTGCTCTTCAGCGTGTTCGTCTCGCGCTACCGCCGCAAGAAGCGTGAGCAGCGCGCTGCAGTCGCGCTCGCGGCGGACCCGTGTGCGTGGACGACGCCGCAAGGCTTCACTGCGCCGGACTGCGGCTCGCTTGCGCCCGCGATGAAGGTGAAAGTGGAGACGCTGCCGCCGGCGTTTCGCGACGTCGTGTGTCTGGTGGATCTAGAGGAGCGCTCGTATCGTGATGCGGCGACGGAGCTCGGCGTGCCCGTGGGCACCGTGATGAGCCGCCTGCATCGCGGCCGCCGCCTGCTTGCGGAGAGCCTTGCCGCGACGGAGCATTGCGCGGAGCACAAGCACGCCGCGTGATGGCGTCATGCGAATGGGTCACGCATGGATCGGTCGCGCCAAAAGCTCGAGGGCGCCGTGGCTCGGCGTACTCACTTCGCGGTGGCGCTCCTTCGTCTGGCCTTTGATCTTGAGCCCCACACCCTGGATTTCCGCGTTGAGCGACAGCCCACCCTGGGTCTCCGTGGAGGAGTAGGACTCGGACTTCGCCTGCGCACCCGGACCGAACACAGTGATCGCGCCGGGGAGGTCAGCCTCTGCGACCAGTACCGTTGCTCGAACCAGGTCTGTGTTGCTCCCGTTCCAGCCCGTGACTTCGAGGGTGCGAGTGCGCACGAATTGCTCCGCGCCAGTCCCGCCACCGTTTGACCTCTGTTCGGCGACGCCAAGACCAAGCTGCACACCGGTCGCGCGTTCGCTCTTCAGCGTCACGGTTCGAGCGCCGCTCTTCAGCTGTCCCTCGAGATTCATCAGTGATGCGACCGGGTCCGACAAAAGCCTCGCGGAGTCGACGTGCTCGGGCAAGGCGTGGACCGTCGAGAACTTCACGCTCACGTCCTCCTGATGGTTCACGGAGAGCCCGTTCATCGGTAAGCCGGCAGCCTGCTCTCGGTTGCCGGACGCCCGCGGTAGACCAGCTGCACCGGTCGCCGAGAGTCGTCCAGAGGTCTCGACGGCCACCTCCACGGTCGTCGCGCGCCCACCTTCGAAGTGGATCGTCGACGAGACCTTTTCCGCTGGCAACCCCTGAAATGCGGCGCCCATCGCGGCCCTTGCACCCTCGGCGCCAGACGCCTTGTCGATCGCCGCGGAGAGAACGCCGAAGACGGTGACGTCACTGATGTGCGAGCGCAGGAACGCCGTGTCCGCCGCGTTCATCGCGCCGTGGTTGCGAAGCTGCTGCGCGCCTTCGAGCATCGGGTTGTATGCAGCCATGCCGTAGCGCAGGACGCATTCGGTGAGCTTCTTCGCGTCCGCGGCGGTGCTCACCTGGAACGTGATCTTGGCACCAGCCGCGGCCTGCGCTCTGGCCTCCACGAATCCGCCCTTCTTGATCGCGGCCGCTCCCAGCTCACCGCCTGCCTCGATCTTGAACCCTCCGTCCTCGCCGCGCGTCACCTTCACGCTGACCTGCTCTTCGGTGCCGCCCCTGCCGACGCCGAGTTCGATGGAGCCGGTGATCTCGTAGGTGTCGTTCTTCCGGAGCGCGGCGACCTTGTTCGGCGGGGACTGCGCGAGCGCCATGAGATCGATCGTTGGCCCGTCGACGCGTCGTGAGGTCTGCGCCATGTCGTCCAGGACGCCCACGACGGGCGCGTGAGCCCTCGCTCGCGCAAGGTCGAGGTCGAAGGCCGGCGCCACGCTGGGGCGATGCGCGCTTCTTTCACTCACGCTCCCGTCCCGCTCGAGTTGCTCCAGCACGCGCTCACCGGGTAGCTGACTGGTGCGCCGCCCGAGCGCGCGAAGCGTGGCGCCGTCCGCATCACCCGTGGCCGGAAGGCCTTCGCTACGCTGAAAAGAGGAGAGCCCCTCCTTCATCGTCCTCGGCGTATATCGATCGGTGCCGGCGAGCTCGTTCAGTAGCGCGAGCGCTCTCGGGTTGACGTCGGTCGAGCGGACGGTTCGCTCGTGTTCGTCCGCTTCTCGCGTCGTGGTGTCAGTGTTCGTGCGGCGCGATTGATCGACGATGGTCATGCGCTCCCATCGGCCGCTCGCGCACCTAGTTGCGCGCCGTGCACGATCTTGCGTCGATCAGCGAGGGTGGGGTGCCCACGGCACGTCGTCGACCTTCGCGGCGTGGTTCTCGTACCGCGCCAGCGTGAAGAGCAGATCGCTCAGGCGATTGAGGTAGATGACAAGCGCACCGCGCGGCGTGGCGTCATCGATGGAAAGCAGCGCGCGCTCGGCGCGTCGACACACGGTGCGCGAGAGGTGAAGACGTGCGGCGACCTCCGAGCCACCAGGCAAGATGAAGGTCTTCAGTGGGGGAAGCGGCTTCTCGGCGTCGTCGATCGCGCGCTCCAGCCGCTCGTAGTCGGCCTCCTCGAGGAGCTGCATCTTCAGGCTCTCCTCCTTGCCCGGCACGGTCGCGAGCTCCGCGCCGAGCGTGAAGAGGTCCACCTGCACGCGCGCAAGCACCTCGTCCGTGAAGGGTGAAGGCTTCGCCGTGCGCACGAGACCGAGCGTCGCGTTGAGCTCGTCGACGGTGCCGTAGGCCTCGACACGCGGAACGTTCTTCTTCACGCGTCCGCCGCCAAAGAGGCCCGTGTCGCCCCCATCCCCGGTCTTCGTGTAGATGCGCATGGCCGCGGAGTATAGCGACGGCGGGTGCTTCAGGCCTTGTGAATCGCGGCCTGCTCCGTCTGGGCCTTCGTCGACGAGTACTCGCGGTAGAAGACGATCGCGTCAGTCACGACCTTGTAAGCCTCCTTGCACCCGTCTGTGGCCTCGTCATACGCACGCTTCGCCTGGGTGATCTTCATGTCATCCGCCGCCGCGCCGATGTCCGCCATGTCCCCGTCGTGCTTGTCGAACGCCGAGACGATCGTGGTGCCGCCCTTCAGACCATCTGCGCCCAGCGAAGAGAACCCCTGCACCCTCTGGTTCTGGGCCTTTGCGATCTCGGAACCGCTGGTGTTCGTGCAGCCCGCGCCGACGCCTTCCACCACGCCCGCAGCCGCCTGTCCTGCGCCGCTCCAGACGCCTGCCTGCAGACGAGCCTCCGCCGCGTCCTTCATGTGCGAGAGCTTCGAGGCCTCCGCGGCCTCCTGCGTCTTCGCTGCAGTGAGTCGGTCTGCATGGATCGCCTTCTTCTCGGCCTTGCCCGCCATCACGCCCAGCGCGGCGATCATCTCGCTGAGGTCACCCGTGAACAACAGCTGGTTCTCTGGCGGCTGTAGCAGCGACGCCTGCTCGAGGGCGCCGCGCGCTGGGCTCGAATCGCTCGAAGAAAATGCCGTCGCCGTGAGGGTAACGGGGGTCGTCGGTCCTTGAATCGTGGTCATGATCAGCCTCGCATTGCTCCGACGGTCATGGCCGTCTGGTCTTTCGTTTCAATGGCGCCCTGCAGACTTTGCATGGCTGCCTCGTTGGACTTCTTGGATTCCTTGATGCCGTCGATCACCATGTCGACGATGCGTTGGTGACGGGCCGCTTCCATCTCGGCCTTCTTGGCGCTGATGGTGTGGAGGTCGGCGTCGTGCTGATTGACGCTGCGCTGGATCTGGTCGCTGCCCTTGGCGACGTCCGTCCCAGCTTCGAGGCTGGTTGCGACTGTCTTGGCCGTCGTGGTGCCAGCGGCAACGCTGGTCGCGGGCGCGAGGATCCCAGCGCCTGCGGACCCCAGGGAGAAGGCGAGGGAGCCCGCCTGCAGGCCTATTGCCCAGTACTCCGAGCTGCCCTCGCCCGTGACGCCGTCCATGCACTTCGTCTTCTGGACGGCCATCGCCGCGCCCGACAGCGCGACCGCGATGATCGCGAGAGTGAGCGGAGCGCCCGAGCCGAACGTCGCGCCAGTGACAGCGAGAGAGACAACGGCAAGGTCTGCGGCCCAGAGGTACTGCATCGCTGGCCTCACCTTCTCGTCGGTCAAGCCGGTGTGGTCCTCGCGGATGAAGTCGCCCACGCCATCGAGCCCCATCGTGTCGGCCGCACCATCCACGACACCGGACTTGCGTGCTGCAATCGCACCACCACCAGCGACGAGGGCTGCGCCGCCACCCGTCATCGCAGCGGCGATCACGAGGTTGTCCTCCCCATCCAGCTTGTCCGAGATCCCACTCGCGTGAAGAATGAGGTCTGCGGCGACGAGCTCGGGGCAGAAGGTGATGAGTCCGACTGCGCCGAGCACACCAGAGTTGTTCGTCAGGTCGTCCATGAACCCGCCCTTCTTGGCGTCGTCGCTGGCCTTCGAGATCTCCTCTTCGCGTTCCTTGTGCTTCAACTTTGCCTTGTCGAGGTGCAACTTCACGTCCTTCTCCGACGCGTTGGCCTCGCTGTTACTGAGCTTCGACATCGTCAGCGCGAGCATCGACATCGCATCATCACCCCCGTCGAGCGAGCCGCTCGACTCTGGCAGCAAAGATGAGCCCGCCCCGGAGACACCGGGCGCGGCGGGGTTCGCAGGCGTGAGCTGCGGCGTACGGACCTGCACACTAGAGACTGACATGGCCGTGCTCCTTCTCGATCATGGCGAGCTCTCGAAGCTCCTCGTCGTAGGTCTCGTCGGCCTTGTTGATGGCCGCCGCGTACGCCTCGTCCGCGACGTCGTCGTTGCCCATCGCGTGCGCAAGGCGAGCACGTGCGATCTCGCAGCGAATGCCGGGGCCTGCGGCGTGCCGACCCGCCTCGAAGATCGCGTAGGCGACGTCGAGGTTCTCGAGCTGTTCGTGGCAGGTCCCGAGTGCAAGCCAACCACGTTCATCGGTCGGCTTGCAGACCATCATCGCCTGGAAGACGCGGATGGCGTCCGTGAGGCGCCCTCGGTCCATGAGCCAGAGGCCGGTGGTGTAGAGCGCCTCGAGCGCCCGCTCTTCCTGGGAGGGGTTCATGATCAACCCGACTTCAGGTTCTGGGCGATCGCGATCTGCGCCTGATCAAGGGTGGACACGAGGTTGGTGCAGGTGGAGATGGCCGTCTGTCGCTGGCTCATCAGCTGCTGCAGCTTGATCATCGACATCTCGGTCCCCGAGTTCAGATCGGACTGCGCCTGCTTGATGTTGTCCGACATTCCCTGCAGCTCCTTCGCGTCGATCGTCGCGGACTTGTCACCGCCAGCGCCGGGCGCCACGCCGTACTTGTCGTCTTTCGGCAAGCATGCGGTCTCGAGGAACTTCGCATATTCGTTCCTCACGGCCGTGTTCGTCGCCCCGTCGCCAGCCGTCGCATCGAGCGCGTTCTGGAACGCCTTCTGGATCTGCTGCCCCTGCGGGTCCGTCTGGGCGTTGACGATGGCGCCGCCGTTGCTGCTGCCGAGCGCCTGCATCAGCGCGCTGAGCGCCGTCGTCGCGTGATTCGCGGCCTCCTGCTTGGCGAACTGTTCCTTGACCTGGGCGTCGATGCCCTTCAGCCGCGCCGAGCAATAGCTCATGAGCGTGTCCGGGCTCATGTAGGCGAATTCTCCCGAGCCGGGGTTCATGCCGTTGAGGTCGCCGACACTGAAGGCGGCGTAGTTCTGGGACGAGGGGAGCGGTTGTGCGATCGGGTTGCTCATGGGGGTCTCCTTCAGAGTCGAATGCTGGGGTGGTTGGTCGTGAGAGGGGCAAGGTCGTTCATCGTGACGCGCGCCGCGGCGTCGATCTCCGCCAGCGCTTCGTTCGGGATCTGGAGCTCCACGTTCCCGAGGGCATGGAGCGTGGCTTCGAGGTTCGCGAGCGCGGTGTTCTGTCGCGCGAGCTGCTCGGCCCAGCGTTCGAGGTTTTCTTTCGTTGTCATCGGTGGCTCCTTGCATCACCCATCGGCCGTCGGCGCCCGGAGTTGCGTGGACCGGTGCTCATTTTCGACGATGACAAAATGCGAGAGGGAACGCGTCGCTACGCGCTCCCTCTTCGTGACCTGCCGTTTCGGCGCTGGCGCTACGCCTGGAACATCTTCGCGACTTGCTCGTTCAGCGCGACTTCCGTCACGCCCTTCGCGGCCGCGAGCTCCTTCATGAGCAGGCTCTTCGCTTGATCGAGGAGGCGGCGCTCACCGAAGGACAGGTCCTTGTCGAACTTGAGCCGGTACATGTCGCGAAGGACCTTCGCGACTTCGTGCGGTGAGCCGCTCTTGATCATCTCCGTGTATGCACGGAAGCGACGGCTCCATGGCTGGAGGTCGACCGCGACCTCGCGGGCGCGCATCGTGTCGAGCACGCCGTCGGCCTCCTTCGGGCTCATGACGCTGCGCAGACCCGACGGCGATGACACCGGCACCATCACGCGCATGCCGTTGTCCAGGATGCGGAGGACGTAGAACTCGCCCTTCATGCCGCCGAGCTCGCGCTCCTCGACGGCGATGACCTCGCCGAGGCCGTGCTTCGGGTGCACTGCCTTGTCGCCCATCTTGAGCTTCAGCGGCTTCGTCTGCACCGGCATGATCGGCGCCGTGACCGCGAACGGCGAGAGCCGCGGCGGACGGTTCGGCTGCGGGGGCGGGGCGGGGGAGTTCGGCTTGCCGTTCGGCCCCGTCGCGTTGTTTGCGCGCGCCACGGGAATGGGCGCGGGCGGCGGCATCATCGACGCGGGACGCGGACCGACCATCGTCATGGGCCCGGGTCGCGAGATCGCAGACGGCGGCGGCGACTTCACGAGCGCAGGTCCCGTGGAGATCACCGGCTGATGCATCTTGCGCGGGGGCGGCGGCTTCTCCGCCTTCTTCTTCCCACCCCGCGGCTTCGGGACGAGGACAGGTGAGCTATGCGTGGCGGTCGACTTGACACCGGCGGACTTCGCGGCAGCCGGCAGCTCGACCGCTTTCGCGGACTTCGCAGGCGCTTTGGGCTCGGCGGGCCTCTTGTCTTGGGGCGTGGGCTTGGCAGGCTTGGGGGGCTGTTTCACTTCTGGTTTCGAACCTTTGGCCTTGTTGCTCGAGATGGCCCCCGCCTTCGATTCACTCTTCACGACCGACTTCGCCCCCTTGGGGTCGACCTTCGCGCCCTTGGACCCGCTCTTGGAGGCGACCGTCTTGCTCTTGTCGCCCTTTTGCACGGCTTTGCCCTTCGCGTGTTTCGTAGAATTTACTTTAGATGTCGGAGATTTGCGCGCCTCTGCCGAGCGCTTCTGGCTCGAGTGGACCGCGCTCGGAGGGGTCTTCTTGGCAGAGGCGTGGCGTGCGGCGGGACGTGCGTTGGGGGGCGCCATGTGCAGGGGGCCGCGTAGCATTTTTCGGGGGTCGTCGTCAATGGCGACCCCCGAGTGCGGCAGACCGAGCGGGCGGTCGGAGGCCACGTCTAACGCATAATTTCCGAGATGTGAGCGTCAAGGGCGGTGTGGATACCGCCCCCGAGTTTGTCGACCTGGAACGCCGCTCCCCAGGTCAGCGCGTCGGCTGCGCCAGACACGGTCGGCGGCTCCGCTGGGGCGTCGAGCCCGAGCAGGCGTCCAAGGGCGTTGTGGCAGATGACATTGGTCGCAGCGGACAGGCGCTCCGCCGCAGCCGGTGCATCATTGCCGAATGCTCCGAGGAGCACCAGGCGGACGCGCAGGGTCTTCCCTGCGAGCGCGACGGACAGTCCCGCTCCAGTACATGCGCCGAGCAGGCCGCCGAGCGCGCCCTTCCACTCGCCCTCGAACGGTCCAGGGGCGAGCGCGTAGAGCTCCCCAGGTGGAAGCCGCATCTCGAGCCCGACCAGCGGCTCCTGGGCGATGGCAGGCCTGGAGCGCTTCAACTTTCCCTCGGAGAAGGCCTCGAACGCGCGGAGCGGACCGAAGCGCCCGGCTTCGAGCGCAACGGCCTCGCGCCCGAACGTGGCGAGCTGCACGCGTGTGTCCCCGACGTTGCCGAACGTGCGCATGATCGGAGGGTGCAAGAGGTCCACGGCGCGGCCCTCGACCTCGCCACGTCGCTGCAGCGCCGCCTCGATGCGCGCCGGGTCGAACACGCCGCGCGCCGCGTACAGCGTTGCGTCGCCGTAGTCAGCGACGACGAGCTCCTTCATCTGGCGAAGATCGACGCCGCCGTGCGCCTCGGCGAACGCGCTGAGCCGCGCCTCCGGGAAGATCTCCGCCAGGGCACCCGCGAGCTCCGGCGCGGCGGCGATCTCGCGAAGCTTCGCCCGGACCACCCAGCGCAACCCCGAGCCGGAGACACACGCGAGCAGATCGCGATTTGTCACCAGGTCCTGATCGGGCTGTGCGGGCTGCGGCTTCGGCGCGGACGCACAGCCATTCAGCCCGCCAAGCGCAAAGGCTCCGCCGAGCACGGACGACAAGAGCGCCGACAGCGCGCGCCTTCGCGAGATGCCGCGATCGTTGTCTCTGCGTGTCACGGCTTGATGGTGACGTACGCGAACTTGCGGTTCTTGGAGCCCACGCGCAGCAGGTAGCGCTTGCCGCGCTCGAGTCCGAGCTTGGCATCGGTGACGCGGACCTGGTCCACCTCCACGCCGCCTTGCTCCACCATCCGCTTGCCGTCGCTCGTGGAGCTCACGAGCTTTGCCTCGGACAGCGCCTTCGCGATCCACAGCGTCGGTCCTTCGCATGCGAGGGTGTGCTCCGCCACGTCCTCCGGGATCGCGTCGCCGCTGTAGACGCGCGCGAACTCCGCGGCGGCCTCCGTCGCCTTCGCCTCGTCGTGAAAGCGCGTGATGATCTCCCTGGCGAAGAGCGCCTTGATGACCATGGGGCTCTTGCCTGCCGCACGCTCCTCCTTGAGCGCGGCGAGCTCGGCGTTCGTCCTCGCGGAGAGCAGCTCGAAGTAACGGAAGATGACGTCGTCGTCGATCTGCATGATCTTGCGATGCATCGACAGCGGCTCCTCCATGAGACCGATGTAGTTGTCCGCGCTCTTGCTCATCTTCTTGCCGGCGACCTTGCCGTTCACGAGCTTGGCGTCGGTGCCCTCGAGGATGGGAGTGGTCATCACCATCTGCGGGCGCAGGCCATACTTCGGCATGAGGTCGCGACCCACGAGCAGGTTGAACAGCTGATCGGTGCCGCCGAGCTCGATGTCGCAGTCGAGCGCGACGGAGTCGTACCCCTGGAGCAGCGGGTAGAGGAACTCGTGCTGGTAGATCGGCTTCTCGTCCGCGAAGCGCTGACCAAAGTCGTTGCGCTCCAGCATGCGCGAGACGGTCATCTTCGCCATGAGCTCCACCATCTCACCCGGTGTCAGCTTGTCGATCCACTCCGCGTTGCTCCGGAGCTCGGTGCGGGCGGGGTCCAGGATCTTGAAGGCTTGCTCGGTGTAGGTCTTGGCGGCGGCGCGCACGTCGTCGCGGGAGAGGCGTGGTCGCAGATCGTTCTGGCCGGTGGGATCGCCCACCATGGCGGTGAACTCGCCCACCAGCAGGATCGCCGTGTGGCCCAGGTCCTGGAACTGGCGCATCTTCTGGAGAAGCACGGCGTGGCCCAGATGGAGGTCAGGGCGCGTGGGATCGAAGCCCGCCTTCACGCGCAGCGGCTTGCCCGAGGTGTGTGATTCTCGCAGACGTGCCTCGAGCTCACCGCGGACCACGAGGTCCACGACGCCACGAGTGACAGTCGCCATCTGTTCGTCGACGGGTGCGAAGCTCATCGGGCTCGCGTCTTAGTAGAAGCGAGAGAACTTCAAAAGCATGATTGAAAGTTCGACGTGCCGTCGAAGCTTTCGCATTGTCGAGGGACACCCTCGACGCTCCCGGATTATTGAAAGTTCGACGTGCCGTCGAAGCTTTCAATCGTCGTCGCCGTCATCACCGCCGGTGATGGCTAGGTGGCGGCTGTTGTTCACGAGCTCCTTCAGATCTTTGCCGACCTTGAAGAAGGGGAGTCGCTTCGGCGGCACCGGAACCGGCGCGCCGGTGCGCGGGTTTCGCCCGGAGTACGCCTTGTAGGGACGAACCGTGAAGGAGCCGAAGCCTCGAATCTCGATGCCTTCGCCCTGCTGGAGCGCCTCGGTCATCGCTTCGAAGACGCAGTTCACGACGAGCTCGGCGCGGGCCTTGGTGAGCTTGCCCCGTTCCGCCATCGCGTCGATGAGTTCACTCTTCGTCATGCTGTTCTCCCGCCTTCCCAGCAAAAACAAGCGCGCGCAGCGCTTTCAATCTTCCACTACATCGAATTTGCCCTGGAACGTCAACCTCTTCCGCAGGCGCATCTCCGCATGTCCGCATGTCCGCATCTCAGGGCCGCAGGGTCAGGGCATCGAGGTCCATGGTCAGGTGCGGGGCAGCGCTCGCTCGCAGTGTGTCCTCGGGTGAAGGCCTCGCCACGGTCACCGCCACGTGGGCCTCGCGGCTCTGGCCGGCCTGGCGAACCTCGCGACGCTGCGTGCGCGGCCACGGGCTGAGAACGACCTGCACGGGTGGCAGATCCACACACGTTCCCTCTTTCGGATCCGGCGCGGTGAGACTGACGGGGCCTTCCGCGGTGGGCACCTGCACCGTCATCCTGCCTCGGGTGCCACCTCCACGGATCCGGACCGAGAGCCAGAGCGGGCCTGGCTCGGGAATGGGCAGCGTGATCGTCACGCCCGACACTCCGACCTCTGCCGCCGTGATCCGGAGCACGCGCCCGTTCGATGCGCACCCACCCGACGCCCACGCCGGGAATGCGTAGGCGTCATTCGCGGGGAGGAGCGCCTGGGAAAGCGCAGGCCACTCGTTCTCTGACTCGAACCGGTAGCCCGAAGCTCCGTCCGCACGCGCGGGCGGCACGTTGAAGGGCGTTAGTCGGGGCGCTGCGCCGGACTCTCCGCGCTCGTAGCGAAACGTGGGGGGCGAGCCGAGCGCGTCGTAGAGCAGGCGATCGGAGGCGTCACCGCGGAGGCGCGCCACGACGACGCCAGTCTTGGCGCCATTCGCGTCCGCCTCGACCGCCGGATCGTGGCCCAGCAGGAAGCCGTGGTCCGTGTCTACGAAGACCAGGCCGTGCGTGACGGAAGCGGCGGCGAGCACGTCCCGCTCGAACATGGGGCGCCCGCCTTCGCGGTCTGCGAGCAGCCGATGATCGTGGGACGCGTGAACGGCGAACCCCACGAGGCCCACGCCGAGCAGCGCGGCGGCGACACGCGTGTAGGATGCACGCTTCAGGCGCTCCATGAGCGCGTGGGCGCCCAGCGCGAAGAGCACGTGCGACAGCGGAAGCACGTCTGCGTAGAAGCGGGCGCCGCCGCCCGGGTAATTGCCGTCGAAGTAGAAGGGCGCGTAGGCCAGCACGAACAGGAAGAAGATGGCGACGCCGAGGCGCGCCGCGGCCCGCGTGCGCGGCGTCCACACCAGCAAGACGAGCGCGAGCGGCTCCACGTTCTGCACGTCGGTCAGATGCGAGCGCAGCCTCCGCAGCGTGACACCCAGCGCCGAGACCACGCCGTAACCACCGGACAGCCGCGCGCGCACGAAGTCGCCGTGCTCGAACATGCATCCGACGTCTGCGCCGAACCCGTAGCGAAAGCAGGTGGCAGGGCCGTCACTACGTGCATAGTACAACTGTTGGGCAGAAGCCCACGGCGAGCCGGCGACTGCGTCCTGTGACGCAAGGAGCAGCGTGAGCCCGGGCAAGAGGCCCAGCGCGAAGTCGAACAGGGATGCGCGTCGCTTCGCGCGGAAGAGAAGCACGATCGCGACGAGCGCGATCGGCGGCGCCGACGCAAGGCGTGTCGCGCCGAGCATGCCGATGCACAGCCCCGAGACCAGCGCGTGGACGAGGAAGCCGGACGCGCCCGGTGACTCTTCTCGGCGTGCGGCCGTCAGCGCGAAGGACAGCGCGGTGGCGACCAGCAGCGCCGCGAGCCCGTGCGACATGGTGTCTGCCGTGTGGTACCGCATGGTCGCGCACAGCACCTGCGCGAGAGCTGCGACCCGAACGACCTGGCGCTTCGCCGCGGCGTCCAGCGTGGTGCGCTCACACATCTCACGCGCGAGGCGCGCCGTCGCGAAGACGAGCGCAAACGCGATCACCGGACCCACGACCATGGGCGCGCCCAGCCGCACCCCGAGCGAGAGCACCACCGGGTAGCCCGGAGGGAAGAGCCCTGCGATGGTGCCCTCGGTGTCGTCGTAGAGCAGGAACCGCCCGCGGAAGCTCTCGCTCGGCACGGGTACGTGCGTCCCGAAGTGTCCGGAGGCGAGCGCGCGCGCCTGGTGCAGATACGCAGTCGCGTCGATGATGCGCGGTCCGCCGCGAAGGTAGAACGCCACATAGCCGAGCGAGAGGAACGCAGCCACGAACGCGCATGCGGAGAGCCACGCGCGCTCGCTCACGTTCGGCAGGAAGATGAGCCCCTCTGCCTTCGCGCCCGCAAGCACCAGGGCGCCGAGCCCCATCGCGAACGTGGCCCACGCGACGGCGTCCCCTGGCGCGCCCCAGTGGCCGACCAGGTTGCCGAGCCACGGAGTCATTCCGTCAGCCACGCGTGATAGTCGACGAAGTCCTCCGGGCCGTCGTTCTTCACCTCGAACGAGAGGTCCCCGGCCGTGATGAGCGACGGATCGATGAGGATGGGCACCTCGCGCCAGCCCTCCGCGTGCTCGAACGCGAGCGCGCCAACCACGTGACCCGCGAGCAACACGGTGATCTTCGATTTGCCTTCCGGCGCCGTGCGAAATACGAGGTGTGCGCGCTTGCCTGGGACCAGGTTGCGCATCGTGAAGTACTCGCTGCGACCGCCCGCTAGCCTGCGGCCCGCGTCGAACATGTCGATGTGCGGGTTCGCGGGGTCCGGCAGGATGTGCATGTCCGTCCACCCGCCCGCGGGACGTGGGAACTGGTAGCCGTGTGCCTTCTCGCTCACGAGATCGGCGACGTCCACCTCGTCGATCACCTGCACGTCGTCGTCGGGCAGCGCACGGATGTGATCACCCACGCCGAGCACATGCCAGTCTGCGCGATACGCGACGTGCTCGTAGCCGCCGCAGATGACGTTGCCCTCCACGGGGAAGCGCTCCATCACGCCGCTCGAGAACCACGTGGGCAAGACGCCCCACCATGTGGGAAAGATCGCGAGGATGTCCGGGCGGTCGGCCGCGGGCATGCGCTCGATGAGCTCCAGCGTCGCGGGCAGCCCTTGCACGCCGGCGCGCGCGAATGGCAGCTCGTGGTATCCGCCGAGGCCGATGATGTCGAGGCCGGGCGCGTCGGACGCGTAGAGGATGGCGCCGGCGTCACCCACGAGCACGCGATGAGGGCTCTGCGTCTTGAGCCAGCGGCCCATCACCAGATGCTGATCGCGGATGTTCCGGCACGCGCGGCCGAAGAACCATCTTTGATCGCGCATCTTCGGGGCCTGGTGATCGTAGGCCACGAACACGAGGGCCATGCAGGCGAGCGTGCGCAGTGGGCGAATGAAGAAAAACGCCGCACACGCGATGCCGACCAGCACTGCGAGCGCCCACGAGAAGCGGAACTCGGGCGCGGTGTTCGCCTGGCGTGTAGCGATACCGATCACCTGGAACGCAAGCGCGCCGACCACCGTGACGGCCGCGACGTTCGGCCGCCCACGCACCCCGCGCATGAGGCCAGATACGCCGAGAGCGGCGCAGATGAGGAGCCACGCGACCGCGGGCATCGTGTAGCGCTCGTTCTGCCAGCGGACCTGTCCGTTGAACGCGACGAGCACGAGCCACATCCCGATCTGCGCCCAGAGGATGAGCGCGTACCTGCGCGTCTCCGGCATGGCCACGGCGAGCAGCGCGAGGGCGGGGATGATGATGCCGTAGCCCGACTGATCGGCGAAGTGGTACTCGACGTTGCGAAGGACGGCGTAGCGGAGGTTGAAGAGGTAGTCCGCGAGCTTCTCCTCCGACGTGAGGAACGGGCTGTTCATCGCCAGCTTCACGATGGCGCCGTTCGCGCTGAACTCGCCGGTGAGCGCACGATTCAGGATCGCCTGCGCCACGACGATGAGCCCGCCCGGAAGGCCGATCCGCACGAGCGACAGCACCGCGGAGAGCCGTCCGCGCGAGAAGATGCGGAGCGCGATGGCCAGCCCGAAGACGGCGATGGTGCCCGTGGCCTCTGGCCGCGTCACGATCATCAGCGCGCCCGCCAGGCCGAGCAGCCAGCTGCTGCGCTTGATCCGTCGCGCGTTCGCCGGGCCATTTTTCGCGACGAGGCGATCCGTGTCGAGCCACGCGGCGAGCGCCACCGCCCACGTCGCGACGAAGATCGCGACCTCCATCCCGCTCCAGAAGGACCAGTTCAGCGCGCCCACGCCCAGCAGGAATGGCGCCGCGAGGTACGACGATGCGCGCGCCCACGCGTCGTCCTTCGAGCTCATCGTCAGGAAGAGCCGGCGCACGACCAGCAGCGTTCCGAACACGCACACCATCGCAAGCAGCGCGGCCCAGATCATGAGGCGCTGCTCGCGGAAGCCCACGAGCCAGCCGAGCGCGAGCACGAACGGATAGAGGAGGCTCGTGTTGCCGGACGAGTAGCCGTTCCCGACGACCCACTCGAACGGGTGGCCGAGCGCGGTCGAGCGGGCGTAGTCGAAGTGGATGAAGACGTCGTCGAGAGGCGCGCTCCATTCGCCGCCCGTCTGCTTCAGCATGTAGCCGTAGAACGCGCGCGCGCAGAGGATCGTCGAGAGCGCGGACCACAGCACGTACGCGCCGCGGTCGAGCCGCGCCAGCACCGGAGTGAACGGCGCGAGCCTGTTCGTCCACGCGATGATTCTCGGGCGACCCAGGAGGCTCACGGCTCCCTTAGTAGTACGGGGCCGACCCTGGAGGGAACCTGCACGCGGACCCTTCGGCTGGGCTTGCTCCCGCCTGGTTCTGCGGTTCTCTGGCTCCCGTCCACATGCTAGGGTCCCACCCGTCGATGGTTCTGTGGCGTGGCCGATCGGTAGCTTTCTCGCTTGTCTTCGTGGCGATCTCGATGGCGCCAGCGGTGACGCGCGCGCAAGCTCCGAGCCCAGCACCGACGGCGCCGGATGACAATCCTGGCACCACCGCTGTGCCCCGCGGCGCGTCTGGCTCGATCATCACCGCGCCGAAGGACCAGCCACCGCCGCCGCCGCCGGCCCCAGTGGTGGTCATCCCGCCCACGCTGAAGCGCGATGATGGCGCGGAGTATCCGCACCAGGCGATCGTCGACAAGATCAAGGAGGGCGTGATCGTTGGCCTCATCCTGGAGGTCGACGCGACGGGCGTCGTGAAGAAGGTCACGGTGGAGGCAGCCGCAGGTCACGGCTTCGACGAGGCAGCAGTTGCCGCCGCGCAGAAGCTCGTGTTCGAGCCCGCGACCAGGAACGGCAAGCCGATCGCCGCCAAGATCCGGCACAAGTATTCCTTCGCGCCGCCGCCTTCGCGCATCGTCGGCAAGGTCGCCTCGGACTCGAAGGATAAGGGGATCGCGCGCGCCATCGTCACGGTCACCGCGAACGGCAAGCCTGGCGAGAAGCGCACCATCACCACCGACGACAGCGGCGCGTGGAAGGTCGAGGGGCTGACAGCCGGCACGTATCACGTCACCGTGCAGGCGCAGGGCTACGCCACGCGAGAGTCCGACGAGGAGGTCGACCCCGGCACGGAGATCGACCTCACGCTGCGACTCACGCGCCCGAATCAGAAGCCCGTCGCGCAGCCCGGCGACGACCCGCTCGAGCAGGTGGAGGTCAAGGTCGATCGCCCCCCGCGCGAGGTCGTCAAGCGCACGCTCGACCAGCGCGAGATCAGCCGCATCCCCGGCACCGGCGGTGACGCGCTCAAGTCGCTCCAGAACCTTCCTGGCGTCGCTCGCTCACCCGGGCTCGGCGGTCTGCTCATCGTCCGCGGCTCCGCGCCGCAAGACACGCAGGTCTTCATCGACGGCACGGCGATCCCGCTCGTCTACCACTTCGGCGGTCTCTCCAGCGTCGTGCCCACGGAGTCGCTCGATCGCATCGACTTCTATCCGGGCAACTTCAGCTCCCAGTACGGCCGCGCGATGGGCGGCATCGTGGACGTGGGCATCAAGGACCCAGAGGCGAAGGACAAGAAGATCCACGGCCTCGCGCAGGCAGATCTGATCGACGCGCGCATGCTGGCACAGGGCCCCATCGGTGACACGGGCCTCAAGTTCCTCGTCGCCGGTCGCCGCAGCTACTTCGACGTGTGGCTCAAGCCAACGCTCGAGGCCACGGGTGCTGGCGTCTCTGCCGCGCCGGTCTATTACGACTACCAGGCGCTCGTGCAGAAGGACTTCTCGTCCCGCCAGAGCCTGCGCCTCATGCTCTTCGGCTCGGACGACAATCTGAAGATCTTGACGAGCACCGTCAACGGAAGCGACCCGCAGCTCGGCGGCGGCATCGGACTGCACACGGCGTTCTGGCGCCTCCAGGCCCGCTACAAGAACAGGATCAACGACGCGACCGAGCTCCGCGTCACGGGCGCCGTCGGTCAGGACACGATCGACTTCAACCTCGGCGACAACTACCTGCGGGTCGCGTCGGTTCCGATCTCCACGCGCATCGAGCTCGCACAGAAGCTCGCGCAAGGCGTGACGATGAACTTCGGTATCGACTGGCTCTACGCGCCCTACGACGTTGCGGTGCGCTTCCCGCCGCCCTCGAGACCGGGCGAGCCACCGGGCGGTCCGTTCCTCACGCGGCCGCCGCTCGAGACGCACGTGAAGGATGCAACCTACACCCCTGCATTCTACGACGAGCTGGAGCTCACGCCGTGGCGTGGCAACCGCATCGTGCCCGGCATGCGCGTGGACTACGCGAAGAACAGCAAGTCGTGGGACCTGCAGCCCCGCTTCGTGGTGCGCCAGGATCTGACCACCGGCTTCCCGCGCACCACCGTCAAGGGCGGCGCCGGCGTCTACAGCCAGCCGCCGAGCCCGCAGCAATCGGACTCGGTCTTCGGAAACCCGAGCGTCCGCTCGAACCGCTCCACCCAGTACGACGTCGGTGTCGAGCAGGAGATCACGCGGCCCGTCGAGATCGCAACGGATGTATACTACAAGCAACTGGATTACCTGATCGTCCAGGGGCTGGGCAACGTGGGCACCGGCAGGGCATACGGCATCGAGACCCTGATTCGCTGGAAGCCCGACAAGCGCTTCTTCGGATGGCTCGCCTACACGATCGGCCGGAGCGAGCGGCGCGACGGCCCCGGGCAACCGCTGCGCGAGACGCAGTACGACCAGACCCACGTCCTCACGGTGCTCGGCAGCTATCGCCTGGGCTGGGGCTTCGAGTTCGGCGCGCGCTTCCGCCTGGTCTCGGGCAACCTCTACACGCCCGCCAACGGGTCGATCTACGACGAAGGCGTGGGCGCATATCTCCCGCTCACGTCCTACCCTCCGAACAACACGCGCCTGCCCATGTTCCACCAGCTGGACCTGCGCGTCGACAAGGTGTGGACCGCGCCGAACTCGAAGTTCTCCGTCTATGCGGACATCCAGAACGTCTACAACCACGGCAACGTGGAGGGCGTGAGCTACAACTTCAACAGCACGCAGAGCGTCTACGCGACGGGCATCCCCATCCTGCCCAGCATCGGCGTCCGGGGAGAACTGTGATGAGGATCACGAGAGCTCTGACGAAGGTCGCGTTCGCTTCCGTGCTCGCGGGCGCCGCGCTCGGCTCGGTGGTCGGCACGTCGGCGTGCGGCACCGGCTTCGACTCCGTGAGCAAGCTCCAGGGCGTCCGCATCCTGGCCACGAAGGCCGACAAGCCGTTCGCGCACCCCGGCGACACCGTGAACCTCGAGATGCTCGTCGCTGACGGCCGCGCGGACAAGACGCGCCCGGTCACCGTGTCGTGGATACCTGCAGTATGCACGAACCCCAAGTTGGACCTGTATTATGCGTGCTTCGCGCCGCAGTACGCGTCCGATGGCGGCGCGTCCGACGCGAGCCTCGCGCTCTCCGAGGGCGGCACGTCCGCCGGTGGCGACGCGGGTGATGCGGGACCGCAAGCTCCCGCCGCGAACTCGGGCGCCGGCGCGCTCGCCTCGATCATCGCCAAGATTCCGCCGCACACCAACCTGACGCCGTTCCTTCCGCAGGGCAACACCTACTCGTTCAAGGTGCCCGCGGACATCGTGTCCTCCCACGTGGTGACGCCCGGCGCCGCGCGCCCGTATGGTCTGGCCATCCTCTTCAACTACGCATGCGCAGGCCACCTCGAGCTCGTTCCTTTCGATGGCTCGGGCAACCCGCTGCAGATCCCGATCGGCTGCTACGACGACTTCGGCGCAGAGGTGAAGGTGGACGACGGCGTCTTCGGCTTGCTCCGCGTGTACAGCTACGCGGACGTCAGCAACGCCAATCCCGTGATCGACAGCCTCACGCAGGACGACGTAGCGGTCGATCTCAAGGCGGGCATCACGCTCGACCACTGCACCGAATCGCGACGCCGCGACTGCAAGAAGATAAAGCTCACGCCGGTGGTCCCGGAGGCGTCGTGGGAGCAGAACCCGGACTCGAACGACGGGCAGGGCAACATCCAGCACGAGGAGATCTGGGTCGACTACTACTCGACCATTGGTGACCTCGGCGACGACGCGCGTCTCCTCTATGACGTGGGTGCTGGCAAGATCAAGAAGCCCGAGGTGGAGTTCCAGCCGCCGAGCGATCCGGGGGAGGGCACCCTGTACGTGGTTGTCCACGACAACCGCGGCGGTGTCGAATGGCTCGTGGTTCCGCTACATGTGAAGTAGTGGAGAAGAGAACGCTCGCCACCATCATCGGCGTGATCATCCTTGCCGGGATCGCGCTCTCCGCGTGCGCGCCGAGCTCCGACACCAGCGTGCTTCGTGCGCAGGACAAGAAGCTCCCCGACGGGGTGATCTTCGACCCGACCAGCTTGATGACGGACTCGTCCTTCGTGGACACGACCCCAGCGGATGTCGCGGCGCTCCTTCAGTTTCTTCAGAAGACGCCCTACGACCAGCCCAGCTTCCTCGCGACGTACGCATCCAACGGGGTGACGGCGCCGCTGGCGATCGTGCGCGCATCGCGTAAATACAAGCTCAATCCGATCATCTTCCTCGCGCATGCGGAGCGCGCGCAGGGGCTCATCGGCTCGCGTGCGTATCCGTTCCCATCGACGCGCGTGGAGTTCGTGTTCCAGTGCGGATGCACGGCGCCGGGCACGTGCGACCGTGCGGTGGGCGGGTTCGACAAGCAGGTCGACTGTCTTGGGCGAGCGCTGCGCACGAACCTCGATCAGCTCACGGGGCCGAACCAGGCGACCGACGGCGGATGGGCCATCGGCGCGGCGACCAAGACGGTCGACGGCGCGTTCGTCACGCCGCAGTCCAACGCCACCGCAGCGCTCTACCAGTACCTGCCCGTCCTGGGAGACACGTCGAGCGGCAACCAAGCGTACTTCACGATCTACACGCTCTACGCGACGGCGCTCTCCTACTTCGATCCAGGCGGCTGAAGCGCCGGATCACCTGCTCGCGTGCAATGATCTTGGAAATCGTCGCAACCCTGACGCGCGATGGCCGATGGGGCTTCCATGACCACCATCGACGGCGCACGTAGACGCGAGACCGACCCGATAGAGGACAGCCTGGCCACGCTCCCGGACGCTGCCCGTGCAGGGCGCGCCGGGTCGCGCGAGATCGACCCACACGCCATATCGACGAGCCCGCTCGCCGACGCCGCGCTGGGTCAGTGGGCCCGTTCGCGGATGGGGGCCAAGGAGGTCTCCGGCGCCGCCACCGTGCGTGATTCGCAGGGGGCCAAGGGTCTGTCGAGCAAGGACGTCACATACATCGGCATGAACGGCGGCGAGGGAACGGAGGGGGTCGCTCTCGCGCGAGGCACGGGCGTGCACGTCGCGCGCCACGACGACGCCGCGCTGCTCGACGGTCACACCTACGATCTGCAAAAGCCCGATGCGCGCGATGCGTTCGCGTCTGCGCTGGTCAGCGACCCGGCTCGCGCGCGGACCCTGAGCGCGGTGCTCTCCGGGACGATGGCGAAGTCCGAGACGGCCCACCTCGCTGTCATGCTCGCGCGCGCGGAAAACGGCAAGGGTCTTGTGCCCTCCAGGCTCGTCCTCTCTGGCCACAACTACGGCGAGGGGCCCTACGGCGCTCGTGCCCTTGGATTCAGCACGATCCAGGACGTCGCGAAGGTCTTTCCGAAGGGCGCAGCGCTCGTCGAATCGATCCAGTTCTCTGCGTGCTCGAGCGCGCGCGAGCTCGATGTGAACCGGGCCCAATGGCAGAGCGCGTTTCCGGGCCTCACCTCGATGTGGGGCTACGAGGGCACGTGTCCTCTCGCGGCATCGGGGGGCGCGGACTACGCCGCCGCGTGGGAGCAGAGGACGCACGGCGGGTCGGAGCTCCGCACCACGCCGAGCGAGCGCGCGGCGCACGTGGCGGTGTGGACGGTCCAGCATGGCTACGACTCCAGGCTCGCGCGTGATCCGATCGCGCAGCGCGACGCGCTCGCGCGGGCTACCAACGCGGTCGTCTCGTCGCGCACCGAGGGATATCGAACGGGAACCTACCCGACGGCCGAGCACCACGGACAGCTCGAAGGCGACTATCGCGCGCTGCAGAACGCCGCCGCTCGCGCCGATCTCCCGGCGGAGCTACACGAGCGGTTCGTGTCAGAGGCGGCCACGATCGCCGGTGTCTTCACGTTCGATCATCACGACGGCGTCCGCGATCGGTTCGCCGCGTCCCACGGCAAGGAGACGAGCGCGGCGCTCCACGAGGCTGGCCTTCCGGCTCGCGACTTCTCGGCGATAACGTACGAGGGCGCCCTCGCATGCAAGAAGGAGATCGACGACTCCGTTGCCGCCACTGCGACGCCGCCGGCCTCGCTGCTCGGGGCTCAGCGCAACCTGACCGAGCTTCTCGCTCTCGACACCCGACGAACCGAAACACTTTTCTCCCGAGGCAGGCCATGAAGACTCGCTCTCTCGTCTCCGCGGTTGCTGTGGCTTCGCTCTCCGGCCTTGTCGTCGCGTGCGGTGCCGCTCCGCGACCGACAGCGCATCCGCCGATCGCCGCGATCGTAACCTCCTCCTCCGTGCAGGTGCCCGTGTCGGCCGCGCCGCCGCCCAGCTCACCTTCGCGGGCGCCGCGTCCCGTGCCGGTCGCCGCGCTCCTCAAGAGCCTCGCGATCGATCGCCCGACGCCCACGCGCGTCCTCCTCGTTGGTGTGTCCAGCGCGGAGCTCGTCAAGGCGCTCCTCGCGCGCGGCCACACGATCGACGTCGTGGAGGAAGACGATGCTCGCTTCGCTGCCGCGGAGGAGTCCGCGAAGACGAAGCTGTCCCGGTGCGACCACGTTCCGGAAGGCATCCTGAGCGCCGACGGCCCACTGCCGCCGATCGCTCCTTGCCGAGACGAGAAGGCGCCGTACGGCGCCGTTGTGGTCGACTGCATGGCGGCGAGCTCACCGGTGGCCTGCGCGCGCAAGTTCGTGCAGCCCGCGAGGGTCCGCTCGCAGGTGGTGATGTACGTCGCGTTCTCCGTGGACCACCACGTGTCGGTCCGCAACCCGTTCAGCTTCGCGCTGACCTTTCGCACGGCCGCGGGGTTCGACGTGCTGGCGGTGCCCGAGCTCATGGACAAGCGCGAGGTAACGGGGGCCGAGTGGTCACTGCGCGCGCAGCCGTTTCCTGGGCCCGCATATGACGCCCGCGACGGCCGCTACTACGGGTGCCTCATCAGCGAAGCCGAGCAGCGCATCATGCCGTTCGAGCGGCGCGAGGGCGGGAACCTGCCGTTCTTCGTCGTGCCCGAGCACCCGGCTTGGAACCGTGCGCCCATCACGCGCACCGGCCATGCGGCTGCAAAGGCGCTCCGTGACGAGCTCCTGATCGCGGAGGAAGTCGGGCCCACGTGCTTCGCGCTCTGGTCGTTCGACGCGGAGCCCGACCTCCAGTCGCCGGCGCACGGCCCGGCTCGGCCCTACTTCGTCTTCCAGGGCCTCCGCAACGACGTGTGGCCTTTTCGCATGCAGGAGATCGTGGCGACGTACACTCCCCATGTCGAGGCGGCGACTGCGGCGCTCGCGCGGGGCGACGTCGATCTCGCCATCGTCTCGCTCCAGAAGGCTGATGCGGTCATGGACGGCGGGCTCGGAGGAATGGCCATTCACACGCTGCGAGGCTTCCTGGTGAAGGAGCTCGCGCACGAGCTCGCGTGGGCGAGGGAGCACGGTCGCGCCACCGACTACGCGCGCGCGGTCGTCCGCTTTCATCCGTACGTGAAGAAGATCGCCACAAGGCCCATCGAGGACGCGCTCGTGCATGCGGTCGCGGCGTTCGCGCTCTCCTCTCTGAAGAGGGTGCCCGAGACCCGTGCCAAGGACGACGCGCGCTCCTATCTTGGCTGGGTCTTCACCGGTCCCGAGCGAGAGCGGCCTCCCGGCACGCCGCCGGTGCAGGACTGGATCGAGGGCATCGGCGAGTACTGAGCTGCACCGAGCTGCGGTGAGACGTCACAGCACGCTGAGCGTCTTGACGGCGTCGACTGCGATCTGGCCGGCGGACAGGACTGCCTCGTCCTCGGGGCGGCCGGCCAGGTGCGCTCTCACGCGTCCGAACGCCTCCAGGTACACGCGCTCGCGGCCGAGGCCTGCGGCCACGCCGTTGCTGCCGCGAAAGGTTCGCTCTGCAGTCGTGATGGCGCGTTCCCATCCCACGCCGTAGCGATCACGGAGGAGCCTCACCACGGTCACGAAGTCTGCGCCGTCGGTCATGGCCATGGCGGCCACGTGGCGCGTGCCGAGCTCGCGCTTGCGAGGCGGCTTCAGGAAGCCATGCCGCTCTTCGAGGAGGAGCGCGAAGCCCTCCTGGTCGTCCACGCCGCGCGCAGTGCCGATCTGGAAGATGCCGAGCTTGGCGTGGGCAGCGCGCCCGCGCGGGATGGCGTGGGCCTCGATCTCGTGCAGCACGGTGCGGTCGACGTCCTCGCGCGACAGCATCCGTCCCGTGGCGATGAAGACATGATGCTCACCCACGGCCGCGAGGGCCGCCAGCTGCGGCTGCACCACGACGGTGAAGGGCAAGCGGAGCTGCGCGATCGCGTCCTCCATGCGCACGAGCAGCGAGCCAGGCACACGCGCGTCGCTCTGCGTGGTCTCTTCAACGGCGTCATCCGGCGTGAGCGCCGCCCACTCGCGTCCGAGCTCGTCCGCGCGCGTCTCGAGGGTGCCCTTCTTCTGTCCGGCCGCGGCGTAGCGCTCACGTGCGAGCGCGCCCAGTGTGTCCGTGCCGACCGACTCCGCGATGCGCGCCTCCAGCGCGAGCTCGCTCGCTCGTGCCGCGTACACGCCGTGCACGGGCGACCCTTCCTCGACGAAGCGGGCCGCCATGCGCTCGAGCGCCTTCACCAGCTGCGAGTGATCCGTGCGTGCGTACGACCAGCGAGGCGCGACCTCCGAGCCGGTGGTGAACGCCGAGAGCAACCTGGCGCGTTCCTGCGCTGCATTCCGCGGGGTTGCCGCTCCGAGGAGCCGGATCGCGCCCATCGCCTCCGAGAGCACCTTGTCTGCGCGAAGGAAGGGAGCCCTGAGGTCCGCCTGGGTGTTCTTGCGAATCGCGACGACGCGCTTTTTCACATCGTCGAGACTACCTCAATCGGCCGCCCAGCAATCGTTCAATCGTCTATAGTGCGCGCACCGGATCGTCCTCGATCCGGGGGCCAGTTGTAGTTGGCGTGCCAGGAGTGATGCTTTGAAGAAAAACTACGTTCTCGACACGAACATCCTTCTTCACGATCCGCGCGCGATCTTTCGCTTCGACGACAACAACGTCGTCATCCCGATCTACTGCATCGAAGAGGTCGACAATTTCAAGCGTGAGGGGTCCGAGCGCGGGCGCAACGCACGCACGATCGCGCGGCTCCTGGACGAGCTTCGCGAGACCGGCGGCTCGCTCTCCAAGGGCGTGACCCTCGAGAACGGCGGCCACCTCAAGGTGGCGGTCCCGACCAAGCGTCCCGAGCTCCCGAGCGCGATCGACAAGGCTGCGATGGACAACGCCATCCTGCAGACCGCGTTCGAGGTGCGCGAAGAGGACGGCGGCAGGCCCACCATCTTCGTGACCATGGACACGAACCTCCGCATTCGCGCGGACGCGCTCGGCATGGTGTCGCAGAACTACGAGAACCAGCGCGTCGAGGCCGAGCGCCTGGACACGGGCATCATCGAGATCGAGCTCGACGGAGAGGAGATCGACAGGTTCTTCCAGGAAGGGCGCATCAAGCCCAAGAACGAGCTCTCGCCGAACATCTGCGTGCTCCTCCGTGATCGCGCGAACCCGTCGCACACGGCGCTGGGTCGCTTCGATCCGACGAAGAAGGAGATCGTCGCGCTGCGCACGCCGCGCGAAGGCGTGATGGGCGTGCGTCCGCGCAACAAGGAACAGAGCCACGCGCTCGACCTCTTGCTCGACGAGAACATTCGCCTCGTCACGCTCGTCGGCAAGGCCGGCACGGGCAAGACGTTGCTCGCGCTCGCGGCGGGCCTGAAGCGAACGGTGGAAGACGGCGTGTACTCGCGCATGCTCGTGTCGCGTCCCGTCATGCCGCTCGGCCGCGACATCGGCTTCTTGCCGGGCGACGTGGACGAGAAGCTGAACCCGTGGATGCAGCCCATCTTCGACAACCTCGAGTTCCTGTTTTCGAGCGGGACGAAGAAGGGCCCGCGCGCGTACGCAGAGCTGCTCGAGAGCGGGCAGCTGCAGGTCGAGCCGCTCACGTACATCCGCGGTCGCTCACTGCCGAGCCAGTACATGATCGTCGACGAGGCGCAGAACCTCACGCCGCACGAGGTGAAGACGATCATCACGCGCTCCGGCGACGGCACGAAGATCGTCCTCACGGGCGATCCGCACCAGATCGACAACCCGTACGTCGACAGCGCGTCGAACGGCCTGACGATCGCCGCGGACAAGTTCCGGGGAGAGAAATGCGCCGCGAATATCGTGCTCTCGAAGGGAGAGCGCAGCGAGCTCGCCGAGATCGCCGCAAATCTCCTGTGAAGAGGAATTCACAGCGCTGAGCGGGGGTTTATCGAAAACCTGAATGGATTTACGCGGGAACGGCCGAGTACATCCCACATTGTCCTTCAAGAAATATTAAAGGATGAGACGACAGGGAGACCGGTTGAGGTTTGCTCGTATAGTGGGCGAATGCGTTCCTCAGCCGCCATCTTCCTCCCCCTATCTTTCCTCGTATCGGTTGCTGCGTGCAGCAGCACCACCATCATCAATCACGTCGCCGCGGACTCCGATGGAGGTGTCGACGACACCGACGCGGGCGACGTCGTAGTTGACGGGGGCGTAAGCAAGGACGCCGGCAAGAAGGACGCGAGCGTCCCCAAGGCGCAGAACCCGCAGCCCATCCCGCCCGTCATCTACAACGGCGGTCCGCTCCTCACGGCTGCGTCGCTCGTCAGCGTCACCTTCGACAACGACACGCTCCGCACCACCATCGAGTCGTTCGACGACAGCATCGGCACCACCGCGTGGTGGGACGCCGTACGCGCGGGCTTCTGCGATGGCAATGGCAAGAACTGCGTAGGCCAGACGAAGGGCGGTGGGCACGTCCACCTCCCGGCCGCCTCGGCCCAGGCGAACTACACGGACTCGGCGGGCGGCGGCGCATCGACCATCCAGACGATGATCTCCGGCTACATCGCGAGCGCGACGTTCCCCGCGCCGACGGCGAACTCGCTCTACATGATCTACTTCCCCGCCTCGAGCACCATCTCCCTGGATGGAGACGTGAGCTGCCAGAAGTTCGGCGGCTATCACAACTCGATGAAGTACAACGGCGTGCAGTTCGCGTACGCGATCATGCCGCGCTGCGCGACCGGCAAGGGGGCCCAGGGCGATCTCGATCAGCTCACCACTGCCGCAAGTCACGAGCTCGCCGAGGCCGCGACCGACCCGTTCATCTCCACCGATCCGCAGAACCCGTACACCGGTTACGGCGGCTTCCAGGACGCGTGGGACGTGCTCGCCGGCGGTGAGGTCGGCGACCGTTGCTTCGACATGTTCGGAAGCGGCGCGGACCTCATCAAGTCTGGCAGCTACACGGTCCAGCGCATCTTCAACAACGTGGCCGCCAAGGGGGGCCACGATCCGTGCGTGCCTGCGCCGTCGCCAGCCACGCAGCCGTACTTCAACGTCGCGCCCGTCGGTGACGGAGACGTCTTCAGCGTCCCGGTCGGTCAGACCACGACGTTCCAGGTGCAAGGCATCGCCGACGCACCCACCTCGGAGATGGGCTTCTTGGCATCCGAGTACACGAGCAAGTTCGGCAAGGGCTCCGACGTGCTCACGGTCTCGCAGACCTCGCAGGCGATCGCCGTCGGCGGCAAGGCGACGATCACCGTGAAGCTGAAGTCGAACCCGAGCCAGGGCTACGCGCTCATCCTGCTGGAGGCGCAGGTGACGCAGAACGGTCCCATCCACTACTGGCCGGTCGTCATCCAGCCGATGTGAGCAGAGACGTCGGGCGTCTGAGCTGCGACGCTTGCCGAACGTGACCTGAAGCGCGACGATCACCTCACGATCGTGGCGCTTCGTCATTTGTATTCTGCACTGATTCTGGCGTGTGCCCTCACGGGGTGTACGTCGCAGGGAGGCTCGTACGTGCGCACCGGCGTGGTGGCTCCAGCGTATGCGGGGCCAGTGCGCATCTATGCGTCGGGCAATCCACCAAGAGATGCAGTCGACCTCGGCGTGATCGAGGTCCATGGCGAGCAGCAAGAGGGAACAGTGGACGACCTCCTCCCGATGTTCGTCCGTCGCGTGGCCGCGCTGGGAGGCGACGCCGCAGTCATCGACGGAGTCCGAGCCCGCTTCGAGATGGTCCCGAGAGTCCAGATCGAAACGGGCTACGTGATCTGCGGCCGCGGCCACCCGTGCGCAACCAAGTCCGCCTACGGCTCCACCGACGAAGTGATGATCGTCTCCATCTTCGGCCGAGCCATGACAACGCACCACGCTCCGCCTCCTCCTCCGCCGCCCGTAAACGTGCCCGCGCCCGCGCCCGCGCCCGTGCCCGATCCCAACCCAGTCCCAAGCTCCAGAGGACCAGAACGAGGCCCCCCACCAGACGAGGTGATCATCCAATGAAACACCTCCCCCTCAACCTTCACCTCCCCCTCAACCTTCACCTCCTCCTCACCCTCGCCCTCATTCTCCCCGCCTGCGCCCACGCCGAGTCCCACGCCGCCCTCTTCCGCCCTCCCGCGTCGCCCGTCTCCTCCGTCGAGCTCATCTCCGCCGACACCCCCGTCACGCGTCCCTATACGGAGCTCGGCCTCGTCCAAGCGTTCGGCTTCGGTGACACCAGCGCCTCCGAAGAGGTCGTCCGCGAGCTCCGCACCAAGGCCGCGTCGCTCGGCTGCGATGGCGTCATCCGCGTGCGCATCGACGTCGGATACACCCGTTCCCACGCCGCCGGTGTTTGCGTACGCTGGGACCCGATGACCCAGCCAGGAGCCACCCAGTGACCATCGGCAACGCGCGATCGAGCACCTCGTTCGATGCGGTCCTGCGCGCAGAGGGCCTCGTCACGCAGCGCATCTATGCGTCGCTCGAGAGCGAGGCGCACGCAGGTAAGGCGGCTGTATTTCCCCGCACCAACGCGTTCGGTGAGGAGATCCTGCTCGACAAGGGCGCTGATTTCTCGGCGCTCGTGTCGTTCGCGAAGGAGGCCGCGGAGTCTGGTGTTCGCATCACGTTGATCGGCACCGCACCGGAGGTGCTCGCGGCGCGACGGCCACTGCGCGCGCTCGTCGCATCACGCCTGGGAGTCTGCGTTCACGTCCTCGCGGATCCGCACGCCATGCGCGGCGCGGTGTACGGGCTCCTGGATCTGGGCTTTGGCCTTCTGTTCTCGTCCGGGCCGGAGGACTCGTTCGATCTCGCGCTCATCGCGCGCCGCGCCGCGGAGGACTGCGGCGTTCCGTTCTTCGTCGTGCACGAGCACGCGGAGCTCACGTCGTACGAGGTCGTATCCATGCGCGACGCGGACGCGCTCGGCGCCTACGTCGGTAAGGCGCGCGCGCGACTCTGCAAGCTCAGCGATCCAGCGCATCCGGTCTTCGTGCAGCTGGACGAGCGCACGTTCGCTCGCCGTGCATCCTTCGCGTTGTCGTCTGCGCTGCGCGGGTTCGAGTCCGTCGCGCATCGCCGTCACGACGTGATGGAGCGCGCGGGGCCCGGCGCTCTTGGCGGCGCCGGCGAGGCGGACGCGGTGCTCGTGGGTCTGGGTGTCACCGGTGACTGTCTGCTTGGCGTCGCGGAGCGCTCACAGAACGGTCCGCGTCCTCTCGCCGCCCTGAAGATCACTGCGCTCAGGCCGCTCGACGGTCCGCGTATCGTGAAGACGCTCGCGCGCGCACACGGCGTCACCGTCATCGAGGCAGGGCTAGATCCCTTGACGGAGACGATGCCGCTCGCGCGTGAGCTGAAGGCCGCGTTCACGGACGCGATCACCTGGGCGCCGGGATATCCCGGTGTGGGTCGCGTGCCGCGCTTCACGTCCGCTGTGCTCGGACAGGGCGGTCTGACGGAGGACGATCTTGCCGCGGCCATCTGCAACATGCGAGACGGTGACACCGCAAGCCGCTCGTTCGTCTTCGGCGAAGCCGACGCCCCACGCAAGGCGACCGACGCTGACCGCGACGTATCCACCGCGCCGCGCATTCGCGTCTCCTGCAAGGACCCGGAGTCCGCCGCGAAGGTCGCGCGATACCTCCTCGCCGCCATGACGGGTGCAGCCGGGCTGCGCGCGCGCGCCGCGCTTCGCGCTGGTGACGAGGGCGCGGTGTTCGTGGACGTCTCCGCCAGCAAGGGCCTCGCCCGCGCCGAGCCCGTGCGCGGCTCCTTCGACTGGGCCATGCCCATGCGCGACGACGAGGCGAGCTCCGCCGCGCTTGCTGCAGCGTTCATCATTCACGCCCATCGCGCTCTGGTCGACGGCGGTCAGATCGCGAGCGAGATCGCGGCCACGTCGGGCAACCCAGAGGATGCGACCCTCGCGCGCGCCGCGGTCGAGTCCGGTCGCTGGCGCACCCGAGCTTCATAGATGCGGGGCCATGGTCGCGGCTCGCTGCTGATTCTTCTGACCGCGATCTTCGTGCCTGCGCTCTCGCTCGCGCAGCCCATGCAGCCCATGCAAGAGGACGACGGCGAGGACGATCCGAAGCCTTTGCCCGCTCCGAGTGCATCAGCTGTTCCGTCCGGCGACATCCAACCCGATCGGGATGCGGGTGTGAAGGTCGCGCCGGTGGCGTCGTCGGGCGCACATCCGCTCGGGCCACCGCATGCGCAGATCCCTGGAATGGTCTTCGTCCCAGGTGGTCGCTTCGTCATGGGCGCCGCTGCCGCGGACAAGACCTCCGCTCCGAACGAGCGCCCGTCACACACCGAGGTGGTGGAGGCCTTCTACATCGACAAGACCGAGGTGACCGTCGACGCGTACCACGCATGCGTGGAGAAGCGCGCGTGCCAGGCCCCGGCCAAAACAAGTGCACTATGCACATATTCGCTGGGCGACCCGCTGCTCCCCGTGAGCTGCGTGCACTGGTCCAATGCAGACGCGTATTGCCGCAGCGTCCAGAAGCGACTGCCGCGCGAGACCGAGTGGGAGCTCGCGGCGCGAGGCAGATCGGCCGCGCGCTTTCCGTGGGGCGGCGCGCCCGGTGGCTGCAATTTCGCGGCGACGCTCCTGCACGAGTCCACTGGCCGGAGCTGCTCCGGCAAGCGCCCGTCGCGCGTCGGCACGCACCTGTCGGGTCAGAGCCCGTTCGGCGTGATGGACATGTCCGGCAACGTCGAGGAATGGGTGAGCGACTACTACGTCGAGCACATCGCGGAGGGCGTCGCGCCACGCTCTGGAGCGAGCCGCGTGCTGCGCGGCGGGGGCTGGCTCTCACCGCCGTCCATGACGAAGGCCACGTCGCGCAACTGGGGCTCCACGCTCGAGGCAGGCCCCAACGTCGGCTTCCGCTGCGCGAAAGACAAGGGCTGATGGAGCGCTTCGGACGGCAGGGCAAGCTGAGCAAGCAAGCGCAGGCGTGGTGGACCGCCTCGCGCGCTCTTGGCTTCGAGCTGCGCGACGACACCAACGGCAACACGGTTCCGCCCGTCTGGGACACGATGGTCGCCTCGCTGCGGCCGCACACCCAGCTCTCGGAGCACAACTGGATGGTCGGTGCGGTGGACGGGATGCCCGCCATGGTCACGTACTATTTTCGCGACGGCGGCTCGAGCAGCGACACGCACTACACCTACGCGATGGTGCAGATCGATCCCCCGCTCTTCCTGGGAATGCACCTGTCGCGCACGACCTGGCTCTGCGCCGTCCCGAAGATCGGCGTGCCCCTCTTCGACGACAAGCTCTACGTGCAAACGTTTCAGCCCGAGCGCGGCTGCGCGATGGTGTGGCCCGGTCGCGACCCGCCGCTCGCCGACCACGCGCTCTCTGCCGTCGAGCGCGGAATGAATCCGGACGCGTACGATTCGTTCGCCGCGACGACGGTGTCACGCTTCGAGGCGAATCCGAGCGTCCTCCAGGAAATGCTCACCCGTGCGGCCGCGCTCGCGCGCGCGGCAGGGGAGCGGCGCCTCTTGATCGGCGAGACCCGCGACGAGGCCCTCGTTCGTGACGCGTGGGCGCATTTCGCCGAGCGCGAGCGATTCGCCTTCGACGTGCCGCGTCGCACTTTACGCGGAAATTTCCAGGGTTTCGAGTCGCGCGTTTTCACGCGCAGCAATCCGACGTCGATGTGGAATCAGATCTTGTTGAGCCTGCCCACGGACACCGGCATGAGCGTGGACGTCGCGCCGGAGTCGGGGTTCACGCGCTTCGCCAACGTCATCGGCTTCTCCGATATCGAGGTGGGGGACGCCGCGTTCGACCGCGCCCTCCGCCTGAAAGGAAGCCCCGCGCCGCTCGTGCGCGCGTTCTTCGCACGGCCAGAGACACGCGCCCACGCCCTCGCGCTGGTCCAGAAGTACGGCGCGCTTCGCGGTGCTCGGTCGTTTCCTGAGCCTCGCGCTGCCACGAACGTGCCTCAACGAAGCAGAGCTGCGAGCCGTGCTGACGGACGTCGCGACGATGGCGGCAGCCGCCTCGGGAAAAGCGGCGCCGCAACAGGGCCCGTACCGAGGCTGAGGTCGAGTCGAGGTCGAGGTCGAGGTCGAGGTCGAAGTTCAGGTCGAAGTTCAGGTCGGGGGAACAAATCGTGCTGCCGGCGGGCTTCTGGCTCACCGCCCTGTCACGGCGGAAAACACGACCCCGCATTGACTTGACCCCCCGCTCTCGACTATCCCCCAGTTCCCCTGTCCATCGGTTTCGCGGGCTGCCCGTGAGGTCGGCGGTGCGCAGGCAAAAAAGGCGGAATTTCTCATGTTTCAAAACGCTGGACCCAAGGCCGGAACCCCGGGCGTAGCTGTTGACCCCGCTGGCGGCGCGGCTGGTGGTGGTGCTCAGGCGGCGGCGCCCCCGGGCGGCGCGCTCACGATGTTCCTGCCTCTGCTCATCATGGTCCCCTTCCTGTTCCTGATGTTCCGTCGTCAGAAGAAGGAGTCGGAGTCGCGCAAGGGCCTGAAGAAGGGCGACAAGGTCGTGACCCAGGCCGGCCTCATCGGTGAGCTCCTCGAGATGGACGAGAAGATCGCCAAGGTGAAGATCGCGCCAGGCGTGAACGTACAGGTCCTCGCGAGCAGCCTCGGCCCGCTCGCCGCCGCCGAGCCCGCCAAAGCCGACGACAAGGATCTGAAGGATCTCAAGGAAGCCAAAGCGGCTACCGCCGACAAGAAGTAGGCCTTTTTTGAAACGCAATCTCCTCATCCTCATCGCCCTCAGCGCCGGCGCGGGCGGGCTCTTTTATCACTACGATTCGTTCTGGGGATTGGTCACCACCATCCTCATCGTCGTGTGGTCCGCCATTGGCCTCCTCAACGTGATGGATGGTGCGTGGCGCGCGAGGCTGGGCTTCGCGGTGTGTGCGTTCCTGCTCGCGTTCACGGCGCTCTGGCCGACCGCGAACAGCATGTCGGGCGGCAAGATCCCGTGCCCCGCGTACGTGAAGGATCGAATCACCTTCGGTATCGCGAAGGGGCTCGACCTGCAGGGCGGCCTTCGCCTCGTGTACACGGTCGAAGTCGAAGAGGCGATCCGCGACAAGCGCGACCACTTCGCCGACGAGATGCGACACGAGCTCGCGATCACGTACGACTTCCACAAGGGTGACGGCCTGCTCCGCCGCGAGGAGATCGCTCTGCTCGACGGCAAGGTGAAGATCGCGTACGGCGCGGAGACCTCCATCCTGCGCGTGATCTTCAAGGACCCCGCGGACGTCTCCAAGATCGACGAGCGCTTCTCGAAGAAGTTCACGGGCGAGCTCTCGCAGCAGAAGGGCAAGGAGCCGGGCGAGGTCGTCTTCAAGATCCGCACGGACGTGGAGACCCAGATCCGCGAGCGCGCGGTCACCCAGGCGAAGGACACGGTCATCCGCCGCGTCGACGCGCTGGCCCTGCGCGAGGCCTCCGTCACCGTCCGCGACGAGGACATCGTCATCGAGGTTCCGGGCAAGGACAAGAAGGCCTTCGACGAGATCAAGGAGACGATCCGTCAGACCGCACGCCTCGAGTTCAAGATGGTCGACGACGAGTCGGACTTCTTCGGCAACATCAAGGACACGGACCTGCCCGAAGGCGAAGGCATCTCGATCTATCAGGAGCAGGCGCCCGGCGGCGTCGGCAAGTCCGTGCAGACGCACTTCTCGCGCGTCGTGAAGCGCGAGAACGAGTCGATGCTCCAGGCGCGCGATCGCTTCAAGAAGTGGGCGAAGTCGCTGAACGTGCCGGACGACCACCAGGTCGGCTTCGAGGAGATCATCGACTACGACGCGGACGAGGGAAAGACCACCGAGGTCGGCTGGCGCACCTTCTACTTGTTCTCTCGCGCAGAGGTCACCGGTGACTACATCACCGACGCCACCGTCGCCCAGGACACGCAGAACGGCATGGGCAACTTCTACGTCGCCGTGACGTTCAGCCCCGCAGGCGCGGACCGCTTCGAGGAGATCACCGGCGCGAACGTGCAGCGTCGCTTCGCGATCATCCTGGACGACGCGATCAACTCGGCGCCCGTCATCAAATCCAAGATCGGCGGCGGTCGCGCAAGCATCACGCTCGGCGGCGGCGATCCCGAGAAGCAGCTGAAGGACGCGAAGAAGCTTGAGATGGTGCTCCGCTCCGGAGCGCTCCCCGCGCCGATCACGCCGTCGAACGAGTCGCTCATCGGGCCCACCCTCGGTGCGGACGCGATCAGCAACGGCGGCAAGGGCGCCGTCGTCGGCATGGGCCTCGTGCTCATCTTCATGATCGTCTACTACCGGAAGGCCGGTGTGGTCGCTGACAGCGCCGTGCTCTTCAACCTCCTCCTGCAGATGGCGATCTTCGCCTCGCTCGGCGGCACGATGACCCTGCCTGGAATCGCGGGTCTCGCGCTCACGGTAGGTATGGCGGTCGACGCGAACGTGCTCATCAACGAGCGCATCCGTGAAGAGCTCCGTGCGGGCCGCAGCATCCGCGCCGCGGTCGAGGCGGGCTACGACAAGGCGTTCGCGTCCATCCTGGACGGTCACGTCACGGTCTTCGTCTCCGGCCTCATCCTCTCGCAGTACGGCACGGGACCAGTCAAGGGCTTCGCCTACACGCTCATCATCGGCATCGTGGCGAGCCTCTACACGGGCGTGTTCTGCACGCGCATCGTCTTCGATTGGTGGGCGCGCGGCGCCAAGGTCACGCGTCTCAGCGTCGGCGCTGAGTTCTAGGGCCCAAGGAAAAAGCACATGGAGCTCTTCAAGCCAGGCAAAGTTTACGACTTCATGGGGATGCGCCGCTTCTGGATCATCCTCTCGGCGTCGCTCGTTGTCATCAGCACCATCCTCGTGTGGGTTCCCGGGCCGAACTACGGCACGGACTTCCGCGGCGGCACGGAGCTCGAGGTCGCGTTCACCAAGGCGATCTCGTCCAACGGCGTGCGCGAGGCGGTCACGGGCGCGGGCTTCTCCGACCCCGACGTCGTGGAGGTGAAGGACGACAAGAACCCGAACCGCTTCCTCATCCGCGTGCAAGAGGTCAGCGTCGTCGATGACGCGTCCAAGGACGCGCTCCGCAAGTCGTTGTGCCTCACGGACGACCCCACCAAGGCCGCGAGCGACGCGTGCCCCGCGAACGCGCGCGCCACCGAGGTGAAATTCAGCGCCGGCGGCGACAAGATCTCCGCGCGCTACGACACCGATCCGGACGTCGCGACCATCAAAAAGCAGGTCGAGAGCGTCCCCAACATGAAGCTACGCGTGAGCCCCACGAACCCGCAGGTCATCAACCCGCGCGACCACCGCGTGGAGGTGCAGCTGCAGTCCAAGGGCGACCAGCTCATGGACGGCATGCGCCAGAAGCTCGGCGCCGACACCGTCCCCGAGCACGCGCTCCGCGTCGAATGGGTCGGTCCCAAGGCCGGCAAGCAGCTGCGTGACAGCGCGCGTAACTCGGTCGCCATCGCGATCGTGTTCATCATGCTCTACCTCGCGTTCCGCTTCGACCTGCGCTTTGCGCCGGGCGTCGTGCTTGCGTGCATCCATGACGCCATGGTCGTCATCGGTGTGTTCATCGCCCTGCACAAGGAGATCACGCTCTCCACCATCGCCGCCGTCCTCACCATCGTCGGCTACTCCATGAACGACACCGTCGTCGTCTACGACCGCATCCGTGAGAACCTGGGCAAGTACCGCGGTCGCACCTTCCGCGATGTGATCAACCTCTCCGTCAGCGAGACCCTCTCGCGTACGGTCCTCACGTCCGGCGCCACGATGCTGTCCGTCCTCGCGTTCTTCATCTGGGGAACGGGCATCATCAAGGACTTCGCGCTCGCGATGGTCGTCGGCATCATCGCCGGCACCTACTCCAGCATCTACGTCGCTGCTCCGCTGACGGAGTGGATTGACGCACGCATGTCGAAGCCCACGGACATGAAGCGCCGGCTCCAGGCTCGACCTTCCGCCTGACACGCCACTGCTCGTTCAGCCACGTGGTTGCAGGTGTGCAGTGCCCGTGCTAAGGGCCGTCATTGCTTTCGGACGTCCTCCGAAACCGCGGGGTCCTCATGAACCAGCACGTCATCGCATTCCTCGCCTCTCTCGCCGTTCTCGTGCTGGGCAGCACGGCTGTGGGCAGTGAAAGCAGCACCCAGCTCACGACGGAGCGCCACGTCCAGGGGATCATCACGCAGGTGGGGCCCACCGTGGTCACCATCTCCGGCGCCTCCAAGCGGGAGGTCGTGGGCACCGTGGACCCGAAGACGACGCGCATCACGGTGAATGGCCACGCGGTGCAGGCATCTGCGCTCGAGGTAACGTACGTCGCCCGCGGCGAGATCGGCCTCGACGAAGTGTGGCGCTCGATCGACGCCCAGGCACGCTAGGCAGGCACGCTAGCCCAGGGCTCTAGCCCAGCTCCGAGCTTGCGGAAACGCAGCTGAAAGCGGCCATAGGTCGGCGCCTGCCATTCAGGTATACTGAAGGATGGGATGAGCACCGTCGCGGCGGAAAACTACTCAGGCACCATCCTGGACGTCGCGCCTGGGTCGTCGCTCGGCCCCTACGAGCTTCTCGTGCCCATCGCGACGGGCGGAATGGCGCGCGTGTGGGCTGCCCGGCGGCACGACACGCCGTCGCGGTTCGTTGCGATCAAGATGATCCTCCCGGACCTCGCCGAGGACGCCGGGTTCCAGACCATGTTCCAGGACGAAGCGCGCGTCGGCGTGCTCCTTCACCATCCGAACGTCTGCGAGACCTACGAGATCTCGGAGGTGAAGGGCATCCACTACCTCGCGATGGAGTGGGTGGATGGCTCCTCGCTCCTGCGCTTGCTCCGTTCGCGGGTCGACGGAGACGACGCGGGCAGCATCGTGCGCATCCCGATCGATCCGCGGGTGGCTGCGCGCATCGTCTCGGACGCGTGCGCGGGTCTGCATGCGGCACACGAGCTCGTGGACGAGCAGGGCCGGCCGCTCAAGCTCGTTCACCGCGACGCAACGCCGCACAACATCCTCATCACCGCGGATGGGCGCGTGAAGCTCAGTGACTTCGGCGTGGCGAAGGCGCTCGGCAACTCGCACGCAACGCTCGCCGGCCAGATCAAGGGCAAGGTCTCGTACATGTCGCCGGAGCAGCTGTGCGGCGATCCGCTCGATCGCCGCGCTGACATCTTCGCGCTCGGCGTGTGTCTCTACGAGTCCATCGCCGGTCGCAAGGCCTTCCTGGGCGAGAGCGATCCCGAGGTGATGAGCCAGATCATCCTGGGGCAGATCGAGCCGGCCAGCGCGTTCATGCCCAACGTGCCGCCCGAGCTCGATCAGATCATCGTTCACGCGATGCAGCTGTCGCCGGGCGATCGCTTCCAGACCGCGCTCGCCATGCGTGATGCGCTGGAGGGCTTCATCGCGCGGAGCGGTCCGCCGGTGGGGCCGAGCGACGTCGCAGCCGTGCTCGAGGTCCGTTGTGGTCGGGAGATCCACGAGCGCCGCGACAACATCCGCCTTGCGTGCTCCGAGGACGGGCTCATCGAGGCGTTGCCACCGTCCGAGCCGCCCACGGAGATCTTCGTTCCCGTCGAGGAGTCGTCCTCCACGCGGTCTGTTCCGCGGGATCGCCCGCCGCCGTACGGCTGGGACGAGCCGTCTCCGTCGTCCGCTGGGCAGTTCGGGTTGCCGCCAACGTCCAGTTCTTACGGCTATGGTCCGCCATCTGCCGGGCCGCCGATCACCTTCCGTACTCCAGGCGCTCCAGGCGCTCACGCGGATGGCAGCCAGGGCCCAAGCGCCCTCCAGTCGAACACGAACATCATTCTCCTCGCCGCCGGGATTGCCGCGCTCGTCGGCGTTGTCGGCGTCGTGATCGCCGTCCTGGTATGGCGCCGCGCCGCGGACACAACGGACGCGCAACCCGCACCTTCCGCAGAGAGCGCGCCCCCGTCTCCGCGACCGACGCAGCCGCAGTTCCTCCACTGACCTGGCAAACATGGCGGCCCCCCTCATCTCGTTCGTCGATGCCAAGAAGCGCTTCGGGCCGAAGATCATCTTCGACGGCCTGACGCTCGCGTTCGAGCACGGCACCACCACGACCATCCTGGGCGCATCCGGAAGCGGCAAGAGCGTGCTGCTCAAGATGCTGATTGGGCTCATCCCCGCGGACGGCGGGCAGATCTTGTTCGACGGACAGGAGGTCACGCGCCTGGATGCAGACGCGCTGTTCGCGGTGCGCCGGCGCATCGCATATTTGTTCCAAGGCGCCGCGCTGTTCGACTCGATGACGGTCGGTGAGAACGTCGCCTACGGCTTGCGCGAGCAGTTTCACAAGACGATGTCGGAGGAAGAGATCGGCAGCCGCGTGGAGAGCGCCCTCTCGAGCGTCGGCTTGCCGGGCATCCAGGCGATGCGCCCTTCGGATCTGTCTGGCGGAATGAAGAAGCGCGTCGGCCTGGCGCGCACGCTGGCACTCGAGCCCGAGGTCATCCTCTACGACGAGCCCACGACCGGCCTCGATCCCATCAACACCGCGCGCATCAATCAGCTCATCTTGAGCATCAAGCGGCGCCTGGGCCTCACGAGCATCGTGGTCACGCACGACATGGGCACCGCGTTCTCGGTCTCGGATCGCATCGTGATGCTCGGCAAGAACAAGGTCCTCATGGAGGGGCCACCAGACCTGTTTCGCACTACACCGGATCCCTACGTGCGCGATTTCATCGACGGAAAGGCCCCTGAAGTGGAAGACGTGGCCGTGCTACTCTCCTCTTCGTAGGCCGCGCAGATACGAGCGGCTTCTTTCTCTCATGGGCAAGAACCTCAGAGTCGGTGCGTTCGTGTTGGTCGGGCTGCTCATCTCGGCCCTGATCATCTTCACCATCGGTGACACCCGGCGCGTCTGGGACCCGAAGTACTACTACAACACGGAGTTCTCGGATGTCGTCGGCCTCAAGGCGGGCTCACCCGTGCGCATGGGCGGTCTGGACATCGGCAGCGTGGACTCCGTTTCGCACGGCTCGGACGCGAACGACCCGAAGATCCACGTGCGCATCTCCGTCGCGCGCAGCGAGGCACGACGCATTCGCGCCGACTCCGTCGTGAAGGTCGTTGCCAAGGGCCTCCTCGGCGACAAGATGGTCGAGGTCTCCGTGGGCGCCGCCGACCAGCCAACCGTGCCGGACGGTGGCCACCTCAAGTCGGACGAGCCGATTGATTTTTCCAAGTATCTTTCCAAGTTCGAGTCCATCGCGAACAAGACCGAGGCGACCGTCACGAACCTGGAGCGCGCCACACGCACGCTCGGCGATCCCAAGCTGAACGAGGACGTGAAGGCCACAGTCGAGAGCCTGCATGTGATCCTGGACGGCGTCGCGAACAACAAGGACGGCGCCGCGCACAAGATCATCTTCGACCCCGAGCAGGCGAAGCGCATCGATCGCATCCTTGGCAACCTGGAGGCGACCACTGCCAACCTGAACGCCACGGCGGCGAACGTGGCCGCCGTCACCGGGCGCGTGAAGGACGGACCAGGCCTTGCTCACACGGTGCTCTACGACGACAAGACCGCGCAGGACGTCTCTGGCACGCTCGCGGAGGTCCACGACAGCCTCACCGCCGTGCGCACGGGCAACGGGCTCGCGCACGTCACCATCTACGGGGACGAGAACACGCAGCACGTCATGGCCAACGTGAGCGCGATGTCGGACGACCTCCGCACCATCATCGCCAACGTGAAGGCAGGCAAGGGCACCGTGGGTGCGCTGCTCGTCGACCCCAGCGTCTACGAGGATCTGAAGGCCGTCATCGGCAACGTGGAGCGCAACCAGGTGCTCCGGGCCATTGTTCGCTACTCGATCAAGCAAGACGAGGCGAAGAACCCCGAGCACGTCGAGACGCCACCGGTCACCTCCCAGAAGAAGTAGCGATTCCTCGTCTACACCAGCTGCCGCGTCACCCGCCCGACATCAGCCCCTCAGCCCGAGAGGAGCGCCATCTTCAGGCCCGTGGGGTCCGCGACGATGAGGCTGTCCGTCGCGAAATCCACCTGGATCATCGGATAGCTCGCGACCACGTTCATGATGCTCATGGCGATGGAGATGCCGAGCTGCCCTTCGATCTCACCGCACGCGCGCGTCCATCGCGTGGAGAACCCGCCTTCCGCGCGCGGCTCGCCAAAGGCTGTAAGATGCATGTAAATCTGCTTTGCGACGCGCGCCGGGTTCACCGTGCCCATGTGGGTGACGCGCTTCTGCGTGTAGAGGTCGCGGAAGCGCTGCGCCAGCAAAGTGGTCACGCTGCGCAGCCACGGCTTCACCTGGGCGAGCTCCGCCTCGAACACCTTGCGCGTGACCACGAGCACGGTGGTGTCCTCCACGCAGAGGATGGTCGCCGTGCGCGCGCCCTCGGTGAGGATGGCGGTCTCTCCGAAGACGTCGCCGGGCCCCAGGCGCTGCATCACGCTCACCTGTCCCTCGATGATCTTGAGCACGTCGCACTTGCCGCTGACGATGATGTACGCGCTGTCGCCGCGCTCGCCCTCGCGCATGACGTACGCACCCTTGGGGAACGTGGTCTTGGGGAACTCCGCGCCTCCGCGCATGAAGCGGACGATATCGTCCTTCATCTCGCGCATGGATGCGTAGCGGTCCACCGGGGCCTTCTTCATGGCGCGCTCGATGATGCGCTCGAGCTCCGGGGGCACGTCCTCCGCGACCTGCGATAGCGGCTCGGGCTTGCACTCCAGCGCGCACTTCAGGGTCTCGTCGAAGCTCGTGGAGAGGAAGGGCGGCTTGCGCGCGATGATCTCGTAGAGCACTGCGCCCACGAGGAACACGTCCGAGCGCGCGTCGAGCGAGCTGCGGTTGCCGCTGGCCTGCTCGGGCGACATGTAGCTCGCCGTGCCGATGACGGCGTCGTTCGTCTCGATGGCCGCCTGACCGGAGAGCGGCGGCGCACCGTGAAGGCTGGGTGGAGGCATGGTGCCGGCCGTGCTGGTGAGCAGACGGGCGATGCCCCAGTCCATCAAGTAGACCTCGCCGAAGTCACCGACCATCACGTTCGCGGGTTTCACATCACAGTGCAGAACGCCGCGGCTATGCGCGAAAGAGAGCGCGTCCATGACCTTGATGGCGACGTCGAGCAGGTTCCACAGCGCGGACGTCTCGAGCGGACCCTCGGGCAGTCCGCGGATGACGTCGCGGAGGGAGAGGCCCTCCACCATCTTCATGGTGAAATAGAGCTGGCCGCCCGGGTCCTCGCCGATGTCGTAGACGGGAACGACGTTCGGGTGATCGAGCACTCCATTCACGCGCGCCTCGCGCAGGAACATGCGCACGACGTTGCGATTGCTCGCGAGGTGACTGTGCAGCACCTTCTTCGCCACGTGGCGCACGAGCGCGCGATCGGTGGCCAGGAAAATGGTGCCCATGCCGCCCGCGGCGATGTTCTTCTCCGTGACCAGCCGCGCCTCTGGCCGCGTGCGGATCTCCTTCAGGACGGACTCGACGTCGTTCGCGTCCAGGCGATCCGGGGACGTCGCGCGGCCTTCCAGCGAGATCGGCGGCATGGGCCGATCGAGCACCGTTGCGTTAGGATCTTTTGTGTCGGGTCTGCTCACGGGGGCCGCGATCGATCCAGACTATCTCAGTCATGTATTTGCGCAATGAGGTCCGCGAGCGCGAAAACCGTGAGCGGCGAGCAGCCTTCCGCCTTGTTGTTCACGATGATGAACGCCTGCTTTGCGCCGACTGCCGCAGCCGCGCGGACCAGGTCCACCACGTCCGCGCGCATCCCGGGCTGCGGCGTCTGGATCCGATTGAAGGGCTCGAACGCGGCCTTCTGATCCTCGTACCGCACGAACGGCGGGAGCATGAGGCGGCTCACTACGAAGTCGGCGGTGAGCGATTCGCGCATGCGCAGCTGCGTACCTACGGTGGGCATGCCCGTCCAGAAGTTGAACACGTGCGCCGCGCCATGCGTCCGGAGCAGCGCGAAGTAGTCCGGGCAGAGGAGCTCCTTGTTGCGCACCTCGATCGCGAGCTGCAGATGCTTCGGCATCGCCGCCAGGAATGTGTCGATGCGACCGAGGATGCGCGCGAGTGAGGGCGCGCGCGCGGCAGGGAAGGGCGGGATCTCCAGCACGAACGGCCCAAGGTGCTCCGCAAAGACCTCGTCGAAGGGCGCGAGCACGTCGACCATGAACCGCTCCACATCCATGAACCCGTGGTTCACGGTGCCTGCGCGCTCGCCGTAGCGCGCGTGAGGCGGGAAGACGACGGTGGTGATCTCCTCCCACACCTTCGAGATGGGGCGGAACCCCGGGGCGTCGGCGAGGTCCGCCGCGTAGCCACGGAGGTCGTCCGCGGTCAGCGGGCCGTAGTAGCTGCGATCGATGCCGACAGTGCGAAGGAGCGGGTGCGCGGCGTACGCGCGCAGGCCATGCGCGATCAACGCCTCACGCGAGGGCGCGCCCGCATAGACCAGATTGTTCCAGCCGGGGAACGTCCAGCTGCTCGTACCAAGCCGAATCCACGGCGGGACGCGCGCTGCGAGCGCGGTCGCTGCCTCGGTCACATACGGCTGTACGGAGAGCTCCGGCTTCGCGAGAACGGGCGCCTCGAAGAGCGTGAGCTGCTTCCGCTCCACGTCACTCCGGGCGGACGTGTCCGCCGACCGGGTGCCGGTTCTCCCAGTAGCGCTCGCTCGACCCCTGACGCATGATCGTGAGGCGGAGCAGGTCGACGCCGACGAGTATGTTGATGCCGCGCGTGTACGGTCCGTCACCGGTCAGGTTGTAGAAATCGCCGCCGACGGAGAGCTCGATGCCCCACGGAGCGCCGCCGACGATGCGCGCTTGAACCGGCCATTTTCCGGAGTCGCCGTTGCCCCACGCCCGGAAGCCGGGGCCTACGTCCAGCGCGAGACCATAGTCACCGCGCGCGAAGCCGCCGCTTGCGGCCCGGATGTTGAGCCCCAGGTCGGTGCCGAGCGTGGGGTACGTGGTGAGGCGAAAGAGGCCGCCAAGGACCAGCCGGTTCGCGGGGGAAGAACCCACGCCGAGGGCGAAGGAGATCGCGCCCGCCTTGTTGTCGCGCTGGGCGATCGCGTCGTGCTGCAGCGACCAACCACCAGCGACAGAGAGGAAGGAAGAGGGCTCGGCATGCGCGCGCCCTGCGAACAGGGTGAGCGAAGCAATGGCGGAGACGAAGATGGCAAGGCGAGCGAGGGAACGCACGCCCCAGGTTTATCACACCTCGCGAAGGGCGTGGGTCAGCGCGTGCGGACGCGCTGGATGATGGTCCGGACCGAGACGTCATCGTAGAGCAGCGTGTTGTGCCCTCGCCCCGGAAGGGTGACGACGTCACCGCGAGGAAAGATCGCGCTCTCTGCGGGAACGATCAGCGCGTCCTCTCCCGCGACGATGGACGTGTGCGGCACCTCGAACTCGTGCGCCCGGCTCCGCAGCTTGCGAAGGATGTGGCTCTCCGTGGTGAGCGCCGCGCCGATCAGGATTGGGAGGGTGTTCGCGTGCTTGGTCCCCGCGAATGGGCTTGCAAGGGAGATGGTCTGCACCACGCGGTCGTGGCCACCGAGCTCCTGCACGTACCACCGCGCCACGAGACCGCCCAGGCTGTGACCGACCAGGTGAATGCGCGCGCCCTCGTGGATCCGGTCGATGACCTTCTTCAGGCTCTTCGCGATCCGCGGCACGCTCTGCAGCGGCGTATGCGAGAAGCTGGCGACGTGCGCGAAGGCCTCTTGCTCCAGGCGCTTGCGCATCGGACGAAACACGCCGGCGCTCGCCATGAAGCCATGGATGAGGACCACGACGTCCTCACCGTCACGCGCATCGGGGACGATCGGCAGGATGTCCCGTGGCAGCAGCACGACCTCGCGCAGCGTCGCGAGAGTCTCCGTCACGTGCGGGAAGCGCGGCAGGGGCAGTGAATCCGTCCACGATCGCATCAGCATCATTCAAGGAAGCACGAGCCGTGCGCGGTGGCCCAATTTGAAGACGACCTGGTCCCACGGCCGCGATTTCATCTTTGAAATGCGGCAACTGCGATCGAGCGTTCGCGCTCCATCACCCCACGGTGCGAATGGGCCGTGACGGCGCCTCCGTCGTTCAGCGTGAGGTGGTGTGCGACGAACGCGAAGCCGTTCGAAGACGTCAGCGCGGGTCGCGCGCGCACCCATCGGGGATCGCCTGTATGAGGCGACCGCATGGCTGCGAGCCACGGAAACCGCGCCGTGCACATTCGTCGTTCGCCCACGTGGCCATCTTGAAGATGTCGGTGCGCTCGGGCACGTCCTTGCACGTCCCGTCGTCCCGCGCGACGCCCATGCACGACGCGAGCGCGATCTTGTTGCCGCCCTCACAGACGAAGTCGAAGGTGCCGCAGTCCTTCAGGTGCGAGAGCGCTTCGTCCACGCACTGATCCTTCGTATGCGTGGCGCCGAAGCGCGTGCCGTCCTCCTGCGCCTTCTTGCCGGTCGCCGCGAACTTCTCCTTGTTGGCGGAGGCCCACCACACGACGCCGCCCACGAGCAGGGCAAGTCCAAGCACCCCGACGCCGATCACGATGAGCATGACCTTCAACCACTTCGGCATGACGACCTCACGTTCTCAGAGCCCCTGATCGATCGCGTCGATGATGCCGCGCACCTCGACGGCGGTCTCGAGCTCGGGTCGGGCCTCCAGGTAGGCCGCGAGGTGGCGCCTGGCCGCGGCCTTGTCGCCGCGCGCGTAGTACGCCATGCCCACGGCATAGAGGGCGTCGGAGTCGCCGGGTTGCTGCTCGAGCGCGACCATTCCCTCCTTGATCGCCTCGCGGTAGTCACCCAGCTGACGGAGCACGTGCGACAGAGACACGCGCGCGCCCACGTACCCAGGCGCGAGCTTCAGCGCAGCGCGATATGCGTCACGCGCAGGCTCCATCTCGCCGCTCTCGAACATGGCCACGCCGACCCAGTTGTACGCGTAGGAGTTCTTCGCATCTTTCTCGAGCACGCGGCGGAGCGCGTCGAGTGCGTCGCGATAGTGCTCTTCGACGATGAGCTCCACGGCCTCTTCGACCGCGTCCCACCGAGCGGCGTCTTCCGGGTCCGTGAAGGTGGGTGCTTTGATCTCGGTCATTGTGTCACCTGGGCTGGTCCGGCTGTATAGCTCGAAATCGCCACGATCGCCGCTCGAAGTGCGCTGTACTCTCGCGCCGTGCGTCCCGCGGGCGATGCGAGAGAGAAGCTTGGGATCGCGCTCATCACGGGCGCGCTCGCGGCGCTCTTCTGGATACCGGCAGCCGAACGCACGGGTTTCGTGTTCCCAGCGCCGCTGGACGACGTGTACATCCACTTCGACTACGCACGCGCGCTTGCGCAGGGCAGTCCGTTCGCGTGGCTGTCCGGTCAGGGGTACTCGTCCGGCGAGACGGCGCCGCTCTACGCATGGCTGCTGTCGCTGGGCTGGCTCGTTGGCTTTCGCGGCGGAGCTCTCGGTTGGTTCGCCGGTGCCGTCGCGGTCGTGTCCGTGTACTCGGGGTTGCGCGCCGCAGCCCGGATCCTTCGCGACCTGTGTCCGCCGGCGCGGCTGGTCGGGCTTCTTCTGCTGGCCTCGGCGTCCGTCACGCCGTGGCTCCTGTTCTCGGGCATGGAAGGGGCGCTGTATTTTGCATGCATGATGCATGCAGTCGCACGGTACGACGAGCTCACGCGGGAGCGAGTCGGTCCGCATCCGAGAAGCGGCCAGAGCCGGGCGGCGCGCCTCTCCCATCTGGGGTGGCTTTCCGTTGCGATGTTCCTGCTTCGTCCCGAGTCGCTGACGCTCACGTGGCTCTTCGCCGTGGGCGTGGGGCGAGCGCAGCGCGGTCCACACGCGCTGCCGGCGATCGCGCGCGTCTTGCTACCGACCATGTTCGCGTTCGGGCTCTTCGCGCTGATGAACCTGGCCTTCACGGGGTATCCGGAGGCGGCGGGGGCAAAGCTGAAGCTGCTCTCCGAGAATCCGTACCTGTCGAACGTGGACCGCGCGCGCGAGCTCGCGCTGAATCTCTTCCACTTCGGCGCCCGCGCGCTGGGCCAGGAGCTGTCGACATTCGGCCGCGCCTCCTCCGTGCTCGTGGGGCTTGGCGTGGTCGCGCTCCTGTCACGACAGACGCGGAGCACGGCGTCGGTCTGTCTCCTGGGTGCGCTCGCGTTCGCGCTGCTCGTGTCGTGGAACGGCGCCGCCCGCTACCAGAACTTCCGCTACTACGTCCCGGCGATCTCCATGCTGGTGCTTTCCGCGCTGCTCGGCGCGTCGCGGCTCTCACGCCCGCGCGGCATGTGGATCCCGGTCGCCATCGCGATGGGTCTCTACACGTTCATGGCGGTGCCGAGCGTGCGTGCGCAAAGCGTGTACTTTGCACGTTGTGCGGCAAACATCCGCTGGCTACAGGTCGAGGTCGGCGCTCGCGTCGGAAGCGAGCTACCAAAAGAGGCGCTCGTGCTCGTCGGAGACGCGGGCGCCATCCCGTACGTGTCGGGGCGTCGTGCCGTAGATGCGATCGGTCTGGGCGGCTACCACGGCGTGCCATTCGTGCTCGCCGCGACCCAGGGCGAGGCGGCCACCGTGGAGCTGATCGAGCGGCTGCCTCTCGATCTGCGGCCCACCCACATGGCGCTCTTCCCGAACTGGTTCCCGGGACTGACGCAAAGGTTCGGTCACGAGCTCTTCCGCGTGACGGTGGACGACGTGGCGATCTCGGGTGGGCCGGTGAAAGCAGTGTACGTGGCCGACTGGTCCGCGCTCGCTTCACCGGACGAAGGCCGCGAGCCACGAACGCCGGCCGTGCAGGACGAGCTCGACGTGTGCGATGTGATGTCCGAGCGCGCGCACGACTACGTCAGCCCGGCGCCGCGAGGCGGGTGGAGCACGTTGGACGTCCGCGACGACGGGGTTCATCGCGCGCGCTTCGACGGCGGGCGCACCATCCCCAAAGGTGAAGCGGAGTCGTTCGTCATCCACGCCGAAGGCAGGCTCACCCTCGTCGCACGCTGGGACGTGGACGGCGAAGACGACAGCGACGCGCCAGCGATCCTCGTGAATGGCGCCGTGATCGCTGCGCCGCTCGCGCAGAAGAGGCCGGGCTACTTCACGGACGTTCGCATACCGCTCGGTGACGTGCGCAAGGACACGCGCATCATCGTGCAAGCGGGTAAAGCCACGCTGCGCAGCTACCACTACTGGCTCGAGTGATCGTCGCGGTCGAAGCGGACTCCGGGATCCAGCAGGTAGCCGTCATCGCGGCGGAGCAGCACGTCGGTGAGCCCCAGCCTCCGCAGGCGCTTGACCGCGGTGTACACGCGCAGCATGCCGGCGTCATAGAGGACCTTCTCCTCGGGCCAACCTGCGGTGAGGAGCTCATCGGCGGTGAGCGCGCGGTCTGCGTGCTCTTCGTGCGCGAGGAGGAGCGCGAGCAAGACCCGGCGAAGCGAGCCGTGGCGCGTGAGGTCGATGCGCGTGCCGCCTTCGGGCGTCAAGAAGCGCGCTTCCTTCGCCCAAAAATAGCGGGTGGATGCCTTCGCGTCGTCGGGCGCGGGGCCATCTTCCCGTGACAGCGCGGCGAGGTGAATGCGATCGATCGCCTCGCCCATGCTGCGCCCCTGCGCCTTTCGTCGTTCGAGCGAAGCAAGCAACTCTTCACGCTTGCTCGCCTTGTCCACTCTTGCGCCGTCCAGCGAGAGGCCGAAGAGCGAGGCCATGCTGCTCACCTTGCCCCTGCGGATCACGTCCTTTGCATCCACGTGCAGCGCGTACGCGGCCGCAAGCGCACGCTGCCCTGACTCGAGATCGCCAGACGCGAGCGACAGCACGCCCAGCGCCGCCAGCGCGTCCGCTGTCCCGCGCGGCTCGCGTGAGCGCTCGTAGTGTTCGCGCGCTTCCGAGAGGGCCGTGGTCGCCGCGGCTGCGTCACCGCGAGCGAGGGCGGTCCATCCGCGCGTGCGGAGGAGCTCCACGCGTGTCTCCTCCGAGATTCCCGGGATCTCGTCGGCGAGCGCCGCGTGCGCGTCCGCGGGCGAAGCGAGCTCCAGAGCAACGCGTGCGGCGAGCAGGCGCGTGCGCGCGCGCAGGTTCGGCTCCCCGCACGCATCTGCAGCGGCGATGGCCTCGGTGAAGAACGGCGTGCGCAGATCGCAGGCATCACGGAACAGGATGACGTCCGCCAGCGCAACGGCGATGCGCGCCGCGCGTTCCGGTGCTGACACGCGCGAGCGCTCGAACGCCGCGAGCAGGTTGGGCAACGCCTCCTCCAGCTCCGAGAGCGCCGCCTCTGCACCCGCGCCGTAAGTGTGGAGGGCTGCGCGCTCCGCGAGCTCGAGGTAGTGCTGCGCATGGCGCTCCATCGCCGCCGCCAGCTCCTTCGCGTCGGCAATGTCGCGCGCGTACGCCCGCACGGTCTCGTACATGGAGACATGAGCCACGTCGCCGCGGCGGTCCAGTGTGAGCCACGAGCGGCGCAGGAGCGACTGCACCACATCCAGCGCGTCCGTGTCGGGGTCCTTGCCTGAGCATGGAAATGTGCCGCAGACGGCCTCGATCGCTTCGAGCGTGCAGGGACCGTCAAACGCCCCGATGCACACAAGGGCGTGGCGCTCGTCGTCGGTGCTCCGCTCCAGCGACCACCCGAGGGCCGCGCGCAGCGTGGCGTGGCGCTCCGGCACGTCGCGCCGTTCCGTGCGCAATACACGCAATAGCTCGCTCTTTCGCGCCAAGAGCTCCTTTGGGCTGAGCAGCTGCGCGCGGAATGCGGCCATCTCGATCGCGAGCGGGATGCCTTCGAGCAGCTCCGCCACGGCACGCGCGTCGTCGTCGGTCACGGCCGCGTCCGCACGCGCGCGGAACAGCTCGACGGAGGCAGCCACGGAGAGCGGGCCCACGGGCAAGAGCTCCTCGCCCTTGATGCCGAGCGGCTCGCGCGACGTCACCAGGAACGCAACGTCGCCCAGATCGGACCGCGCTTCGGGATCTCCGCCAGGGGCCCGCGACAACAGCGACGCGACGTGCGCGATCACGGGGTCCACGTCGTCCAGGACGACAAGCGTGACGCCGCTCTTCGCGAGCTGCCCCATGATGGCGTCAGCGCGGGTCTCCCGGTTTTTGCCCAGCGCGCGCGACAGCCTGCGCAGCACGCCCGCGCGGTCCTTCGCGCCGTCCAGCGAGACGTGACGCGCGGGCTGCGCGTCGCCAAGGGTCGCGCGTCGCGAGAGCTCACGTGCGAGCGCGCTCTTTCCGAAGCCCGCCGGCCCCGTGATCGTCAAGACGCGCGCGCCCCCGCGAAGCAAGGCAAGGCCCGCCTTGACCTCCGCCTCGCGTCCGAAAAGCTCCGTGTCCGACGCCGCCATCCAGCCGAGCATATGCGCTTGTCGGCCGCAAAAAAACGGTGCCTCGTGAGTCCGGGTCATTTCGTGTCAGTCGCAGTCATTTGTGGGTGTGCGGGTGGGGCCGTACGGAAGTCTCATGGCCTCTTCTTTTCTTTCTTCGAAACGACACGACGCGCGCTTTCGCCCAGCACCGCTTGCCACGAAGCTCCACGCCGCTTGGACCGCGCTTCTATGGGTGGGCGCGGGCGCAATCTCCGGCCTGGTCTCGTTCGCGTTCGGTCAGTCGCAGAACCTGATGGTGTTCAGGCAAGCGGCGCGCGATCTGATCACCGGCGAAGACCTGTACGTGTTGCACGCCGCCGACTACTTCAAGTACAGCCCGACGTTCGCGCTCCTCTTCGTGCCCCTGGCCGCGTTGCCGCCGTGGCTGTGCGCGTGTGCGTGGGGCGCGCTCAACTTCGGCGTCGCCTGGGCGGGCCTCTACGGCTTCGTGGACGACCCGAGCAAGCGCGAGCGCGCCGTGCTGTTCGCGCTCTTCGGCGTGCTGCTCGCGACGGATGGCGACCAATCGAACCTCCTGGTCCTTGGTCTCTGCTTGCTTGCGGTGCGCGCCCTGTCGCGCGGGCGCGGCAACACGTTCGCGGTGCTGCTCGCGCTAGGCGCCGCCATCAAGGTCTTCCCGCTCCTGTGCGCGCTTGCGATCGTCCTGTATCCGCGGAAGGTCGCCAACGCGGCGCGTCTCCTCGTCGCGGGCGGCGTGCTCGTTCTGCTTCCCCTGCTCATCACGTCGTCGCGCCTCCTCTTGCGCGACTACGGGTCGTGGCGCGCGCTCCTTGCCTGGGACCACGACAACGTCGGATGGAGCGTGATGAGCATGCTCCAGAAGGGCGCGGGCCTCTCGACGAGCAACACTGCGCTGCAGGCGGTCTGCCTGTGCGCGCTTGCAATTCCCCTCTTGTTCGCGGTCCGGTACGGCGCAGACACCGCGTTCAAACGCACGTTCGTTGCGTCGGTGCTCGTGTTCTCCGTCCTGTGCAACCACCGCGCGGAGTACGCGACGTACGTCATCTTCGCGGGCGCCGTGTCCGCGTGGTGGTCGGTGGCCAAGGTGTCTGTCGCACGCACCACGCTGGTGGTCCTCGCGTTCGTATGCGTGGGACCGTTCTTCACACGCGCGGACCCCAGCGTGACCGGGTTCTTCTCCGTCCTCGGCGCGCACCGCCTCTTTCACCCATTGCGTGTGCTGCCGCCGCTCATGTGCTGGCTCTGGATGCAGCGAGACCTCTATGCGCGCTTCATCTCCGTCACTGTCGAATGGCAGAAGGGCGTGACCCTGCAGCCGCTTTCGGAGCGACATGCTCCGTGAGGGCGTGGCGCGCGTCGTCGGGCTGTCCTCGCGCCGGCCGTACACCGTCCTCTTCGCCGCACTGGTCGTCATGCTTGGGTGCGTGCTGCTCGGCCGCAAGCTGGATGTGCGCTCGGACCTCCTGGAGCTCCTGCCGCGCGAGAGCCCAGGCTTCCGCGCCTTCGAGCATCAGCTGGGCCGCGTTGGCGGAGGCGCGACCCTCATCGTCATCGCGGAGTCCGCCGACAAGAAGGAGAACGAGCGCTTCATCGACGAGCTCGCGCGCGATCTCGAGGCCCGACCAGACCCGCGCGTGCGCTACGTGGAGGCCGGAACGAAGGACGTGCGCGCCTACTACGAGCGCAACAAGTGGCTCTACGCCACGATAGAAGACCTTCGCGACGCAGACTCCACGCTGGACCACCAGATCGCGCTGAAGAGCGGGCTGATCTCGGATCTGTCCGACGACGCACCTGTGCCTGCGCCTGCCGCCTCGAGCGGCACGCCGAAGAGCGCCGGCGCTGAGCAGCCAAAGCCCGCGCTGGGCATGGACGCGTTCGACGCGCGGTGGCGATCGAAGGCCGACGAGAAGGACAAGTTCCCCTCTGGCTACTTCGAGTCCGACGACGGGCACCTGGTCGGCCTTCGCATGATCTCCTCCACGAACCTGGGCGAGCAGCGCGGCGACTCGCTGCTGGCGGAGATCGATGCGCGCGTGCTCCGGCTCCGAGCGAACGGCTTCTCACCCGAACTGCATGTAGGATACACGGGTGACGTGGCCAGCGCCGCCGACGAGAAGAAGGCGCTCGTGAGCGACGCAGTGTGGGCGACCGCGCTCGCGCTCTCGATCATCTTCGTGGCGATCATCGCCTACTACCGGTCCGCCTTCGCGCCGTTCATCGTCGCGCTGCCGGCGTTCTTCGGCGTCGCAGCTGCGTACGCGTTCGCGGAGCTCGTGTTTGGCTACATCAACACGTCCGGCGCGTTCCTGGGTGCCATCATCCTGGGCAACGGCATCAACTATCCTATCGTGCTCCTGTCCCGGTACAAGGAGTTCCGTGCGCGCGGCATGGAGCCTGCCCAAGCACGGCAAGAGGCCGTGTGGAACGCGTTCCGCGCGGAGCTCGTTGGGGCGTGCGTGGCGTCCATCGCCTACGGTTCGCTGCTGGTCACGCAGTTCCGCGGCTTCAGCCAGTTCGGCGCCATCGGCTTCTTCGGCATGCTCTTCGTGTGGGCGTCGATCATCCCGCTCGTGCCCGCGCTCTTGGTGCTGGTGGAGCGCTGGCAGTCGAAGCTGCCGCGCGCCCTCGTGGATCGGCCGGAGCAATTGCGTGAAGACGGCAGCCGCAGCGCGCTCGTGTCGGCGTTGTCGCGCGTCACGGAGCGCCGTCCGTGGGTGTTCCTGGCTGTCGGGTTCTCGCTCACGGCGCTCGCCTGCGTGAAGATCCCCGGCTACCTGCGCGATCCGTGGGAGTACGACTTCGGCAAGCTCGGGTCCAAGAGCTCCGACGTGCGCGGGGCAGGGGAGTGGTCCAACAAGGCGAACGTGGTGTTCGGCGGCAAGATGAACATCGCCGGCGCGCTCATGCTCGCGGACACACCGGAGCAGGTTCCATTGCTCAAGAAGGCCATCGAGGAGAACGACGCGCGCGATCCGCAGGGCACGATGATCGCGGAGATCACCACGATCGAGAGCTACCTCCCCGGCAACGAGCCAGAGCAAGAGGCGAAGCTCGCCGTGATTCTCAGCATCCGCGACCGCCTGTCTCCGCGCGTGCTCGCGGACTCGGACCCCGAAGAGCAGAAGACCCTGCTGGGCATGCGCCCGCCGGAGTCACTTCATGTGCTCCGGCCCGTGGACCTGCCTCCGCTGCTCGCGCGCCGCTTCATGGAGAACGACGGCCGCACCGGGACCATCCTCTACGTCAAGCCGAAGAACGACATCGTCTTCGCGGACGCGCACAACCATCTGCGTCTCTCGCACACGACGGACAACGTGCGCTTGCCGGACGGCACCGTGGTGATGACGGCGAGCCGCTCCACCATCTTCGCGGAGATGATCCGGAGCATGCGACGGGACGGCCCCCTCGCTTCCATCGTCGCGCTCGTCCTGGTGCTCGTGGTGGTGCGCGCCGCATCGCGAGGCACACGGCAGCTCGCCGTGGTGGCGGTCTCGCTGCTGCTGGGCGTGTCGTGGCTGCTCGGCGTGGCCGCGTGGTTCGACTTCCGTGTGAACTACGTGAACTTCATCGCGCTGCCCATCACGCTGGGCATTGGCTGCGAGTATCCGTTCAACATCGCGGACCGCACGCGCATGCTCGACTGGAACGCGCCCATGGCAGTGCGGCGCGGAGCGGGCGCAGTCATGCTCTGCAGCTTCACCACGATCGCGGGCTACGGCTCGCTCGTGCTGTCGGACTTCCAGGCCCTCGCGTCCTTCGGAGAGCTGGCGGTGGTCGGCGAGATCGCGTGTATATTCTCCGCGATCTTCGTCGTGCCGTCGCTCTTCCAGGTACTGCCGCGCGGCGAGCGCAACGAGGAGAAGAGAGCAGAAGCGTCAGACGCTACTGATCGCAGTTCTCGAAGCGGAACTGGGCCTCACCATCGCAGGTGCGGTTCTGATCCGAGCGCTTCACGCTTGGACAGTGAAGTGTTCCCCACACGCGCCCCGGCGCAACACCCATGTTCTGGTTCTCGGTGAACGTGGCGGTGCAGTCGCTCTGGCGGAACTGCCCGTAGTCGGAGCGCTGGAACACGCCGATGAGGCCGGTCTGCTCCCCCGTGGTGGACATGTGACCGGTGATGCTGACGGTGCCGCCGGACAGGCCCGAGAGCGTGGCGCTCACGGCGATGTCGTAGCCCGCGGCGTCGTTGCCCTTCACGCTGCACGTGATGTCGACGGGGCCGTTGCCGTTGTCGTCGCCGGTGTTCACCGGGCGCACCGGGACGAGCGGCGGATTGCCGAACGCGCCGATATCCACCCAGTCCGTGGATGCGATGGGGCACTCGACGGAGGTGTGTGCGCCCGGGCTGAACGTCGCCTCCAGAATGACGCGACGCCCCGGGGGCGCGGGATCAGAGCAGCCCGGCGCGCAGAGGACGGCGATGCTCACGGGTAGGACGAAAGCCAAGGAACGGATCATGGGGACCTCTCGATCAGGATAGCGCGGCTCTGAACCCGCGGTCGAGATCCTCGCGCAAATCCGACACGTCCTCGATACCGACGCTCAAACGAAGCAATCCGTCGCCGATCCCGAGGGCCGCGCGCCCCTCCGCGGTCAGGCTGGCGTGGGTCATGATGGCCGGATGCTCGGCGAGGGATTCAACGCCGCCCAGGCTCTCGGCGCACGCGAAGACCTGCAGCGACTTGAGGAACTTCGTGGCTGCGGGGAGCCCGCCCTTCACGTCGAAGCTGATCATCCCGCCAAAGCCGCGCATCTGCTTCTGAGCCACCGCGTGCCCCGGGTGGGAGGCGAGGCCCGGGTAGATGACGCGCGCGACCTGCGCGTGGCCTTCGAGGTACTCCGCCAAGGTACGTGCAGACTGCACGTGTTGGCGCATCCGCACGCCCAGGGTCTTCAGGCCGCGCAGGACGAGGTAGCAGTCGAAGGGGCTAGGCACCGATCCCACGGCCTTCTGCAGGAAGTGGAGCGTCTCTCCGAGCTCCTTGTTCGACGTCATCACGCACCCCCCGACCACGTCGGAGTGACCGTTCAGGTACTTCGTGGCGGAGTGCACGACGAGGTCCGCGCCGAGCGCGAGCGGGCTCTGGAGGTACGGCGTGGCGAACGTGTTGTCGACCACGCACAGGATGCCGCGCTTCTTCGCGAGCGCCGCGATGCGCTCGATGTCGAAGATCTTGAGCATCGGGTTCGACGGTGTCTCGAGCCAGATCATCTTCGTGTTCGGCTTGAGCGCGGCCTCGACCTTCGCCGGGTCCGCCATATCGATGAGGTCCGCGGTGACGCCGAACTGCTTCATCACCTTGTCGAAGATACGGAACGTGCCGCCGTAGACGTCGTCTCCGGAGAGGACGTGGTCGCCCGACTTCAGCATCATGAGGATGGCGGTCGTCGCCGCGCAGCCGCTGGAGAACGCGATCGCATCCGACGCGCCTTCGAGCGCGGCAAGGCAGCCTTCGAGCGCGGTGCGCGTGGGGTTTCCGGCGCGCGAGTAGTCGTAGCCCTTGTGCACGCCGGGGCCGTCCTGCGCGAACGTGGACGACAGGACGATCGGCGTCATCACGGCGCCGGAGGCGATGTCGGGGGACTGACCAGCATGGATGGCGAGCGTGTCGAAACGACCCTGATGCATGACGTTTTGTCTAGCACACGGTCCGCAAAAGTTCCGCGACCTCGCGCGCGAACGGGCGCCGCGCAGGCACCGCGTCCAGGCACGACTCGAGCGTGCGATAGAGCGCGGCCTCCCCCTGCGAGCGCGGCTCTGGTGCGGAGGGCGTCTCCGTTCCGGCCTCCAGCAAGAGCTCCGGCAGCGAGCGCCCCGCCCGTGGCGGCAGTCCGGTCGATACATGTAGAGTGCACATGGCCATGGCGAACACGTCCGCGGCCTGCGCGTGCGTCGCGTTGTCGGCATCGCCGCGCGCGACCTCTGGTGCGGTGTAGAGCGCCGTTCCCGAGAACTCGCCGGTCCCGTGCTCGCCGCCCACGCGAGCAAGCGCGAAGTCCACGAGCACTGCGTCGTTCGGGCGGAGCACCACGTTCTCCGGGCGGATGTCGCCGTGCACGATGCCGAGCGGCGCGCCCTTCTCGTCCGCCGCGTCGTGAACGGCCGCGAGCGCTGCGAACGCCCGCTTCGCGAACGCGAGCCCGTCTCCGCGCGCGCCTTCCGGGGCGGACGCAGGTGCTCCGCTGACCCAGCCGTACATGACGTAGAGCCCGAATGCGTCCTCGCCTTGCTCGAAAAGCTTCGGTGCGCCACGCCCACCGAGAAGCTCGAGCACGAGCCCCTCCCTGGCCATGCGCACCTGCGCCAGCAGCTCGTCACGACCGCGCGATGTGAGCCGCCGCAGACCGTAGCGGACGCCTTCGCGCTCCACGCACGCGAGCGTGTGGAACGCGCTCTTCGCGACGACTTGCACCAGGGTGCACCCCAGTAGCTCCTCCGGCCTCACCCTTACATCTGAGCGCACGTTGGCCGCCTGTTCCAGTTCGTGGCATTTCGCGCGTTTCGGGTGGCCGATTCCCGAAACCGCGGTAAGCGTTATGAATCCATGCTCTCGCGTCATTTGACCTGGCTTGCGTGCACCACGACGTTGCTTGCCGCTTGCATCGCCGGGAGCGCCCTCGGTGCGTGCGCTTCCGCAGACACGAAGACGGTCGGCGGCGGCGGCGACAGTGACGGCGGAGGCAGCGCCTCCGATGGTGGAGGCACACCCGGAAGCGACGGCGGCCCGGTCAGTGAGCCCGACTCGGGCGTGCTGGTCGTCGAGGGCGGCGCCATCGCGTTCACCAACGACGTGACCGTCTACGTGGAGCCGAGTGACAACGGTGCCGCGCTCGAAGCGGCGATCAAGGCCGCGAAGAAGAGCGTCCACATCGAGATGTATCTGATGACCGACAGCTCGATCGAGGCGGCGATCGTCGCGCAGCACACCGCGGGGCACGACGTGCAGGTGCTCCTGAACCAGAACTTCCCCAGCGGGCAGGGCAACCTCAACTCGTCCGCGTTCGCGTACTTCTCGGGCAAGGGCGTCCCGGTCAAGTATGCCCCTACCGCGTTCACGTTCACCCACGCGAAGACCGTCCTCATCGACGCCACGGAGGCGTGGATCATGACGATGAACACGACGCAGTCGTCGGCCTCCACGAACCGCGAGTTTCTCGTGCGGGACAGAGATCCACAGGACGTGTCCGACGCAGAGAAGATCTTCGCCGCCGACAGCGTGAATCAGCAGCTGATGCTCGTCACCAAGCTCGTCGTCTCACCGCAGGGAAACTCTGCCATCGACGCGCGCACGCGGATGCTCGCCGTCATCAACGGCGCCACGAAGACGCTCGACCTCATGGGGGAAGAGCTGGCCGACACGGGCATCGTGAACGCTCTGGTCGCGAGGAAGAAGGCGGGCATTCCCGTGCGCGTCGTCATCTCCGGCAGCGGAACGGCGTCGCCTTCTCAGATGACCGCCGTGGCGTCGCTCAAGGCCGCGGGCGTCCCGGTGAAGTCACTCACCAACCCCGACATGCACGCCAAGGCGATCGTGGCGGACGGGATTCGCGCCTATGTCGGCTCGCAGAACTTCACCATCACCTCGCTGAACAACAACCGCGAGCTGGGCGTCCTGATCGGCAACGCGACGGAGATCGCCAAGATCTCGACCTCCTTCGCCAGCGACTTCGCCGCCGGAACCGCCCTCTAAAATCGGCGCTCGACAATTCCGTGTGTTCGCGGAAGGATGCTGGCTATGGGCATTCGGCGATTGCCGTCCCTCTTGTCGGTCATCCTCTTCGTTTCCGCTTCTGCGAGCGTCGTCGTCGGCTGCGAAGAGGCCGTACCGCAGAAGATCGTCCTCACGTCCGTGGGGGAACAGGTCGAGCTCGTCTCCGAGCCGCCGAACTCGGACATCTACATCGAGATCGGTGAGGTCTCCGGCCGCGCGATGGCAGTGGAGAAGCACGACGCGCTCAACGCGGCGCGGAATGCGCTGCGCAACGCGACGGCAGCGAAAAACGGCACGATTGTCCGCATCGACAACGTCAATGCAAGGGTCGCGTGGGAGGTGGGCATGACGGTCGTCGTGGTCACCGGAACCGCGTACCGCACCAAGTAAGGCTCACTTGTCGCGCGCTCACTTGTCGAGTGCGGCTCGCATCGTGTCGCGCACGCCCATGATCTTGGCGACGGCATCCTCGCTGGCGCCAGAGGCCTTGGCTTCGGCGATGGCGTCGGTGAGCTGTTTGACCTCGAGCTCCTGCCGCTCCTTCAGCTGGGCGACCATGGCCGTGAATGCCTCGAAGAAGTCCTGGAGCTCGTCGCCCTTGCGCGGCCGCCTGTTGAAGTTGAGCCGACCTTCGCCGACCTGCCTCAGCAGGCTCTTCATCATGTAGATCGGCCCGGCGACCTTGTGCGTGAAGTAGATGCCAAGCACGCCGATGAGCACGACCATCAGCGTGAGGCCGCCGACGAGCGCCATGAGCAGCGTCCTCTGCTGACCCTCGAGCGCCTTCTGCTGGGCGATGATCTTGTCGTCGTTGCCGCCGGCTGCCTCGGAGAAGGCCTTCGCGAGCTCGGGGTCCGATCCATAGATGGGATCGTTCTTGATCGACATCTTCACGACGTCGGAGACCTTCTTGCTCTCTTCCACGACCTTCGCGCCCTCGGCGACGACCGCCTTGCTCGTGACGAACAGGAAGGCTCCGAGTGGGACCGCGACCATCATCGACACGATGAGGATGAAGCTCGTGTACTTGAGCTGGAAGCGCGAGTCGATCAGGTAGTTCTTGACGCTACGCTTGTAGCGGGGCGGCGCGCCCGCGTTTGCCGAAGTCGTCATGTGTAAATTGTACCCCTGCCGCACAGGCGGCGCGAAAAAGAATGGGAAAAAGAAGCTCTTATCGAAGTGCGGCTGGAAATGTTGATGGCGAGCTTCATGGGAATCTTCACAGGAACATCTGGGCGTTCTGGGCGAACTGATCGAATGCGAGCGAGGCAGCGGTGTTGAGCAAGTTGTCCTCCGACGCCTTGTCGCCTCTCCGCCCGACCGCCTGGGAGACACCCTTGTCGAAGCTGCCCTTCAGCGCCTTGCCGGGGTAGCTCGACACGGCCACGCTCAGCCGGACCTTCAGCATGAGGCCGTTCGTGGGGTCGTCGACGTAGGACATGTTCACCTGCACGGAGATGTAGAAGCCCGTCAGCTTCCGCTTCTGCATCACTCCGCGCGCGCTATCGGCGGACTCCCCGGCGGGCGCGAACTGGAACGTGCCTGCGCCGTCGAGCTTCGCGCGCATGGGCTTGATGACCAGACCCTCGAGCTCGTTGGCGCCGCGCGCGGTGTTGTTCGCGATGGTGTAGGCGACGTAGTACTTGGCGTTCGGATTGTTCTCCGCGGGCGGCGCGCTGCCGCCAGGGTCGGCGCCGCCGCCACCGCCACCACTACTGCCTGCCTCGATGGACTCGATGGCGCGCGTGATGCCGAGCTTCACGTCGTTGCTGGGCTCCGACGCGAGGCGATTGCGCAGACAGTTGAGCGCAGATGGCTTGTTGAGGCGCTTGAGCGCGCTCGCGATGGCGGTGCGTACGGCCTCCTTCTCGTCAGGGAAGGCTTCACACAGCGACGCGACCGCCTTCGGGTGGTCGTCGTTGCCGGACTTCCCGCCAAGGGCGAGCGCGGCATTGAAGCGAACGCGGAAGTCGTCCGACTTGAGCTTCGACTGGAGGAACTCGACGGAGGGCCCGTCGTCCGCGCGAGCGTCGGTCGTAGCGCCACCGAACATCGCGAGCAGCGCGATGGCGAGGACCAGAACGAACGAATGTCCTCTCGACATGCTTCTCTTCACGGTATCACGCGCATCTCTCAATTTCCTACCGACGAGTCTGTAGGACGAAGCGAGTCGCCACAGCTTCAATCAGGCAGCACCACGCATAGACGGCACGGCTCCGACCTCGACCCACACCTGCAGCCACGGGCGCGCGGGCGCGCCACGCCCTGGCCTCGTGGTTCGCGTATGCTCCCAGAGGCTTGAGCAGCAGTCGCACCACCCTGCAGAGAAGCTTCGTCCGCTTCGTCCGCACGTCGATGTGGGCGGTCGTGCTCGGCGTGCTCGTGTGCTTCGCGCCGCGACCAGCGGAGGCTGCGCGTGTTCGCGTTCACGGCACCGCCAAGCTCACCGTGGAGGTGCTGCGCGGCGCGCCGACGACGATCACGGGGCTCCTCCGCGACGACACAGGAGCGCCGCTCGCGGGCGAGCGCGTGTCCGTGTCCGTGCAGCGCGAGTCCGACCCCGCGGATGCGACCGTCCGCAAGGCGATGCGCGACGCGAAGCGATGCAGCGGCAACGAGCTCGTTCCGCTCGACGACGACTCGATGGTGCCGCGCACGGACGACGCGGGACGCTTCTGCGTGACGCTCATGCTCTCCGCCGATGCCTACCGGCTTCGCGCATCGTACGCGGGCGACAAGCTCACCGACGGCGTGAAGCTCGACCTTCCCATCGACCTCCGGCGCGCGCGCCTGCGTTTGGCGTTCGATCCGGAGCTCCACACGGTCGCCCTCGAGGCGAAGACGGTCACCCTCGAGGCCACTGCCACCACCGACGAGAACGGCATCCTCGAGCCTGCGCCCAACAAGAGCATCGCGCTCTCTTCCGAGACGGGCACCGAGCTCGCGCGCGAGTCCACGAACACGTCAGGCCGCGCGCGCTTCGTCGTTCCGACCGCGCGCCTCGGACCGCCAGGCAAGGGAGAGCTGCGCCTCATGTTCGTCGGCGACAGCGACACCTCGCCGGCGGACGCAAGGGCGGAGGTCGATCGCATCGCGCCAGTGGAGCTCTCGCTCGCGTCGCCCATCCCGGAAGGCGCCACGGACGAGGGCGTGCCCGCCGTCATCGACGTGAGCACCGCGGCGTCTGGACCCGTGCCCGAAGGCAGCGTCGAGGCACGCCTCGGGGACGTCGTCGTGGGCATGGCTCCCGTCACGTCGGGTCGCGCGCGCGTCCTGCTCACGTTCGCGTCGCACGGCTCTTCCCCCGTCGAAGTTCACATGCGGTACGTCCCGGTGTCGCCGTTCTACCGCGCGCAGTCCCGGCTCATCGTCAAGGTCACGCCCGGCAGCGGCAGCCTGTGGCGTCGTGCACCGCTGGCGCTGCTCGCGGTGGTCGTCGCCGGCTTCCTGGTGCTGTTTCGTCGGCAGCAGCGCCAGGCGCCGAAGGTCGTCAACGCGAAGAAAGAGGAGCTCGGGGCCATCGGTCACGCGCGCGTCGACGTCGTGAAACCCGTGCAGTATGCACGCAGTGGCTGGACCGGAGAGGTCGTCGACGCGCACGAGGGCACGCCGGTGTCGGGCGCAGAGGTTCGCATCGAGCGCTCGTCGTTCCATGCCCGCATGCCGCTGGCGCAGACGCGGGCGGATGGGGCAGGGCGCTTCAAGCTGTCACATGTGGAGACGCTGCCCGGGGACCAGCTCGTCGTGTCGGGCCCGCTCCACTCGGAGCTGCCGACCACCGTGCCGGCAGAAGGGGAGCTGCGGATCGCGCTGGTGCTCCGAAAGCGTGCCATCCTGACGTCGCTCGTGAAGTGGGCGCGGGCCCGCGGCGGCGCCTACGACGGAAAGCCAGAGCCCACGCCGGGCCTCGTGCGTCGCCTCGCATCGCACGACTACCGCACCGCCCGCTGGGCCGACGCGGTGGAGCGCGGCGCCTTCGACTCCGTCACGGTGGACCGCGCGAAGGAGCGCGAGATCGAAGCCCTCCGCCCCGACGCGCCGGAGCCAAGCGTGAAGGTCGGCGAGCAAACCGAACCCCAGTGACGGTGCATAGGTTGCGTGGGTAAGGCGCAAGTCCACCAAAACCATCCGTTCTTCCGTACTTCCTGTCGATTCCTTCTCCTCGGTAGGTGCTGGTCGACACCGGTCTTCTAGATCGCGTATAACGGGCCGCGCCGAACGCGCTTCGGAGGCGGGTAGAAATGGGTTCACTTGGGATTATCGTCGTGGTCGGCCTGGTCATCGCAGCGCTGGTGTACTTCTTCGTCCTGAAGAAGGCGCCGGACGCGCTGCCGGAGAAGGCCGATGGAGCCGGCAAGCCCGACCAGAAGGACGCCAAGGCCGATGCGAAGCCCGACTCGAAGAAGGGCGAAGCCCCAAAGAAGGGCGACGGCAAGGCCATCGAGGACATCCGTGTCGACACGGAGTCGCTCGTACCGCCGAAGAAGTTCGTTCCGCCGGCAGAGGCGCTCTCCTCGTCGAATCTCCAGTCGGAGCCCAGCCAGCCGACGCCCTCCAAGCGCGCGAAGAAGGACATCGCGGGCCTCCGAAAGGGCCTGGCTGCGTCGCGGACGGGCTTCATCGCGAAGCTCACCGCCATCTTCAGCGGCAAGAAGGAGATCGACCCCGCGATCCTCGAGCAAATCGAGGAGGTCATGCTGACGTCTGACGTCGGCGTGAAGACGACCCAGGCGATCATCGAGCGGCTCCGCGAGAGCCTCCAGAAGAACGAGCTCGCGGACGACGCCGCCGTGCGAAACGCGCTACGGCGCGAGGCGCTGCGCATTCTCTCGATCGATGGTCAACGCGACAAGGGCCCGCTCTCGGTCGGCTCGCAGCGCCCGCTCGTCGTGCTCATGGTCGGCGTGAATGGTGTCGGGAAGACCACGACCATTGGCAAGCTCGCGACGCGCTTCACCGCGGATGGCAAGAAGGTGATGCTCGCCGCGGGCGACACCTTCCGCGCTGCCGCCGTGCAGCAGCTCGAGGTCTGGGGCAAGCGCGTCAGCGCCGAGGTCGTGAAGGGCAAGGAGGGCGCGGACCCTGGCGCGGTCGCCTACGAGGCCACCACGAAGGCGCGCGAAGCAGGCGCTGACACGCTGTTCGTCGACACGGCCGGCCGCCTCCACACGAAGGTCCCGCTGATGGACGAGATCAAGAAGATCAAGAAGACCATCAACAAGGCCTTCGACAGCGCGCCCCACGAGACGCTCCTCGTGCTCGACGCGACGACGGGTCAGAACGCGCTGACGCAGGCTCAGATGTTCAAGGACGCGATCGACCTCACCGGCATCGTCCTCACCAAGCTGGATGGTACGGCCAAGGGCGGCATCGTGCTCGCCATCGCCGACGAGCTCAAGATCCCCGTCCGTTACATCGGTCTCGGTGAGCGCGCAGAGGACCTCCGTGAGTTCTCCGCCGAGGATTTCGTGGAGGCGCTCTTCGGTGGTGATGACGACGAACAGCACGCGGCCTGACGCGGGCGCGATTCTGTAACGAAGCAACGAAGCAACGGAGCAACGAAGCAAGCGACACCGCGCCAAACCTCCAATTCGCGTCCCACAGGTATTTTCATTGTTTACCTGCGGTTCTGCATGTTAGAGTGCGCAGCGCTTTCGCGGTTAGCTGATTTCCCCAATTTTAATAACGAGTTACGTGCGCGATCTGGATGCGGAAGGGGCAGCGATGAAGCAGGCGACGAAGGGGCTTCTTCTCGGGGTGATCTCGGCGGCAATGGCAGCAACCCTGCTGATGTCCGCGCCGGCATTTGCTCAGAAAAAGAAGCCCGGCGGTGGCACGGCACCAACAGCGGCACCTCCGACCCCCCCGACGCCGGCTGGCGCGGGCGGTAGCGATATCGAGATCGACGATCCGAACGCCCCCAAGACCCCGACCGACCCCGCTGGAGGGACCACGCCCCCGGCTGGTGGTACGGACCCGGCACGTGGTGGCGGAACCGGTGGGACCGGCGGCGCCGGCGGTGGCATCTGCGAGATCGACCCCTCTGCGTGTCCCAAGGGCGGAACGGACCTCAAGTCTGCCGCTGGCAAGGACGTCGCGGCTGAGGTCTACGCGGTCCAGCAGATCTACGCGCTCCGCTACCACCGCTTCGAGCTCATGCCCTACTGGTCGCTGACCTTGAACGACCAGTTCGTCAACCACCCGGGCCCTGGCCTCGGCGCGAACTTCTACATCACGAACGTCCTCGCGGTCGGCATCTCGGGCACCTTCTATCAAGGCCTGAACGCGGACTCGGAGTTCAACTTCCAGAACCGTCGCGCGACCCGCGTCGCGGTGCCGCTCAACGAGTACCAGTGGAACGCAAACCTGAACGTGACGTACGTGCCGATCTACGGCAAGTTCGCCGGGTTCTCGGACTTCATCTTCCACTACGATCTCTACACGGTCGCCGGCTTGGGCATGCTCTCCACGCGCCCCATCCCTGTCATCGACCCTGACAACCGCAACTTCGCCTTCGAGGCCAAGCTCGCGTTCAACGCCGGCCTCGGTCTCCGCATCTTCTTCAATCGCTGGTTCGCCGCTGACCTCGAGATCCGCGACTACATCTACAACGAGAAGCTGGAGTCGCTCACGATCGCGGCGACCCAGGTGCAGCAGCAAGACAAGGGTACCTGGTTCGGCGAGAGCAAGCTCACCAACAACGTCCAGGCCCAGCTTGGCGTCAGCGTGTTCTTGCCCTTCAGCTGGGAATACCGGTTGCCGAAATGAGGCGGAACGAGAAGCCCATGTCCAGCAGATCGCGCAAAGCCATCGCCCAAGGCAACACCAGCCGACTCTCGAGCCGAACGAGGACGAGCATGCAGACCCGCCAAACGCGTTTCTTCTCCGGCGCGTTGCTGAGAGTGAGCGCCGCCGCGGTCGTTCTTGGCGCGACCGCGTACGCCACACCCGCCGCCGCACAAGAGATCCAGATCACGGGTCCTCTCGCGGGCGCCCCCGCCGTTCGCAAGGAGCGCCTCCACCGTGACGGACGCTTCGAGCTCGCGCCGCAGTTCGCGTTCTCCCTGCTCGATGAGTACAGGCAGACGCACGCGCTTGGCACCACGCTGCACTACAACATCAAGGACTATCTCTCCGTCGGTGTGTTCGGCTTCTTCGCGCTGTTCAACCCCACGACAGACCTCACCGATCAGATCGACAAGGTCGCCGACCGCAACTCGCGCACCGCGCCGAACGTCAATCACCGCGGCGCCGGCACGGGTGCCGATCCGTTCACGAAGGCCAGCTTCGCCGACCAGACCACGAAGATCTCGTTCTTCGCCGGTCCACAAGCGCAGTTCGCGCCGTTCCGCGGCAAGATCGCTTTGTTCCAGAAGCTCTTCGTCGACACCGATTTGTACATTCATGGTGGCATCGCGTTCGTCGGCTTGTCGGAGCGCGGCGACTGTGGTGGTGCGGCTCCGCAGAAGAGCTGCACCGATCCGGACTCGTTCAAGCTCCAAGGTCGCACCGCGATCACGGGGACCGGCGGCCTCGGCCTCTCGTTCTATACGAACAAGGGGATCGGCTTCCGCGCCGAGTACCGCGCGCTCCCGTTCTCCTGGAACCGCCCCGGGTTCGACTCGCGCGGCGCCGGTACGGACGGCAAGTTCCCGAACCTCCAGGCCACGGGCACCGCCGTCGTCGACGGGAAGGATCAAACCTTCAAGTGGAACCAGTTCGTGACCATCGGCGTGGTCGTCGCGTTCCCCTGGGAAACCAAGGTCTCCGAGTAACGGCTCCTAGTAACGGCGCCCCGGAGGAGCCCAGAGCCGGGCTCAGCGTTTCGTGAGCTTGCCTTCGCCGTCGATGCTGTAGGCGGGGGGTAGGGCTTTGCGCATGGCGGCGCGCTCTTCTTCGGGGATGACGAACGCTCGCTCTGCGAACGCTTCTGCGATCTTGTTGCGGACGCGGACGCTCTCCTCTTCGGGGAACATCTTGCGGAGCGGCTCCTCCACGCGCGGGTCCTGCTGCACGAGCAGCGTGACGGCTGCGTGGAAGCGCGCGGGCTCGTTCACGTCCTCGAGGAACGGGATGACCGCGTCGACGATCTCCGGGGCCTTGTAGTCCTCCAGCGCGACCAGGAGCTGCAGCTTCGGATCGATGAACTTGGAGTACTCCGTGTCCCATCTCGTGAGCCACACGAGCAGCTCCTTCACGAGCGCGTCCTCCTCCAGGATCTCCTTCAGGATGCGCATCGGCCACGCGAGACTCTCTGCCTTCGCGGCATACGCGCGCACCGGGACGATCGCATCCGCGCCCGCCTTCAGGATGCCCTGGTATGCGAGGTCCTTCTCTTCCTGATCCGTGATGGAGGGATCAGAGGTGAAGTTGAAGCGCCGAAGCAGCGCCTCTGCCGCCTCCGCCGTTCCCATGGCGGAGAGCTCCTGCAGCGCCTCCTGACGGTCGTAGTTCTGCGCCCGCTTGTTGCCCGCTGCCTCCGCCCATTTCGCGGCGGGGTTGCTCTTCGGCTTTTCCCCGCCCTTTTCTTTTCCGCGGAACAAATCGAATAGACCCATGGGATACCAAATGCAGCCGCTCCCTGCGGTCGCTCTGCATTCTCCTAGTTATTTCGCTCCCGCTGGTCGCTCAGCGAGTCTATGAATGTGCTCACGAAGTGGCGTGGGTCAATTGCCAGAAGCAACTCGTCAAGGCAGCGGGACGGCCAGGAAGTTTACCTGCCCGTCGACTGTCTGGACCTTGTAGCGAACCGGACGCCCATGCTTCTGGTGCGCGTCCTGCTCCATGCCCTGGATGCGCGTCTTGAAGGTGTCCGGGGTGATGTGCTCCGTTGCCTCGCCGAGGCCCTTCTTCGCGGCGATGTACTCCGCGAAGATGCGCCCGTAGTAGGCGTCCGCGGCCTCCTGCTTCAGCGCAGATGCATCGACGGACTCGCCGCTGCCTGCGGTGCCGCTCTTGTCGACGGACATGGCGTCGGAGAAGTTCGCCGCGGACGGCGCCTTGGAGACGCGGCCCTGATCGTCCGTGGTGTCTTCCTCGATGCCCATCAGCTGATTCAAGAGCTGATCGATCCGGAAGCCGAGGCCGCCGAGATCCGGGTGCTCGAGCTCGAAGCGCTTGTCGGTTTGACCGTTGAGAATAGCCAGGAGGCCCTCCTCGAGAACGCCGATGGGCTTCGAGATGTAGTCGCCGAGGAACCAGCCGCCGATGACGACGAGGATGAGCCCGAGGAGCGACGACATGAGCACATAGAGCGGGATGTTCTTGGCATCCGCGAGCAGCGTGGTGGGCGACGCGACGATGACCGCCGCGTGCTTGCCATCGCCGAAGTTGTCGAGGGGCGCTGCCGCGAGGAACACGTCCCCGGACTGCGCCGTCTCCACGTGGCCGCTGGAGAGCGCGGTCTTGAGCTCCGCCTTCAGCGTGGCGTTCGCGGCGGCCTTCAGGTCGTCGGTTGCACCGATCGAGCTTGCGGCAAGCGACACATCCGCGCCGTTTGCGATCGCGAGCATGACGCCGCGGCCCGTGTTGTTCTCGCCAACGCCGAGCTCGTCACCGAGCGGAACGCCCATGACCAGCGCGCCGACCGGCTTCGAGTCGTTCGTCACCTGGACGTACGCGACCATGTACTGGCCCGTCTGGCTGACCCACACGTCAGAGCCAGACTGGCCCTTCGTGATGGTCTCCTTGAGGAGCGGGTGCGCCGCAGCGACGTCCTGACCGGCGGAGAGCGCCGAGCCGTTCTGGCCGACGGCCTTCCCTTGCGCGTCGATCACCATGACGAGCGACGGCGGGTTTCCGGAGAACGTCTGCTTGGCCGCAGACAGTACGCGGTCCGCGAGCGCGACGGCCGCATCGGCGCGCGCGTTTGCAGTGGAGCGCGTGAGCGCGTCCGCTGCGGCGGGCTCCTGGGCCTTGCCGGCAAGCCAGCGCTCGGCGCGAAGGCCGTCGAGCTGGAGCTTCGCAGCTGCGCTCTGGGCATCACGTTTGGCGCGCTCGGTGAGCGCTGCGGGGTTCGACGCGGCGGTCACCAACGTCTGCCTCACGATCGCGAAGGCAAGGAGCCCCGTGATCAGGACGATGACCGCATTGACTGCGATGATCTTGTTTCGCATTCCCCGAACGCCTCCGACTGCGCGGCCACGTCCCCGTGTGCCGCAGGTTGGGCCAGGCTCAGAACTGAGACCAGCCACGTTTCGCCCAGGGCGCGCATGCGCCGAGCACGCCCAAGCTATCACCGCCCGCTTTCGCGCGGCAACAACGCATTGCGGGTGTTCCGCGTTGCGCGTGCACGTACCAGATGTCGCGATTCGGAGTCCGCTCCCCCTTCCCGCGCCGCGTGCTGCCGCGTATGGTGGAAAGACATGTCGTCTCCCGCCGCCGAGGCCGCGCTCCTCGTCGATGACCCTCGATTTTCGGACCACGCGCCGCCGGCCTACCATCCAGAGCGTCCGGAGCGGCTCATCGCCGCACGGGCGGCGGTCGCCCGCGCGAACGTTGCGTGGACCGCGATCGCGCCCAGCCGGGCCACGGACGACGCGCTGGTCCGCGTGCACAGCGCCTCCTACCTGGCCGAGCTCGAGCGGATGAACGGTAAGAAGGGCTACATCGACCCGGACACCTACGTGAACGAGTCGAGCATCGAGGTCGCGCGCCTCGCCGCTGGCAGCGTCGCAGCGATGGTCGCGCAGATCGTCAGCGGCCCAGTGAAGCGTGGCGTCGCGCTGGTCAGGCCGCCGGGTCATCATGCGCGCGAGTCGCAGGCCATGGGCTTCTGCCTCTTCAACAACGTGGCTGTCGCCGCTGCTGAGGCACGCGCGCTCGGTCTGCCACGTGTAGCGATCGTGGACTTCGACGTGCACCACGGCAACGGAACGCAGGAGATGTTCTATGCGGATCCCGGTGTCCTCTACGTCTCCACCCACCAGTTTCCTTTCTACCCAGGCACCGGCGCGCTCGACGAGACGGGCACCGGTGAGGGCAAGGGCTTCACGCTCAACGTCCCCATGACCGCGGGCGGCGGCGACGCGGTGTATCGCGGCGCGTTCGAGCGCGTGATCCTTCCCGTGCTGGACGCGTTCGCGCCGAGCATCATCCTGGTCAGCGCGGGCTTCGATGCGAGCCTGCGCGATCCGCTCGCGGAGATGACGCTCGGCGCAGCCGCTTTCGGGTGGATATCACGCGCGCTCCGGAACGTCGCGGACAAGCACTCGGAAGGACGCATCGGCATGGTCCTCGAGGGCGGCTACGATCTGGTCGCGCTCGAAGGCGGTCTGCTCTCGGCGATCCACGGCATGGTCAACCACGACGCGGAGGAGATCCTGCGCGAGGTCGACCACGACGATCTCGATCGCGCCGAAGCGACCGCGCGCCGCGCCTGGGCGCAGGCGCTCTAGTTCTGGAGAAGTAGGGTGACCGACGGGGTTTGAACCCGCGACAGCCGGAGCCACAGTCCGGCGCTCTACCAACTGAGCTACGGCCACAAGAGTCTTCGACCAGACGGGCGAAGGCACGACGGGAACTTACTAGCGCAACGGGACTGCGCAAGCTTTTTGTGGTCACACTAGCGCGCGCGGGCAGCTGCTCTCGATAGCGTCCGAGTGCTCTGGTTGACGCGGCGCCATTCTTCGCGCGTGATCACGCCGTCCGATGCGGCGTCCGCGAGGACCTTCTTGACCTCGCTCACGCTCATCTCGAACCGGCCGCGCACCTCGCGTGCTCGCTCCGAAGACAGCTTGCGCCGGACGATGCGAGTCTCCATCCGCTCGCGAGCGTGCAGCACGCGCTCGTCGACCTTGTGTGAATACTCCGCAGCCGGCATCGGAAAACGCCCGTGCCGAGGGGAAATGGAAGCGGAAGCAGAAGCGACCGACACGGTCGTCACAGCCGCCAACACTCCAGCAATGCACAACCCCCGCAACGACATCCCGACCTCGTACCCAGCCACTAGCACCTCTCCCGGTGAACGTGAACGGTCGTGGAGGTCGGGGTCGAGGTCGAGGTCGAGGTCGAGGTCGAGGTCGGGGTCGAGGTCGAGGTCTAGGTCTAGGTCTAGGTCTAGGCTACTGACTACACGGATTCGGTAGCGGGCTCGGTGGCGACCCAGCCTCCGACGTCACGAACGTCAGCCCGATCGAGATCCCACTGCAGGCGGCCCCCACGATCTGGGCGCCGTCCGCGCCGATATCCGATGACTGCAGCATCGTCGTGAGCAGCTCGTCGATCCCCATGCCCGTGCACAGGTTGCCGTTCACGCGCCCCGCGGTGGCGCGCACCTCCTCGATGAACGCCGCAGTCTGGATGATGCCCGAGAACGTTCCGCCTCCACCGGCGGAGCTGGACACGGCGGCCTCTGCCACGGGGATCGAAAGACCCTGCTGAGCGCCGCCGATGTAGATAATGCCTTTGCCGTCGGTGATGTCGACGAACACCGCCGATGTCGCGAAGAAGGTCGGCGAGACGAGCTGCTTGATGGGCGCGAGCACCACGTGGCCGAACGCGTTGTCCGTGCCATTCACGCCATCCAGCTGCACGACGCGGGAGCCATTCTGCGCAGGCGTGCACACGTTCGTATCGGTGGTGTGGGTGCAGAGCCCGTCGAGGTTGTACCCGAGGTCCATCCATTCGTTCGCGTAGAGCCCGCCGTCGGGGAAATGGTCACCGAAGTTCACGCCATGCAATGCGATGGTGACGCTCGTCGCCGCCATGATCGGCGGACGATGCGGCAGGCACGTGTCCGCGTCGGGCGTCTCCACTGCGGCCTCCGGCGTCGCATCCACGACGTGACCCGCATCCACGACGACACCCGCGTCGTCCACGCTTTGCGTGCTCCTCGATCCGCAAGCGATGGCAAGCGCGCAGAGGGTGGTAGCGAGCGAGCGCCGTGTCGCCTTGGTCATCCCCTGCATGTAGCACCACCAGAGCCGACGGACGTAAGCCCTAGCCGACGATCGCGCCTTCTACGTACGTGATCGTGACGCCGTTCTCGTTCATGGTGACGGCGGCCACGTCTATTCTCACGCGTTCGATCTCGCGTCGCGTTCGCAGCTCGGAGCTCCAGAGCCGCCGCGTCGCGCGGAGCAGATTGCGCCGCTTCTCGGCCCTGATCGACGAGAGCCCTGTGTCGTAGGAGGAGGCCGCGCGCGTGCGCACCTCCACGACCACGAGCAGAGGGCCCTTCTCCGCGATGATGTCGATCTCCAGCGGCCCGAGCCGGCGATTCCGCGCGGTCACGCGGAAGCCGCGAACTGCGAGGTAGTCGCAAACGGCCTGCTCGGCCGCGCGCCCACGCTCATGCCTCTTGTCGCCCATGCCCCTGAAGCCCGGCTCGTGATCGCCGGTCAGTTACACTTGTGCGTGTTCGAGTCGCAGATCGAGTCGCAGACCTTGCTCGCGTTGTAGGCAGTGCCGTTCTTCACGCAGTAGCCGCCCGTGAGACCTTCGTTGCCGATGCCGGTCGCGGCGACGAGCTGGTTGCACTTGAAGCCATCCGGGCACGCGCAGTACACGGCGCCGTCATCCGTCTTGCCGTCGACGTTCTGGCAGCGGCACGAGCAGTACACGGCCTTGTCGGACGTGCGGTCGGTGCACTGCGGCTGGACCGCGGCGAGCGTGTTCTTGTCGGTCGGGTTGCCAGAGACGTTCGAGTCCGTTCCGGGGACCTTGCACGCCTTGTCACCCGAGAGCGCGGCGCCCGTGGCGTCCTGTCCGTAGGCGCACGACACGCGGCCCTGGAAGTGATTCACGAGGCACAGACGCGTCTGGCACTGGAAGCTCTTCGACTCGACGCTGACCTGCTTGTAGTCGAAGCCGTTGAAGTCGGTGTTGTACTCCTGCTCCGGAGTGCACGGGTCACCGATGCCGGTGCTCCCGCATCCCGGGAACACCGCGACCATCACCAGGGACGCAACTGCAAGGATCCCAAGGGCGCCTGCACTCGACAGCGAACGATTCATCATGAACGAGCACTCCTACGCAGTTAGAATGCGGTGCCGCGGGAAACCTAAACCGTTGAAGTGAAAGGCGTCAAGCGAAAGGCGCTCGCGATCTGGGGCGGAGACGGTGTGAGACGCGCGTCGCAAGCGTCGCGCTCTTGAGACGGGCTTCTTCGCAGACCCCGCGCCACACCAAGGACCATGGCCTGAGCGGGTTCCATTCATCGCCGATTCGTTGCATGTGGCGTTGCATGTGGCGGAAGGCGGCTCGCAGAGCCGCGCTACACCCGGAAAAACGCTTGTGAGACGGGGGCTAGCCCTTGACGTTCCCCGACGGTCTCAATAGCATCGCCGCCGCGATTCTTAGTATCTGGCCAACATCGTTCACGTTTTGGCCGTCCGTTTCTGACACGTGTTTTTGACCTCCGTTCTGGCAACCCCCCGAATTTTCCCCGAGGAAACGACGATGCGAAAGCTTCTCGAAAAGGCCCGCGCCCGCTCCCTTTTTCTGGCGCCGGTTCTTGCGATCGCGCTCGCTGCCAATCCGGCGCAGGCACAGAAGCCAAAGAAACCAACCGCGGGCCAGCCAGCGAAGCCGCCGAAGGGTGGCGCGAAGCCGCCCACGGGTGGTGGTGGTGCGGACATCGAGATCGATGATCCGAACACGCCCCCCGCTGGTGGTGGTGGAGGAGCCGCGAAGGCGACGGACAACGCGCCGCCTCCGCAAGCCGGACAGATGACGGAGCAGGCCGCGCAGGCGAAGCGCCTCTTCGACGGCGAGAAGTGGGCGGACGCGTCGCTCGCGCTCTACCGCGTGTACAAGGGTGAGACCGGCGACGACGAAGGCAACAAGCAGCTCGCGCAATACCACCTCGCGATCGCGCTCTACCGCTTGAAGTTCTACCAGGCTGCGTACGGCATCTTCTCCGAGATCGCGGACAAGCCGAACCACCTCAAGTTCAACGAGACCTTGCTGTGGCTGTCGAAGCTCGCGACGGACTTGCCGGAGCCCGCCGACATCGTCGAGCGCGTCGGCAAGTACAGCGATGCGCAGGTCAGCAAGTTCGACAACTCGAACCAGCGCGAGCTCTTCTGGCACCTCAACTATCTGCTCGGTCGCTACAAGTACAAGAACCGCCAGTACGAGGAGGCGCTCCGCCTGTTCGGCAAGGTCGCGCGCGAGTCGAAGTACTACATCAAGGCGCAGTTCTTCAGCGGCATCTCGAACGTGCAGCTCCGCAAGAGCGTGCCCGCGGTCGAGTCGTTCCGCCGCATCGTCGGCGCGATCGAAGAGGGCGTCGAAGGGCTCGAGGACGAGGGCCGCATGCGCGATCTCGCGCTCCTCTCCATCGCCCGCACGATGTACTCGAAGTCCGTCTCCATCGACGAGGCCTCGGGCGCTCCGAAGATCAGCCAGGACCACCTCTCGCAGGCCGTCATCTACTGGAACAAGGTCGACGTCGCGTCGGAGTACTGGCTCGACGGTCTCTTCGAGGAGTCGTGGGCCTACTTCATGGCCGGTGACTACGCGCACTCGCTCGGCAACATCCACACGATCCAGGCGCCGTACTTCCCGAACTCGTACTACCCGGAAGCGGAGATCCTGAAGGCGGTCATCTACTTCTCGAACTGCCAGTACGAGGACGCGACGATCATCGTCGCGAAGTTCCAGCAGCGCTACCAGCCGCTCTACGACGAGCTCAACAAGGTGCTCGGCAAGTTCAAGGGCGAGAACCAGGAAGAGCCGTTCTACAAGTTCTTGAAGGACGTTCGTGACGGCAAGGCGGATCTTCCGCCGCGCACGAAGACCGTCGTCGAGAACGCGCTGTCCGACCGCTCGCTCCTCCGTCACCTCCAGTACGTGCAGGTGCTGGACGACGAGGGCAACCGCTTCAAGAAGGCGCCCGGCAGCTTCCAGAACTCGCCGCTCGGCAATGACGTCAAGGACGCGCTCCAGCTCGCCCGCGACATCGCGGTCCGTAACGCCGGTCAGCTCGCGAAGGAGCGCTACGAGCGAAACCTCGCAGAGCTCAACGAGCACCTTCGTGACAGCGCGAAGATCCTCATCGATATCACGGCCGCCCAGCGTAACCAGCTGGACCAGGCCATCCAGGGTAGCCAGGTGTCAGTCCAAGAATCCCAGCGCAACATCGTCAAAGCAGACGACGAGCACGTCATCTGGCCGTTCGACGGCGAGTACTGGCGCGATGAGCTCGGGTTCTATCGTCAGACCATCACCTCGAAGTGTGGGAGGTAGGTATATGAAACGCGTCCTTTCTTTTGTGGCGTCTCTCTCCATCGGCGCAGCCGTGACCGGTGCCGTTCTCCTCACGAGCGCGACAGCGCACGCTCAGGGCGTCTGCATCGACGAGAAGGCCAAGACCGCGCTCAATGCGTGCGCCGCTGGCGGACCAAAGGAGTTCGACGTCGGCAAGCACGGCAAGTCACCGCAGGTGAACTTCCACTCCGTCGCGCCGCCCGCGGACCTCAAGAAGAAGGAGGACCAGAAGAAGCCGGGCGCGCCGGTGATGGACATCCCTCGCGACGACCGCACGAGCCGCCTGAAGGCGCGCCAGAAGGGCCTCCTCGTCACCGAGATCCAGGGACTCGAGAACCTGTTCGGCACGACCGGCCGCGGCGCGACCGACCGCCCGACGCTCGCGCGTCGCCTCGCGGAGGACTACGTCGAGCTCGAGAGCGCGGCCTTCCGCGACAAGACCAACGCCGAGATCGCGCGCGACGGCGC
>JANXLV010000036.1 GCA_025355005.1 Myxococcales bacterium | reverse complement strand
TTCGACCACGCGCCGGGAACGACGCGGGTCGCCAAGTGACAATCCCCCGAACTCCGCCTCGATCCCGCTCACCTTTTCCATGAGCGCCTCTGATCATGACCGCATGTAGAGTGCAAGCAAGATGTGCGGGATCGTGAGACTCTGGTACGTGAGCACCGCGCGCAGCTCGAAACGAAGCCCGACGGGATGGCCCTCGCCCCAGGCGATGCTGTCAGGTCAGGGGCCGCAGAGGAAGGTGGGGGGTGCAGCGGCGTCGTAGTCGGTGTCCTCGCACTTGCACACGGAAGCCAGGATGCACTCGCCGTTGATGTCGTGCCCTGGCGCGAGGTAGTTGACGACGCAGGTGTCGGGGTAGAGGCCGGGCGTGAGGAGCTTGAGGCGTGCGTCGGTCTCGGCGTTGGTGACGGTGCAGCTTCTTTCGCCTGGGGCTCCGGCCTCACAAAAGACCAGCGGACCCTGGCGGCATTGTTTCTGCTGGCCAGAGTCCGAGAGATCTTTCAGCTCCGCGGTCGCGCAGGAGAACGTCGAGAAGAGCGCGACGGCAAGGATAGCCCCCGCGACCGCAGTCACTGCAACGACCGGCACGAGCGCCGCGCGAACCATGGTGGCGGAGCCTACCATTCTCACGCGGCGGACGCGCGGGCGTAGCGCGTGAAGAAATCGAAAGCCTCAGGATTTCAGCTGCAGCTCCACATCCAGCTCGAGCTTCACCTCGTCACCCACCAGGATGCCGCCCGCTTCCAGCGCGACGTTCCAGTTGAGGTTCCAGTCCTTGCGGTTGACCTTCGTCTGCGCGTGGGCTCCGCGCACGGTCTGACCCCAGGGGTTCTTGAACGCTGGAGTGAGACCCTCGACCTCGAGCGTGACGGGCTTCGTGATGCCGTGCATCGTGAGCGCGCCCTCGACCAGGAGATGACCTTCGCTCTTCTTCGTGACCTTCGTGGACGAGAAGGTGATCTTCGGGTTGTTGGTGACGTCGAAGAAGTCGGCCGACTTCAGATGCTCGTCTCGCTTCGCATCGCGCGAGTCGACCGTGGACGCGTCGATCGCGACATCGATCTTGGAGTTTTCGATGTCGGACTCGTCCAGCGCAAGGCTACCCGTGACGCCTTGGAAGTGCCCTCGCACGTTCGACACCATCATGTGGCGGACGCTGAACTGGGCGGTGGTGTGGCTCGTGTCGATGTTCCAGGTGGTTTGGCTCATGATGATTGCTCCCTATGACGAAGAATCTGGAGCCTTGGAGGCCGTTCCGTTAGCCGGCAAAATCGAAACGGACTGTTGCGCGCCCGCGACCACTCGGAGCGGGTGCGCGTCTCATTCGCCCTGATTTCTTGGGCAGATTCGCCGCATCGGTGGGTCCGTGCTAGCGAAACGGCTGTGGTACCGGTTCGCTCCTTCCCAAGACTTCTTTCCTTGCTCGCGCTGGGCGCTTGCGTGATCGCGTGCTCCAGCGACGTGACCACCGAGTTCCCTCCTGGCCTCGCTCCGATCGAGGACGTGGGAACGGCGCCCCCGATCGGCACCGCGATGGATCCGCATCCAGAGACGCTCGCCCTCGACAAGGGACTCGACGACGACAGCAACTGGGTGCACGCGGTGGGCTACGTGCATGGGAGCGTGAAGGATGTCTACGCGGCGCTCGCGTTGCCGGATGTCGTCGCGGACCGCCACAACGTGAGCAGCTATTCCGTCGTGACCAACGTGGAGAGCTACGACGTGAGCTTCAGGCTCCACTACAAGATCAACAACGTGATCACCGTGGAGTTCGAGGTCACCTTCCGCGAAGGCCGCGTGAGCGGCACTGCGGATGCACCCACCGCCGTGTCGCTCGTCTACGAGAGGACGTTCGGCTCGAACCTCGTGAAGATGATGAGAGGCTCAATCGAGGTCAACGCGGTCGACGACCACACGTCCGAGCTCCGCTTCGCGCAGCGCATGGTGGCGACGCAGACGAACGAGGACAACATCGCCAAGTGGACGCAGAGCATCTTCGCGAGCGTGCTCGCGAACGTGCACGGTCAGCCGCTGCCGTGAGGACCATGCGAGACTGCTTGCCGGCCTTCGTTGCGGTGACTGCGTTCGCCGTGGTTTCGGGCTTGCTCGGCGGCGCGGCGATCGGCTGCGGCTCCTCCACACCGAAGAGCACTGAGCCACGCGTACGCGCGGAAGGCGGCGTGGATGACTCCGAGGGCCGCGCCTTCGTCGACTGCACGCAGGGGTTTCGCGTCGACTTTCCGACCACCGCGACCGGACCGATGGAGCACGAGATCATCGACGACGCAAAGCACGCCGCGATGGTGATGCGCACCGGCGCGGGCATCGGCTTCTCCGTCACGTGGACGGACATCGCGCCGCAGAAGCTCACGCAGTCACCGATGGTCGTACTGCACGAGATCGAGAAGCTACGGCTCGGCAACACAGGCAAGCTGGACGTCGAGCGCGAGATGTCGCTCCCGGGCGGCGAGGCGCTGGAGTTCTCCTTCCACAGGGCCGACGCTGCTCCAGCGTCACGCGATCGCGCCGCGGGCGGTCGCGTGCTCCTCTTCCTCAAAGGCACCACGCTCTATCAGGTGGCGGCGCTCGGTGACGCCGGGGCGGGAGATCGCCCCGACGCAACCGTGTTCTTGATGTCGTTCCGGCTTACGACCTGCAAGGAGTGAGGCCCGGAGCGGCGCTCACTTGCCGCCGTCTTTGCCCTCGGCCCTGTGATGACCGCGGTGGTGGCCGACGCGACCGATGTGCGCTTCGCGAGCGACCTTGCGGACCTCCTTGGCCTCCTCCTTGGTGACCTTGCCGTCCGCGCCGACGCGCGTGACTTCCTGGTTCACGCGGACGAGACCGCGGTCGAACTCTGCGCGGAGCTCGCGCGCCTTGTCCGCCGGCAGCGTGGCCGCCTGCTTCTCCATCTCCGCGCGCGCCTTCGTGGTGCGGGCGTCGACCTTCGTCTTGAACTCCGCAGCGGTCATCGGAAACTTCGCGTGCTCGTGCGCAGCGTGCTGCGGAGGAGCATCCGTGGAGGCCTGCGCGATCGCCGGCACGGAGACCAACGCAGCGAGAGCAACACCGAGCACCAACCAATTACGCGTACGCATGTTCGTCACCTTTCAAGGGAGCCAGAGTCCCGTCGGCACTGCGCCGTCGTCCTGGTCTCGTGGAGTATGACGTGCGGCCCCACGCGAAGATGCCCCGGTTTACCCTTCTTTACCCTTCCACGGCTCTCAGGGCACGAAGAGGCCGGTGCGCGCGCGGAGCCCGAAGGTGGCGAAGAAATGGGGATCTGCGACGCCGCCCTTCTTGCCGTAGTCACCAAGGGCGAGCTCAGCGTACGGGCCGACGCCATAGAAGTAGCCCGGCTTCCAGTCGAGGCCACCGCTGAGCACCGCCCACTCCATGCCGGAGAGCGCGGAGCTCTGTGAAGTGGTGCCGCTGCTGTCGTTCGCGGTGAGGTTGATCACGTCGAAGCCAATGCCGCCGCGCACCCACGGGCTCCAGCGGGTCGTGTGACGAAACGCATACTCCGCGACGAGGCCACCCTTGTAGCTCTGCGCGCTGCACGTGGTGTCGGTCCCCGAGGGACATGCGTCCTGCGAAGACGTGGACGTGCCCGCGAAGCCATACAAAAAGTATGCGCCCACGTAGAGGTTTGGTCGCAGGTAGTACCCGATGTCGACACCTAGAGGGACGACGTACTTCACGACGTCACTGAGCGCCGTGGATTTTGCCTGACCGCCAGGAAGCGAGAACCCGCCACGCAGGCCAACGGACAACCCCGTGTACTCCGTGCCCCCATCTTGCGGGCCTGCGCCGGTGGGCGCGGCGGCATCCAGATCAAGGGCGACGATGGCGGGCTCGGGGGCGCTCGCGTCGGCGGGCTCCTGCGCGACGCTCTGCGGAAGTACGAGCACCACGCCTGCATCGGCATCTGCGGGCGCGACGGGCGCGGTGCTCGGGGGGGTGCCTGCCTCCGTGACCGGGCCTGCGTCCGGCGCATCGAAGAAGACGTCCGCGGACGCAGCGCCCTCTCGCACGACGCACAAGAGGAGCGCCGCACCCACGCATGCCGAGACGAGCGCGAGGAGACGACGAACCTGCATGACTATTCGCGAACGCTCACGGTGAACTTCACACCGGCACCACCCAGGCGCGCGGCCAGGAAATCGCCCATGGCGTAAGCAGGAGAGAGCACGCCGAACCGCTCCGGCAAGGCGTCCTCTGCGAGGCACATGGTGGCCTCGCCGAGCATGCGCGAGGTGGCCGCGTAGCCGGGGTCGCCCTCGCCTTCGATGCGGACGCCGAGCTTTGGCCCGGGCTCGCGTGCCTTCGTGCGCGTGTCGCAGATGATGTCGATCTTGAACGAGCCCTTCGCGCGGACCTCCGCGGAGGGACCTTCACCGGGTTTGGGCAGGCGGGCCTCCACGAGGCCACGGAGCGGCGTGGTGATCGCAGCCGTGAACGCGCCGAGCCCGCCGAGCACGGCGTACGCCATGGCGGCGCCGCGCGGGCCCTTCGGGAAGCTCATCACCTCGCGGTAGCGGAACTCCGGGCCGTACGCGTGGTCCAGGAGCGAGTTGGTGCGACGCACGACGCGCGTGTTGCACAGCGCCATGATGAACGGGGCCGTCCACGCGCCAAGATCCTTCTCGTACGCGACGTTGAAGCGGTCCTTCCGATCGGGGTGCTCCGGTGGCGTGGGCTCCAGCGCGTGCGGGTCCGCGACCAGCGCGCGGATCTTGGGATCCTTCTTGGCCGCGTCCGTCAGCTCCAGCATGGATGCCACCGTGCCGCCGCTGAAGCCGCCGTCGGCCTTGCGCACCAGGAGCGTGGTGGGTCCCATGGTGAGGCCCATCTCGTCCGCGCGACGCCACAGCAGGTACGTGCCCAGGTCAGACGGGATGGAGTCGAAGCCGCATGCATGGACGATGCGCGCACGCGAGGCCTTTGCGACCGCATCGTTGTCGTCGATGCTCTGCCGCATGAAGGGGACCTCACCCGTGAGGTCCGTGTAATGTACACCTTCTTCGGCGCAGATGCGCGCAAGCGCCCGCCCGTACTTCGCGTACGGTCCCACGGTGGTGCACACCACGCGCGTGCGCTTCACCATGGCGCGGAGCTCCGTCTCGTTGCTGGAGTCGGCCACGAGGATCGGCACGGTGCGGTCGCTGTTGCCGCTGGTCGCGCGCGCGCGCACGTCACGCACGACCGACTCGAGCTTCTCCTTGTTACGCCCCGCCACACCGAACGCGAGCGAAGACGGCGCGTGCGAGAAGAGGTACTCCGCGACGAGGCGACCGGTGAACCCAGTCGCCCCGAGGAGCACGATGCCGAGACCGTCGCCCATGGCCTGTTTGCTCAGCCCACGCCGTTCGCTTTGAACCAGTCCTGCATGCGCTTCCAGCCGTCCGCCGCCGACGCGGGCTCGTACGACTTGCGGTAGTCCGCGTAGAAGGCGTGGCCGGCATCCGGGTAGACCTGGATCTGGGACTTGCCATTCGCGGCCGCGATCTCGCGCTTCATGAGATCCAGGTGCGACTGCGGAATGCCTTCGTCCTTGCCGCCGTAGAGGCCGAGCACTGGCGCCTTCAGATCCTTTGCCAGGTCCAGCGGGTGGTGCGGCTGGAGCGAGTTCGGCGCGCTGGAGATGCGGCCGTACCACGCCGCGGCGGCCTTGAGCTTCGGATTATGTGCAGCATACAACCAGCTGATACGGCCGCCCCAGCAGAAGCCAGTGATGCCCAGCTTGTTGCCATCGACCTTGCCGGTGGTGTTTGCCCACGCCGCGGTGGCGTCCAGATCGCTCATTACCTGCGCGTCGGGGACCTTCATCACGATCTTCAGGATCTCACTGAAGTCCGTCATGCCGGCGACGCTGCCCTGGCGGTAGTAGAGCTCCGGCGCGACCGCAAAGTATCCGAGCTTCGCGAGCCTGCGGCACACATCCTTGATGTGCTCGTGCACGCCGAAGATCTCCTGCACGACGAGCACGACGGGGAACTTGCTCCCTGTCGACGGCATCGCACGGTACGCGGGCAGCTGACCGATCTTCACCTCGCCAGCGGTCAGGCCTTCGGCGTCGGTCGTGATCGCGCTTGCGGCGACGGGGCGGGTCGCCAGCGCAAAGCCGGTGGCGAGTGCGGCAGAAACAAATACGCGGCGGCTCAGCTCTTCCATGATTTCACCTTCGGAGGCCACGGTGCTCCATCGACCCGGCCTGGGGCCCATGGACGTACCACAAAAGGGCTGCGTGCAGGCTCGCACGCAGCACGTTTCGCGATGGTCGAAACTTGAGCCGGGTTGGGTGGGCGGACTCCACTTCTGGATGATGATCCTGAGCCAGGGAAGAGGGACGAGCTACACCCCACTCCGCGCCGCAGCGGAGCGCGCGATGCGCGTGCTCTACCGCGGAGACTGGCCACAGGCGCTGTGGTCCAGGTTTCCTGGAGCATGCGACGTGGAGGTGACGGAGAAGACGCTGCACGTGCTTCATCCTGGCGCGGGCACAGTGCGCGTCGGGTTCGTCTCGGACCTGCACCTGGGGCCCACGACTCCGCCCGAGCTCGCGCGGCGTGCGTTCCATGAGCTCGCGCACGCGCGGCTGGACGTGCTGCTCCTGGGTGGCGACTACGTGTTCCTGGACGCGACGCCCGCGAAAGCGGCGCTTCTGGCGGAGCTGACCACGCTGGTAGATGCACCCTACAAGTTTTTCGTGCTGGGCAACCACGACCTGTGGACGCACCACGGGCTGCTCGAGGACGCGCTCTCACGCGCGGGCGTCACCTATGTCGAGAACGCCTCGCGGTCACTTCCGCACGGGCTCGCGCTCGTCGGGCTGGACGATCCCTGGACAGGCGCGCTGGACGCAGAGCGCGCGCTCGCGAACGTGCCCGACTCGGCGGTGCCGCTCTTTTTGTGTCACTCGCCGGACGGGCTGCCTGCGGCGACGGCGGCGCTTTCACCTATGCGGCGCGCCGTCTACGTTTGCGGGCACACGCACGGCGGTCACGTGTCGTCACCATTCGGGCCGCTGGTCGTTCCGGGCCGCGTGGGCAAGCAGTACCCCTCCGGGCTTCACGACGTGGACGGTGTGTTGCTCTACGTATCCCGCGGTGTGGGCGGGATCGAGGTTCCATTCCGTACGTTCGCGAAGCCGGAGGTGGTGATCCTCACGCTGACCGCGTGATCACTTCACTTCGACGAAGAGCTCGTACGCGGCGTGCGAGGCGCTGAAGCCCTGCTTGCTCGGCTCGACGACGACGTAGTAGTCGCCGTTCGTCGTGATCGGGTCGGAGACCAGGTCCTCCTGGTAGTCGCCGTCCTTGCTGAGCTTGAGCGACTTCGTGCCGTCGGTGTCGAACAGCTCGAGGACGGTGTCCGTCTGACCGTCGCCGCCGGTCGCCATGTGGATGAACTTCGGTGTGCCGGCGCTCGCGCCAGCGATGCTCACCTTGTAGAAGTCCAGGTCCTTGGCGCCCGTGGTCCCCGTGTAGCCGAGCGTCCCCGTGTAGAGGGCCGGGAACGTGGCGATGGCCGTCGCGACATCGAACTTGTCGTTGTTGGTCATCATGGCCTCCGCGGGCTCCGCGATCGGCGTTACCGGCACGTCCAGCACGCCGAGCTTGAAGCTCGCCGGAACCGGACCGGCGCCGAAGAGGCTCTGAGAGTCCGCGACGATGATGTAGACGAGGTCGGTAGACTTGGTGGTGCGACCCCACACGCCCCCGAACCCGCCGATCGGTGACGCGTACGAGCCGTTCTTCGGCAGGATGGACGCGGAGACGGAGTCCGTCGACAGGAGCAGGTTGAACTGGATGAAGCGCGCGTTGGCGTCCGCGGGCGCGTAGCTGTAGAGCGCCGTGTCGGTCTCCGTCTCGATGGTGCCGGAGACGTTGCCTGCGAGCTTGGTGGCAGCGCGCGCGCTGACCTTGAACGCCTTCGTGAGCGGCGTCACGACCGCCGTCTTCGAGTCAGCGCCGTTCGTGATGATGACGTCGATGTCGCCAGCGACGGCGAGCACATCCGCCTGCACACCGAAGTCCAGCGCGAAGTCCGACGCCTGGGGCGAGCCCGCGATGACGTCATTGCGCCCCTTCAGTGTGACGGTCGTGTTGGCCGCGTCGAACGGCACGGAGGTGTCGAGCAGCTTCACGTGGATGGAGCCGAAGCCGCCCTGCGGGATGCCGGTGCTCGGGTTGATCGTGACCTCGACGGGGGACTTCACGTTGAACGCGGCCTTCCAGACCTGGGTCTTGCCGGTGTCGTCCGTGATCGTGACGTCGCGCGTGCCGAGCTTGGCTGCGCCGTCGATCGTGATGTTCGCGAGGAGCGACGTGGGGCTCGCGACGGTGAGCTTGTTGACCTTGATGTTGGCGCCGAAGTCCGCGGTGGCCGCCGTCGCCCACGTGGTCTCGCTGCCGCTGATGGTGACGTCGATCGTGCGGGATGCGTACGCGACGGTCGGCGAGATCGCGCTCACGCTGGGCGACGCGTTGCCGTCCGCGCCCTTTGCGCCGTCCGCGCCTTTGTCACCACCACCGCAGGCCACAACCAAGCCAGAAGCTATGAAGAAACAAGCCAATTTTCTCATGATTCGGTACTCCTTGAAACGCACTCACACAACTCAAGCTTTGGGCGTGTTCCACCCGCCGACGTCCGCGACCAGGCGGTCCGCCTCGACGGGCCCCCACGTGCCGGGCTCGTAGTCGTACATGGGCGACGGTCCCTTGATGACGGGATCGACGATGGCCCACGCGGCCTCCACGACGTCTTGACGCGCGAAGAGCGTCGCGTCACCGGACATCGCGTCCGAGAGAAGACGCTCGTAGTCGCCCATGCGCCCCTCCTGGCCTTGCGCCGGGGACTGCGCAACCGCGAGCTCCACCGGCTCGCCCACGTTGCGATCGCCGGGCACCTTGATGCGCGCTCCGAGTGCGAGCGTCACGTTCGGGCTCACGCGGAAGCGGAAGTAGTTGCCCATCGGGGGCGCGGCCTCGTTGAAGACGACCTGCGGCGGGTTCTTGAACTCCACCATCACCTCGGTGCAGGTCATCGCGAGCGACTTGCCCGCACGCACGATGAAGGGCACACCCTCCCAGCGCCACGAGTCGACGAACATGCGGAGCGCCGCGTACGTGGCCATGTACGAGTCCTTCGCGACGCCTGGCTCGTCGCGGTAGCCCTTGAACTGACCGCGCACCATGTTCTCCACGCTCATGGGGCGGATCGTGCGGAGCACCTTCGCCTGCTCGTCGCGGATGGCCTCCGGGATGGTACTGGAGGGAGCCTCCATCGCGAGGTAGCTGACCACCTGGAGCAGGTGGTTCTGGATCACGTCGCGAATGACGCCGGTCTCGTCGTAGAACTTGCCGCGGCCCTTCACGCCGAACGACTCGGACATCGTGATCTGGACGTTCTCCACGTAGTTGCGGTTCAGGATGGGCTCCATGAACGCATTCGCGAAGCGGAAGTAGAGGATGTTCTGGACCGCCTCTTTGCCGAGGTAGTGGTCGATGCGGAAGATGCACGACTCCGGGAAGTGCTTCTGCAGCACGGCGTTCAGCTCGCGCGCGGAGTCCAGGTCGCGGCCGAACGGCTTCTCGACAACCACGCGCGCGTGGTCAGTCGCGTGCACCTCCGCAAGACGCGACACCACCGTCGGGAACATGCTCGGCGGGATCGCGAGATAGTGGATGGGGCGCTTCGCGTCTCCCATCTCCTTCTTCAGCTGCACGAACGTGGCGGGGTCGTTGTAGTCGCCGTCGACGTAGCGGAGGCGCGACTTGAGCTTCGCGAACGTCTCTTCGTCCACGGGCCCCTGCGCGGCGATGCTCTCATGGGCGCGCGCGACGAGCTGGTCCAGGTTCCACCCGGACTTCGCGACGCCGACGATGGGCATCTCGAGCTTGCCGCGCTTCGTCAGCGACAGGAGCGCCGGGAAGATCTTCTTGTATGCGAGATCTCCGGTTGCCCCGAAGAACACCAGTGCATCCGACCGTTCCCTGGATTCTTGCGCCATGAAATCCCTCCGCCTCACCCCCCCGACGCGACGCCGGGTTTTGCGAGGGCGGCAGGATAGCCCGCGACCGGTAGGTGAGCCCGAACTTTCGAGAAAAACGCAAAAGCGGCCCCCTCTACGGCTACCGTCCGGCGATGAAGGGCATCGCGGATCGCATGAAGCCAGCGCTTTTGCGCTGAGGTCAGAGAGAAACGACGGGGCCCGGGTGGCCTTGCGTGCGGTCCTTCAGGCCGTTCACGAAGTCGCCCGCGCCGTCGCGAAGCTCCTCGTCGATGAGCGACTGCGGCGCCGGGATCTTCGGGTCGAGGAGCACGTCTACCGCGAGCACCGAGTGCGTCGCGTCGACGGGCTTGATGGTGATCTTGGTGTGACCGCGCGTCATGTCGCCCTGGATGCCGACGGCCTCGATGACGTGGTTCAGGCCGTCGACGCGGATGGGGTCGAAGCGCATGACCTCGTGCAGCTCGATCTTCACGGGGCCGATCTTGACGGGGTACTTCATGTACACGTCCGTCTTGCCCCCGCCCTTCGCGACAACGCGTGCGGTGGAGAACTTGGGATGGATGTCCTTGTAGTGGCTGTAGTCAGCGGCCGCGCGCGCGAGCTCCGGAGCGGAGGACTCGACGAGCGCCTCTGCATGTCCGTACCGCGCAGTCGTGCCGTGGTTCCACTTCAGCGTGCCCTTCGCAGCGAGCAGGCGAACGACCTGCGCGTCACCAGCACCGTTCGCGTCGCCGGTGTCAGCGGATGCGAGACCGGGCGCGAGCGCCATCGCCGAGAGAACTGTGACGCCAAGGAGCACTGAACGGACGAGACTGGGAAAGCTCATTGATATGCGCCGGTAGCTGCAGATCTCGTGCCTGCGTGAGTGGACCCCTCGCGTGATGATGCAGCGTCCAGTTCCTGTGGGATCTCGGGTGTGGAAAGCGCCGTGCCCAAGCTCGTCGCTGGCGCAGCGATCATGGTCGTGGCACAGAGGTCACACCCGCTGCGTAGTCAGCCCGCCACAGGTCCGGCGGGTTTGTAGACGTCAGCGATCGTCAGCCCAGATGGCCCCGTGTGCCTGATCCGCTTCCGACACTGTCGGGTTGGCGACATAGAAATAGGCCGCGACGGATGCGCGAAACCGGTCCGCGGGGCAGGCGAGCGGGGAGGGATGGCCATGCCAGTAGTCGTCGCCGTGGGTCATGACGATGAGGCGGTCGAGCAGCGGTGGATAGCTGGCCTCGCGCTTCGTTCGATCGCGATCCCACAGCTCCAGCGCGCCGCCCCATGAGGTCTGCCAGTCCGCGGACAGATAGTAGAGTGCCGTGATCTTTCGCTCGAGGTGTCGCGTGCGATCGCGATTGAAGTCCGCATGCAGCGCGAGATGACCGCCGGGCAGCGTGAGCGAGAGGCCCGCGCCACGGAAGTGTGGGTCCGGTATGAGCCCGGTGACCCCCGTGAGCGTCTCCAGGAAATCCAGGAACGCCATGCCGGACAGCTCCGCGAGCAGATGGCGGATGCTGGGGTCCACGCCCTCGAACCCGACGCGCTGCAGCTGACCCATGCGCGCCGACTGCTCCTTGTAGTCTCGACGCTTCCAGCCGGGATGCTCCGGACCGGGGAACCGTGAAGCGAGCGCGCGCGAGAGGTCGTCGCCCAGGAACCCGTCCAGCACCAAATGCGGATACGGACGCGCATCACGATATCCGTCGCGCGCGGACATCGCACGCTCGCGAAGGCGCTCGCGCTGGAGGAAGAAGCAGGGGCTCATCGGCCCCATCAGTCGTTCATCGCGCCGTTGTCGATCCACTCGCCGATCAGATCGATCTTCTCCTGGCTCAACGCGCCACCGCCGAGCGGCATGCGCGAGCCGCAGTTCTGCGTGCCGTTGACCTTGTTCCACATGAGGCTGCCCGCGTGATCGTTCGGCAGCACGCGCGGCTCCGCCTTCACCCCGCACGCGGGGCCCGCGGACGTGACGTTCACGAGGTTCATGTACGCGAGCGCCTGCGAGCCCATGTTGAGCTTGCCGGACGCGAAGGCGCCTGCGTGGCAGCCATTGCACGTCCCGTTGATGATGATGCCGTAGACGTTCGTGAACGTCGGGTCGACGCCGGCGTCTCCGGGAGGCGAGCCATCGAAGCTCGCATCGATGTCTCCCGCGTCGTCTCCCGCTGCGTCTCCCGCTGCGTCGCTCGCGTCGCTCGCGTCGCTGGATGTGCTCGCGTCGGTGGTGGCCCCTGCGTCCTTGGTGGTGCCTCCGTCATGCGGTGAGATGGTGCCGTCGAGGGAGGTGCTCCCGTCGTTGGTCGTGGATGCGTCCTTTGCGCCGCTGTCCGGGACCGACGAGTCGGTGGAGCATGCAGTGAATAACGCGGCGGCGAAGGCGATTGAGAGCCGAGGAGCGGGATGGTGCGTCGCACACCGTAGAGCTTAGAGCCCATCTCGGTAGGCGTGTAGTTCCATGCAGGTCCATCTCCCACTTAATGCATGCAGAGTGCATGAAGGTTCTTTCCATGGGGAGCGAAGTCTGTGAAGACGCGGCCCATGGGATTGGTTGCGCATGATGACG
>JANXLV010000030.1 GCA_025355005.1 Myxococcales bacterium | reverse complement strand
GTGGCGGCCTCGGCTTGCGCCTTGGTGGCGGCCTCGGCTTGCGCCTTGGTGGCGGCCTCGGCTTGCGCCTTGGTGGCGGCCTCGGCTTGCGCCTCGTGGGGGCCTTTGGGGCTGCGGAGGTCGCGGGTTCTACGTAAACAGAGATGCGTGGACTGTGGATGATTTCGGTTTTGTTTCTGCGTAAACGGATTGCCGCTTTCGTTTCTGCGTAGACAGATTTGCAAACGGCGTCGGATGGCGTGAGAGCCGCCCGCCAGGCGAGGCTTCGAGCGAGCACGGAGCGGAACGGACCTCTGTCCGTGAGCACCGCGCGCAGCTCGAAACGCAGCCTGGCGGGATGGATCTCACGCCAGGCGACGCTGTTTGGGGCGCCCCGTATGGGAGTTGAACCCATCTGAGCTCCATGGACAGTGGAGAAACGACGCCGGTCGTACCACGGGGCATTTTCTGATTGCGCGGCTGGAGAGTTGTTGGTGTTCGAGTGGATCGTCGTGGGGTTGCACCACGTTCTCCTGGTTTTCAGCCGGGCGCTATCACTGGACTAGCTCACGATCCGCGTGCGTTGTTGCGCGGCTCCAGCGGAAGGAATCGAACCTTCGTCGGATCGGTTAACGGCCGATTGCTCTGCCACTGAGCGACGCTGGAAAAGAGATTGAGGCCACGCGTGCGCGGGGCGCGTGCTCGACCATTGGAGGCAACGAGCCGCGAACCACACACGCGTGGCTTCGATGAATTGGCGCTGATTGTCAGGGAACAGGTGCCCGCGAGGCGGGCGCACACATGAGACTCGCGCTTGTGGAACGAGCCACGTCGCTCCGGGAGCAGGATTCGCACCTGCATTCTTGGCTTCAGAAACCAGAGTCCTCCTGTTGGACGATCCCGGAGTGGTTGGAGGTTGAGGTTCAAGGGTTGGGGAGGAATCAAAGGGGAGAAGGTGGAGGTGGAGGTGGAGGTGGAGGTCGACGGTCGAAGTCGAAGTCGAAGTTGAAGTTGAAGTCGAAGTCGTTGTCGTTGTCGTTGTCGTCGTCGAGGTCGAAGTCGTTGTCGTCGTCGAGTTGTCGTCTTGGTGGGCTCGGAGGGATTTGCACCCCCGCTTCATCGGTTAAGAACCGAGTGCGCTGCTGGTTACGCGACGAGCCCGAGGTGAGTGGGACGCGAGGGAGTTGCACCCTCATCTCTCGGGTTAAAAGCCCGGTGCCTTTCTGTTGGGCGAGCGCCCCTCTTACGAAGGACAAAGCTCTCCCGACAGCGCCAGACGGCGCGAAAGTAGTGCGTTTGACATGACCTGTTACCGCGTTTGAATACGCAAAAGTATGTGGAGTGAGGTTGCTGGGAGCTCCGAGTCAGCGTGGCGTCGTTCTGCTCGGCGGTGTCGGAGGGGGGACGGATGGCGAGAGCCACAAACGAAGAAGGCCGCCTTCGGGATCCGAGGCGGCCTTTCATCGCACTTCGCGGTCGCTCGTTCGTTCGAGGCGACCGCGGGTGCTTTTGAGAGCTCCGCTTAGGGGGTGACCTCCGGCGCGTGATCGGAGGGCTTGTTGCTGATCTTGTTGCCGGCCATATTTCCGAAGCCGCCAAGACCGCCAAGATATGGGTTCGTACCAGTACGCGTTCCGAAGCGCTGGCCTTCGTCCTGATAGTCGAATGCCCGCCTATCGACGGTGCCGCCCGCCCAGACCGGTCCACAGACCGGCGCACAGATCGACGGGAGGCTTCTGCCTTCGTCGTTCGGGAGCTGGATTGTTTGGATGAGGGTCAAGGTGTTCATTTGGAATGACAGCGAACCACCGTGCTGGTGGGGCGATGCCTCGGCTTCTGGACGAACGAGAGACGTATCCCGCGCTCGTTAGATTCACGTTATGAGCGATCCTTGGCCGTCGGTCAAGAAAATAGGTGCGTAAACAAACGCGGTAGGTGTGCGCGACGGCCTCGATCGGACAAACAGAATAGTTTGCGGTGCTCAGCTGCCGCGGCCGAAGCTTCGCGTGCTGAGCGGGCTGTCGGGCTCGAACTCGGAGAAGAGCGACTCGTAGACGGAGAGCACTGCGGCGCGCATGTCTTTGGCCGTAGCGAAGCGATCGTTCCGCGAGAACGCGAGCGCCCGATCGACGAGCGCAGCGAGGGGCGGGGCGGCCTCCGGCATCATCGACTGCAGTGTGGGCGCCGGCTCCAGCATGGCAGCCATCAGACGATCGTCGCCTTTCATCTGTTCGCGGATGTGGCGGCCCGAGAGCGTGCGGAACATGAGCGCGCCCATCGTGAAGACGTCGCTGCGCGCGTCGATCTGATCGGGCAGGCCCATGGCTTGCTCGGGTGGCATGTACGCCGTGGTGCCCAGCACCAATCCTGCGGCGGTCGGCGTCGCTCCAGCGGAGTCGAGGCGCGCTAGGCCGAAGTCCAGGATCTTGATCTGGCCCTCCGGCGTGATGAACAGGTTCGTGGGCTTGAGGTCTCGATGGATGATGCCCTTCGCGTGTGCGACCTCGAGCACGGACAGCGTCTGGTCCGCGAACGCGAGCACGTCGGTCGCCGGCAGCCTGCCGCCCGATCTGCGAAGCAGGGTCTCCATGGACTCGCCCCCCAGGAGCTCCATGACCAGGAACACCGAGCCATCGTCGCCCTTCGCGTCGGCCAGGATCGTCACGACGCCCGGGTGATCGATCGTGTTGGCCACGTACGCCTCGCGCGTGAAGCGCTTCCGGATCGATCCCACCGCCGCAAACTGTGGAAGGAGCATCTTCACGGCGACGAGCGAGCCATCGCGATCCTTCGCCGCGAACACGGCGGCCATTCCCCCCATGGCGATCACGTCGTCGAGCTGCCAGCGGCCCTCGAGCATGGTGCCCACCTTGGCGCGCGCAGCGGCGAGCAGGGCTTCGCGCATCGTCTGTGGCTTCTTGGGCTGCAAGGCTGCTCTCCGATTCTAGCTCGCCTCGCGAGGCATCGCCGCCTCTTCGATGCGCGCGTCAGCCGCGGTAGGACACGCGCCACTTCGTCGCGCTCCACGTGGAGAGCGCGACGACCGCGATGCCAAAGCCGGTCCATTCCAGCTCGGTTCGCGGTGCGACGACCAGGAGCTGCAGCCGACCGTCCCCTAGCGTCAGCTCGAAGACAGGGCACTGACCGAGCGGGCTTCTCGTCACCTCTCGGAGGAGCTCGTTCGCAGCGTCGGCGTCGATCGCCTCCGAGTCGACGCGGATGGTCCCGGCGATCGCTCGCGGCTCTTGCAATCGGTAGCGCAGGCCGTGCAGCACTCCGAGCCCGTTGCTCACCCGTGCGACGAACGCCTTTGGCAACGACTCCATGGCGGCGCTCATGGTGGCCTTCCGTGCTTGCAGATCGAGGGTGAGCTCGACGTCCAGCGGTTCGCCAGAAACCATGAGCCGTGCTCCACGGCGCAACGTGTCTCGCGCCCGTGCTCCTTGGGGAGCTTCGAACACGACGGGCCCGCGTTCGGAGACGAACCGCAGCATCGCGCGCCTCGCCTCGCGCCGTGCCCTCCGCGCCGCCAGCGCGCCGGGCCCGAGGACGACCGCGGCCAGACCGTAGCCCACCTTCTCGCCCACCCACTCCCAGAACGAACCCATCACGAGGCCCAGGATAGAGGCAGCGAAAGGCCGCGGGGGAGTCTCGTGCTTGACGTTTCGTTCCGCTCCGGAAAGACTCGCAGATCCATGAAAACGCGAATCATCGTCGGCTTGCTCACCCTGTCGCTCGTCACCGGTTGTGGTCTTCTCAAGAAGAAGGACGACCCCGGCACGACCGAGACAAACAGCGGTACCGGCAGCGGTGGCTCGGCTCCTGCGGATACGGACAAGCCCGTGAACGCGGCTGGATGCACGCTTCCGGAGGGCGACCTCAAGGGGACCGTCACGCTGAAGAAGGGTTGCACCGTGAAGGTCACGAACAACATCAACATCACCGAGAACGGCACGCTCAACATCGAGCCGGGCGTGAAAATGCTGATGTCGCAAGGAATCTACGTCCAGCTCACGGACGGAAAGATCGTCGCGAAGGGCACGGAAAAAGAGCCCATCGTGTTCACCTCCGCGAACTCCACGCGTGCGCCCGGCGACTGGGCCGCGATCTTTCTGATGGACAAGACTGGCGCGGGCACCACGTTCGAGCACGTCAAGTTCGAGTACGGCGGCGCCACCGGCAACGACGGGAAAGCCGCGCTGGACATCCGCGATCAGCAGTCTTCCGGGCGCGTGTCCGTCGTGAACTGCACGTTCTCCAACAACGATCAGGCCGGGATCACCAACGACAGCAGCAAGGGCGGCTTCGCCAAGTTCACCGGCAACAAGTTCGAGAAGAACAAGACCTCGCTCATCGCGCACGCCAAGGTGCTCGGGACCGTTGGCCCGGGTAACGTCTTCTCCGATCCGATCGTCGCGCGCGGTGAAGTGGACGAAGACACCACGTGGCCCGCGTTCGGCGTCCCCGTCATCGTCGACGACAACATCAACGTCCAGGGGGAGCGCACCGCACCCAAGCTGTCCATTGCGCCCGGCACGATCGTGAAGGTCTCCGGCGGACACCTCTTCGGCATTGGCGACAAGAGCGGCGGCAGCCTGATCGCGCCCGGCGTCACATTCACCAGCTCGAACGCGACCCCGAACGCGGGCGACTGGTCGGGCATCTTCGTCTACCAGCACGCGAGCGTGGTGGATCTCAAGGGAGCCACCATCGAGTACGCGGGCGAGGGCAACTCATCCTCGGCCGCGATGACGTTCTATGGCTGCAGCGTGAAGGACGTCAAAGGCCTCTCTGTAGCGAACATCACCTTCAAGCACAGCGCCCACGCGGCGGTCTCCTCCGATGACCACGAGTGTGCCGCGTTCAACGGCGCCAAGAGTGAAGGCGCGCCGCTTTGTCGGAAAGAGTGAGCATGACCGAGCCCAAGATTCCTTCGCAAGCGCGCGTCGTCGTCATCGGCGGCGGCATCATCGGCACCAGCGTCGCGTACCACCTCGCTCACATGGGCGTGAAGGACGTGGTCCTGCTCGAGCGCGACAAGCTCACGTCGGGCACCACGTGGCACGCGGCCGGCCTCATGGTCACGTTCGGCTCCACGAGCGAGACCTCGACGGAGATGCGGAAATACACGCGCGATCTCTACACGCGTCTGGAGGCGGAGACGGGGCTCACCAGTGGCTTCTTGCCCGTCGGCTTCATCGAGGTCGCAGGTGACGAGGACCGGCTCGAGGAGTACCGGCGCGTGTCTGCCTTCAACCGCTACTGCGGCGTGGACGTGCACGAGATCTCGCCGAAGGAGATCAAGGATCTCTTCCCACTCGCGAACACGGACGATCTCCTCGCGGGCTTCTACGTGAAAGAGGATGGCCGCGCGAACCCCGTCGACGCCACCATGGCGCTCGCGAAGGGTGCGCGCATGCAGGGCGCCACCATCCTGGAGAACGTGCCCGCGCTCGGCGTCTTGAAGAAGAACGGCGCCGTGTCCGCCGTGGTCACCGCGTACGGCGAGATCAAGTGCGACGTCGTCGTCAACTGCGCCGGCATGTGGGCGCGTGAGCTGGGCGCGCTGTCGGGCGTGAACATCCCGCTCCAGGCGGCTGAGCACTACTACCTGATCACGGACAAGGTGCCCGGGCTCTCGCAGTCTTTCCCGGTGCTCGAGGATCCCGCGCGCCACGGCTACTACCGCGAAGAGGTCGGCGGGTTGATGATCGGCCTCTTCGAGCCGCTCTGCGCCCCGTGGCGCGTGGAAGGAATCCCGCAGGATTTCTCGTTCGGCGAGATCACGCCGGACTGGGATCGCATGGGGCCCTACGTGGAGCGCGCGATGAGCCGCGTGCCGATCGCGCTCGAGGTCGGCGTGAAGAAGTTCTTCTGTGGACCAGAGAGCTTCACCCCGGACCTCGCGCCCGTCGTCGGAGAGTCGCCGGAGCTCAAGAACTACTTCGTCGCCGCGGGCCTCAACTCGATCGGCATCCTCACGGGTGGTGGCCTGGGCCGCATGCTCGCGCACTGGATCATCAACGGTCGACCCGACATGGACGTCACGGGCATGAACATCGACCGCCTGCACACCTACCAGGCGAATCCGGAGTACCGGCGCACGCGCACGGTGGAGTCGCTGGGCATGGTCTACCAGTGTCACTACCCCACGCGATCCATGCAGACTGCACGTGGTTCGAAGAAGTCCCCCATCTACGACCGCCTCGCGGCGGAGGGCGCGTACTTCAAGGACGTCAGCGGATGGGAAGGCGCGGACTGGTACACGCCGAAGGGCGAGCGCGTGGAGACCCCGAACCTCACCTGGGGTCGCGGCCACTGGTTTCAGTACTGGGAGGCCGAGCACAAGGCCTGCCGCGAGGGCGTCATCGTCATGGACATGTCGTTCATGGCGAAATTTCTGGTGGAGGGGAAGGACGCCGGGCGCATCCTGAACCAGATCTCCGCGAACGACGTCGCGACGCACGACGGGATGATCACGTACACGCAGTGGCTCAATCACCTGGGCAAGCTCGAGGCGGACCTCACCGTCACCAAGCTGGATGAGGAGCGCTACTGGGTAGTCGCCAGCGACACCGCCCACCGTCACGTCCACACATGGATGAAGCGCCACATCGCAGAGGCGAACGCGCACGCCTTCGTGTCGGACGTCACGTCGGGCTACGCGCAGATCAACGTGCAGGGGCCACGCTCGCGTGAACTGCTCCAGAAGATCACCGGCACGGACCTCGCGAACGAGGTCTTTCCGTTCCGCGCGGCGAAGGAGATAGACATCGGCTTCGCGCGCGCGCTCTGCGTGCGCATCACGTACCTCGGTGAGCTTGGCTACGAGCTCTACGTGCCCGCCGAGCAAGCGACGCACGTCTACGACCGGCTCACGGCCGCGGGCAAGGACGTGGGCCTGCGGCATGCTGGCCTCAAGGCGCTCGCGAGCCTCCGCATGGAGAAGGGCTACCGCGACTACGGTCACGACATCGACAACACGGACTCCGTGATCGAAGCGGGCCTTGGTTTTGCGGTGGATCTGAAGAAGCCAGACGGGTTCATCGGCAAGGAGGCCGTGCTTGCGAAGAAGGCGGAGGGCCCGCTCAAGCGCCGCATCGTGCAGGTGAAGCTAAACGATCCGAAGCCGCTCATGTTCCACGCAGAGGTGATCCGGCGCGACGGAAAGCCGAAGGGCTACATCCGCGCTGCGTCCTACGGCTTCACGGTGGGCGGCGCGGTCGGCCTCGCGATGATCGAAGGCGGCACGGACGTCGTGGACTCCGCGTACCTGGAGAAGGGCACGTGGGAGGTGGAGATCGCCGGGAAGCTCTACCCCGCGTCGCTCTCCATGAAGCCGCTCTACGATCCGACGTCGGCGCGCGTGAAGATGTAGGGGCACAGCGCCGGTCCATGACCCTGTACGTCCTCTCGGGCGCGCTCGTCGCCATCCTGGTGCTGCGTGTGTGGCTCGGCGACCGCGTGTTGGACATCAGCGCGCTCACGGTCGCGTTCGCGCCGGTCAATCGCGTTCGGTTCGCGCTGCGGCGAGCGCTCAGGTTCTCGCGCGGCGCACCCACGCTGCCGAACGAGCCGAAGGACGCGCTGTTCGACTACCTGGAAGGCGCTGCGCGGACGAAGGCAGAGGCACGGGCTGAGCAGCTCCTCGGCGCCTACGATCTCACGCGTCTCCGCGAGCACTCCACGCGCGTGGCGATGAGGGAAAACCTGTACGTGCTCGACCTGCTCGACACGCACGCGGCCGCGCACCTCACGCGCGTCACGGCCGCGAGCGTCGTGGACGTGGGCAGCAAGGACTTCGTCTACGCGCCGGCCCTCTTCGCGCTCGCGGAGCGCTGGTCGGAGGAGCCGCCCGCGCTGACCGGCGTGGAGATCGATGGACACGTGGTCTACGCGGATCTCCGCTCGCGCGCCGATCACGCCGCTGCATGGGCCGCGCTCGCAGGGACGACTGCCCGCTATTGCGTGCAGGACTTCCTGGCGTTCACACCAGCAGCGCCCGCGACGTTGGTCACCATCTTCTACCCGTTCGTCACTCGCTTCGCGTTGCTGCGGTGGGGTCTGCCCGTGAGCGAGTACAGACCAGAGGCGCTGCTCGCGCACGCCGTGTCGATCCTCGGAGATGGCGGCGTGCTCGTGATCATCAACCACACGCACGAGGAGCGCGACCTCTTGCGTGCACAGATGGAGACGATCGTCGGCGTCGTGCGAGCTCACGGAGACGACGTGACCTCCACGCTCGTCGACTACTGGGAGGACGTCGGCGAGCGATCGGTGTCGGTGTATGTAAGAAGGTAAGCTTGCCGACGGATATACACGCAGGTTTCGTCACCAGTGAAAGCACACCAGCATTGATTGTTTCCGTCTGGGCCACAAAACGGCGCACTGCGTTTTCCGAGCAGGAAACGATCTGCTCGAATCGCGGCACAGGACACGGACTGCGGCGCTGCTGTTTGCGCGCCAATGAAAGCCGTTTCCTCGCTGTTCCTGGTTGTTGCTGCTGGTGTGATCGCCGCTTGCGGCGGGTCCACCTCGTCCACCTCGGATCCCAACGCCAACACGGCGGGCACGAACCCCGACCCCACCACCGGGGGCTCGACGACACCCACTCCGACCCCCACGCCCGCACCTGATCATGGCGCGGCGAGCGAGAAGTACCCCGCCTTCACCCCAGAGGTCGGGCAGGTCGTCAACAACGGCGGACCGGTCCTCACGAACCCGGTGATCACAACCATCACGTGGTCCAGCGATCCGAACGCAGACAAGTTCGAGCAGTTCGGCGACGCGGTTGGAGCCACCGCCTTCTGGAAGGCGACGACCAGCGAGTACGGCATCTCGTCGTCGACGAGCGGCGCCACGCACCATGTTCGCATCACCACCGACGCGCCTGCGACGCTCGCGGACACGGAGCTGGACGCGCTCGTTGCAAAGAACGTTGGTGACCCGATGTCCGGTTGGCCCGCGTCCGACAACAACTCCGTGTACATCCTCTACCTCGCGCCGACCACGAGCCTCATCCTCCAGGGCTCCGACGCGTGCAGCCAGGGCGTTGGTGGCTATCACGACAGCACCACCGTCAACGGCAAGGACGTCGCGTACGCGATCGTCCCGCAGTGCGGAGGCGCGGGCTTCAGCGAGACCACTCTCTCCGCGTCGCACGAGCTCGTGGAGGCCGCCACGGACCCGTACCCGCAGACGAACCCCGCGTATGTCGGCTTCGACAACGATCACGTCGCGTGGGAGTTCTTCCAGCAATTCCAGAGCGAGGTCGGCGACGCGTGCGAGTTCTATCGCGACTCCACGATGTCGTCGTCCACGGACTTCCCGTTCGTGGTGCAGCGCCAGTGGTCGAACGCGGCGGCGAAGGCTGGCCACGATCCGTGCGTCCCGGCCGCACACGCCACGTACTTCAACGTCACGCCGCTCAACCTCGAGACCATCGACCTCGACCTCAGCGCGGTCGGCGGCGGCAAGCAGAAGACGAAGGGCTACAAGATCCCCGTCGGTCAGACCAAGACGATACCGCTTGGCTTCTACAGCGACGCCAAGATGGCGGACTGGACCATCAAGGCCGTCGAGGGCGGCGCGATGGGCACCTCGCAGAAGGGCCGACTCAGCTTCTCGCTGGACGTGACCTCCGGCGCAAACGGCAAGAAGGCGTACCTCACCGTCACGGCCAACGTGCAAGGCAAGACCAAGGGCGAGCTCCTCTCGATCGTCTCCACGGCAAACGGCGTGAACCACTACATGCCCATCATGATCGGCTCGCCGTAGATCTGACTGGCGGGGTTTTGTGCGAGCTGGATCGAGGTGGCTTTTTGGGTCGCCTCGATCGGCTTCTTTTGTCGCGTGGGACCTGACGGTCCCCTCATCGCTTCGCGATGAGCCTCCCCCGCCTTGGCTTTCGCCAACGTCGCTTCGCGACGGTATGCGGGCTGTGACGACTGCTCTTACGCGGTTGCGGGTTGGCTTCTCTTGTTGGGGCGGGCTGCGGAAAGTTCTTTCCGGTGTTCGTTGGGGGCGCGGAAAGATGTTTCCGGTGATGCGCGGAAGCGGCTGAAATTTGGCTGGATTGTGCTGGCAGGGCTCTTGCTCGGGGGCCGGCCATGATGCAACTCACTCGCTCTCGGGCCGTCGTCGCTTTCTCCGTCACCGCATTTGCCTCGCTCTTCGCAGCGGCGTGCGGGGGAGGGAACGGCAAGCCGGCCAGCGGTCCGAGCGACGAGATCGGCCAGAGCAAGCTGATGAGCAAGACGTTCGCTGGCAAGAACAAGTGCGACTCGGCGAACCACACCCGCCCGTTCATCATCGAGTGGGACGCGACGGACATGTCGTCGTTCCAGTCCTTCAGCGACAGCGACGTCATCATGGTGAAGTACGAAGGGTGCGAGCTGCACGTCCTCGACGGTTGCAAGGACGAAGCGATGAAGGGCGCCTACGGGTCGTACAAGCCGATCACGTGGACCTCCGGCGGCGTGGAGAGCGTGGACGTCGCGAATGAAGGCGAGCTCTACGCGAAGCTTCCGCTCGGCGCCGCATCGCTGGCCCCGCGCGTGGAGAGCGGCGAGAAGTTCCACATGGAGTACTACGTCAGCGGCACCCGCAACTCGACGCGCGACAAGATCTACAAGGGCGACCTCTCGAAGAACCCGGCGTGCGCCGAGGCCACGCACTTCGTGTACGGCTACAACCTTGGCGCGTTCGCGCTGGCGTCCAGGTCCAAGCTGGCCGGTGAGCTCGGTGGTAGCTACTTTGGCTTCGGCGCCGGCGCGAAGAAGTCATCCACCACGCAGGCGGACAAGAGGGGCGGTGATCTATCTGCGTGTGCAGGCGACAGCGCTCGCGAGGTCGACACCTGCAAGGTCCCTATTCGTCTCACGCTCCGCCCGGTCACCGACGGCGGAAACCCGGACGGCAAGGCGGCGCAAGCGGAGGAGACCCCGGAGTCCCTCAACCTGGCGGGCAAGCTGAAGGCAGAGACTGATCGTGAGAAGAAGGCGCTCGCGCTCATGCAGTCCGCTGCGGTGAAGATGAACGCGAAGGACGGCAAAGGCTGCATCTCGGATCTCGATCAACACGATCGCCTGGACCCGCGCCCCGCCGGGCTCTCCACGAACGCAGACGGCGGCTACACCGCGGTCATCCGCGCTCAGTGCCTCATGGTGTCGGGCCAGTGCACTGCCGGCAAGACGCTCTGGCGCCGTCAGGCCATGAAGAGCTGGGGCGACAGCAGCGCCGAGCGCATTGACGCAGCGACCGATGCCATGGCCGGCAGGTGGTGCCAGGGCGGCGCCCTCACGCCGCGCGATCAAGTCCTCAAGGCACGCGCGACGCTGACAGAGGCGTCGAACAGCAAGAAGGATCCGCAGGTCTGCAAGGAGAACGTGGACACGATCGTCCGCCTCATGTCGACCGTGAAGGCGAAGGACGAGGACGACGTCATGATGACCGATCCGCAGCGTTTCGTCGCCCACTACGGTCCCGCCTGCTTCGCGAAGGCTGGTGACTGCCCGAGCGCATTCGATGCGTACAAGAAGGGCCAGATCCTCGTTGGCCAGTCCAACGGTCATCCCGTCACCGGCAACGAGCCCTACATGCGCGCCAGCTTCAACAGCAGCGTGCCGCGCTGCAAGGACGCGCTCGGCGCAGACCCCGTGGCAGTCGCGCAGCAAAGCGCCGCCGCGAATCGAGAAGCGGCGACTGCCGCGCACACGGCAGCGTCCGCGAAGGTGGCGAAGAAGGACGGCAGCTGCGTTGCCGACATGGACACGTTCGACCGCCTACAGGCAGACCCTGCGCTGAAGTCGACCAACGCCAGCTCGGGCTACGCGTCGACTCGCGTGCTCTGCTTGATGCTTGCGGGCAAGTGCGACGAAGGCGAGCGCCTCCAGCGCGGAACCCTCCAGGTCAAGAACATCAGCCAGAACATCATCGACCTGAACGCAAAGTCGATGCGCGACACCTGGTGCAAATAGCCCTTCGCTGCAAGCTTTCCGTTTTCGTCGGGAGTCACTAGAGTTTCTTTCCGCGATGACGAAGCGGTTCAGCGTGGGCGTGGTGGGGGCAACCGGAATGGTGGGGCAGCGCTTCGTTGCGCTGCTCGCGGACCATCCGTGGTTCTCCGTCACGAAGGTCGCTGCCAGCCCGAAGTCCGCTGGTCAGACCTACGAGGAGGCCACGCGTGGGCGGTGGACGCTGAAGACACGAGTCCCCGAGAACGTTGCCCGGCTCACCGTGGGCGACGCGTCAGAGGTCGCGAAGGTGGCCGACGGCGTGGACTTCGTGTTCTGCGCCGTGGACATGGGCAAGGACGAGACGCGCGCGATGGAGGATGCCTACGCGAAGGCGGAGACGCCCGTCATCTCCAATAACTCGGCGCATCGTGCCACGCCTGATGTGCCCATGATGATGCCGGAGCTCAACTCCGAGCACGCGCAGACCATAGAGCACCAGCGGCGGCGACTGGGTACGAAGCGCGGGTTCGTGGCCGTGAAGCCGAACTGCTCGCTACAGAGCTACTTGCCCGCGCTCCATCCGCTGCGCGATCTGGGGTTACAGCGAGTCGTCGTCGCCACGTACCAGGCGATCTCGGGCGCTGGAAAGACGTTCGAGACCTGGCCGGAGATGGTGGACAACGTCATCCCGTTCATCAAGGGTGAGGAAGAGAAGAGCGAGCAGGAGCCCCTCAAGATCTGGGGCAGCATCGTGGACGGCGTCATCGTGCCTGCGCGCACTCCCATCTTCTCTGCGCAGTGCATTCGCGTCCCTGTCTCGGACGGTCACCTTGCTGCGGTCTCGCTCAGCGTGGAGAAGAAGGTCCCACACGAGGAGCTGATCCGTCGCTGGCGCGCGTTCGAGGGCAGGCCGCAGACGTTGAAGCTGCCGTCGGCGCCAACGCCGCTCATCACGTACTCCGACGACGACTCACGGCCGCAGACGCGGCTCGACCGCGACGCGGGCAACGGCATGGGCATCACCGTCGGCCGGCTGCGTGGCGACGCGATCTTCGACTACCGCTTCGTCACGCTCTCGCACAACACAGTCCGAGGCGCTGCTGGAGGGTCGGTCCTCACGGCGGAGCTACTCGCCCACGACGGGTTCATCACCCCCCGTACCTGACTTCGCCGTCACGTTGTATGCGGCTCTTTCGCCCGCGATCGTGACGGGTGTAAGACACGGCCCGTGAGCGAAAAGCACGAAGGTGGGGACGACGCCGCGAAGGACGAGAAGGACGCGAGCGCAGCGAAGGCAGAGGCGCCTGCGAAGGACGCGCACGCGGCTGACGCAACGGCCGACGCCCCGAAGAAGGTGAGCACGAAGCCGATCGGCGTCACCATGGCGTTGCTCGGCGTGATGCTGGCGTTCTGCGCCGCGATGGTCGGTGCCTCGCGCACGGAGCTGATTCGCAACACCGTCGAGCAGTCCAATCAGTACTCGGAGCTGCAGGCCGAGACCATGAAGTACCGCGTGCTGCAGGCTGACTACCAGCTGCTCCACGCCGTGACACCGAACCGCGCGGAGATGGAGAAGTTCGGCAAGAAGCTGAGCGACGTGCGTTCGCGGAGCGGCAAGGCCGACGACGAGGACACTGCGGAGATCAAGGAAGCGATCGACGTGTCCACGCGGGAGCTGATGGACCTGCTCACGCCCGACAAGGACGACGAAGAGCGCATCCTGAAGAAAATGCACGTCTACGCCCACGACATGAAGGAGGCGAAGGAGGACGCGGAGGCGTACGATCTGATCCTCGACGCGTACGGCGACGCTGCGTCCGGCTTCGAGAAGGCGCAGCTCTGCACGGAGGTAGGCCTGGTCATCGCTTCCATGGCGCTCTTGCTCGGAAACCGCGCGCTCTGGATAGTGTCGCTCGTCATTGGCCTCACCGGCGGAGGCATCGCGGGCAAGACGCAGAAAGAGAAGAGCGATCGCATCGGCGCCGCCGAGCAGAAGATCAAGGCGGCGGCCGCGCACACTGCGGCGCTCGCGAACGAAGAGGAAGAGGACGACGACAAGAAGCCGACGCCCGCGCCGAAGGCCTCCGAGGCGACCCCGAAAAAGGAGTAGCCCGGAACATTTCTTGTAACCCGGCGGTTCACCGCGCCAGGTACCCTCGTGGCCACGCTTCCTGACGTCCTTTCCGCCTCGCTCGCTCTCGGCGCGGCGCGGGATATGGAAGCGGAGGATCGAGCAGCGTTCACGTTCCTCTACGAGAAGCACGCGCCCCGAATCCATCGCTTCCTGCGCGACTTGCTCGGCGATGCCGCGCTCGCGACCGACGCGACGCAGGAGACGTTCGTTCGCGCCTATGCACACCCGGAGATCGTGCGCGAGGTGGAGCGGGCCGTGCCGTGGCTCTTCGGCGTTGCACGCAACGTGTCGCTGGAGCTTCGCAAGGCGCGTGCCCGGCGCGGCCGCGTGTTCACCGAGGATGACGACGAAGAGGCCAGGCACGCGCCGTGTTCGCGCGCTCAATCACCGGAGGGTGAGCTGCTCGATCGCGAGGCGCTCTCCGTCGTCGATGGCGCTCTCGCCACCCTGTCCGAGGATCGCCGGGCCATGCTGCTGATGGCGCTGGACCACGGGCTCGAGTACGCGGACATCGCCACGCTCATGGGCTTCTCGCTCGCGAAGGTCAAGGTCGAGATTTTTCGCGGCCGCGAGATCCTGCGAGAGACACTGGCGGCGTACGAGCGCGACGCAGAGCGCGCGAGCAGCAGAGGTGGTCGATGAACGGCAAGCTCTCGATGGACGACGATTCGTTCGAGCGCGACCTGTTTCGCGCGCGCGCCCAGCGCATGGAGCTCCCTGCGCTGCCATCCGCCGACGCGGTGATCGCTCGCGGTGAAACCCGCCGCTGCGTGCGCGCCGTGTCGCTCCTTCCGAGTGGCTCGCTGAAGCGCGTCTACCGGGCGCTCGGCGCGACAGTAGCGCCCGTTGCGATGCTGCATGCAGCCGCCGGGCTCTTCGTACTCGTCGCGTGGGGGTCTGGCGTTCATGGCGAACGTGCGCGCCCTTCTGCGCCGCCGTCCGAACGGCCGCCCCCGATGTCGCTCTCCACATCGGGTGACCCAGAGGGCGACCGCGGCACGTGCGGCCCTGCGTCGTCGTTCTTCGGACTCACGTGCGAGGCATTGCCAGCGAGCATGCCCGTCGCATCGCATGCTGTTCCTGGTTCATGCGATGCGCCTCCTCAGAGCCTCGCCCTGGTTGGCTCGGGAGGCGCGCGCCTCATCTCGGCTGCCGCCGTGGCGGGTGTGGGCGATGCGATCTGTGGCTGCGGAGACTTCGTAACTTGTGCCGACTACAGGCCATGAGCCTGCGGAGGCAACATGACGAAGAACTCGATCGCCTGGGTGCTCGCCAGCACACTGGCCCTTAGCTGCGGACAGAAGACGGAAGACCCGGCCGCGCGAGAGGACGCGCCCGCGCCCGCGATCGCGGCACAGCAGGACGTCGCGCCAGCGCAGGCGCCATCGCCGGCGAAGGAGAAGAAGGAGGCACCGAAGACTCGGAGCCTCGTGCTGGTCGACGGCCTTCCGATGATGGGTGCGACGGACGCCAAGGCGACGCTGGTGGAGATGACGGACTACGAGTGTCCATATTGCGTGCGCGCAGAGGCCACCGTGCAGACCCTACGGCGGACCTACGGCCGCGACCTCCGCGTCTTCGTGGCTGAGTCACCCTTGCCGATGCACGAGCGCGCTGACGACATCGCGACCTTCGCGCTCATCGCGAGCGAGGCAGGCGTGTTCGAGCAGGCGCACACTCTGTTGTTCGCGGAGCCGCGCAAGCACTCCGACGACGATCTCACGGCGCTTTCTGCGAAGCTCGGAATGGGCTCCTTCATGCGGTCGCAGGCGAGCGTGACGCGCGCAAAGAAGGGCCTGGAGAAGAGCCAGGCGCTGGCGCGTGGAGTGCACGCGACGGGTACGCCCACGTTCTTCGTCAATGGCCGCGCGATCACCGGCGCGCAGCCGATCGAGACGTTCCGCACGATGATCGACGAGGAGCTCGTGCACGCAAACGAGCTCTTGGAGTCGGGCGTCGCACGAAAGGACCTCTATGACGCGCTCATGCAGGAGGCGCGCAAGAATCCGCCGCCACCCGGCGATGGGGACGTGGTGGAAGACACGTTCGTGGCAGATGCGGTCGGTGTCGGCGGCCTTCACATGGCTGGTGACACCCGCGCGCCTCACACCATCGTGCTCTTCACGGATCTCGAGTGTCCGTTCTGCGCGCGCCTCGATGGACAGCTACGTGGCTTCGTCGCGTCGCATCCCGACGTGAAGGTCGCGGTCAGGCAGAGACCGCTGGCGATGCACCCGAATGCGCGGACGTGGGCCCTTGCCGCGATCGCAGCGGACGCGCAGGGCAAGCTCCCCGCGTTCATGGAGAAGGCTTTCGCCGAGCGCACCGATCGCAGCGCCGCGGCCCTGGACAGGGTTGCGCAAGAGGTGGGACTGGACGTGGCGCGGCTGCATCGCGACATGGAATCTGCGGTCACGCTGGAGGCCCTTCGCGCGGACGAGGCGCTCGCCGACAAGCTCGGCGCGCGAGGCACGCCCACGTCATTCTTCGATGGTCATCGCGTCGTCGGTGCGCAGCCGAACGCGGTCTTCGATGAGACGATGAAGAAGGCCTTGGCCAGACACTGAGCGCGCTCCTCCGTCGGGGTGGACGCGGTATGCTCGCGTTCATGGCCTGGCGTCTGGTGCTCGCGTTCGTCGTTGCCTCTGGTTGCACACCGCAAGAGAAGGTGGACGCTCCTCAACCGGCGTTTCCGCCTCCGCAGCGGAGCATCGTCAACGCCGGGGAGACCTGCACACCAGGCGCATCCGCTCCGCGCTGCGCGGACGGGCTACGATGCGTCGAGCAGCCGCACCAGAAGCTGCCACCGCGTGAGCCCGGTAAGGTCAACCCACCGGAGCAGGCGAGCGACGTCGGCGGCTCGTGCGGAGGCGTCGCCGGCTACCACTGCGCCGAGGGGCTGGACTGCTCGATGGCCCCCGATCAGGTCATGGTCGCGGACGGCATGGGTACTTGTACACTGCATGGAATATGCGCCAAATGAGCGTCGACATGTAGGTTCAGGAAGAACTGGCGCAGCGCGTGCGTAGCCACTTCTGGCATCATTGGGTGCTCGGAGGGATTCCATGTCGATGTGGAAACGGAATGTGGCGCTGGTGGTGGCGACGGGAGTAGCAGCGGCGTGCGGTGGGGCCGCGCAGCAGAGCAAGGCGCCCGACGCGCCGATGGTCGCCGCCCAGGTCGCGGGGCCAGCGTGCGTAGCGACGGTCGGCGCCGTGGCGCATGCGACCTCTCCCACTGGTTCGAGCTCCACCATCGTCCTCGCAGAGATCGGCGGCAAGAAGCTCGCGTACGTCTCCGACGAAGACGTGCACGCCGTCCTCACGGTGGACGTGGACGAAAAGAAACAGCTCGCGAGCACGCCCGTGGATGGTGTGCCGGGCCACATGATCATGACGAACGACGGGAAGCTCGTGGTCGTCATGCGCGACAAGGCTCGCGTCATCGCGTTCACGCCGGGCGCCGCGAACAAGCCGCTCGCGTCTGCGTGCGCTGCGCCGGTTGCAGACGAGCCATTCGCGATGGCGGTCACCCCGGACGGGAAGAGCCTGCTCGTGACCTCTGCCTGGGGACGAACGCTCTCGATCCTGGATGCGGTGTCGCTCGTGAAGAAGAGCGACGTGCGCTTGCCGCGTGAGCCGCGGGCCGTGGTGATCGGTGATGATGGCAAGACGGCCTTCGTCTCGCATGCCGTGGGTTCGCACATGAGCGTGGTCGACCTGTCGCAGGGCACGGCGAAGGAGCTCATCATGCGCGGCAAGGATCCGCTGATGGCGATGAAGCGCCGCGTCTCTCGCTTCAACCCGAAGCGCCTGAGGGCCGCCGGCGTGAAGGTCACGGCGGAGATGGACCAGCGCTTCAAGGAGATGGAGAAGGACGAGCAGGGGAAGGAAGAGGAGACCGGGCGAATCTCCTGTCAGGGCTATGCCCTCGCGAAGACGATGGACCCGAAGGGCCGCGTGCTTGCGCCGCAGGTGTTCGTGGACTCTGGCGACCCGAACCAGCGCGCCGAAGGCTACGGCGACGACGACTCGCCCACGGAGGCACCCAACGTCGCCGTCATCGACGACGCGACCGGCAGCGCGCTCGACACGTCGCTCGCGTTCGAGCGCGAGCGGATGTTCATGGGCGGCGCCGACGACCCGCGCGACCATCACGAGCCGTGTCTGTTGCCGCGGGCCGCTGCGGTGGACCCGAATGGCAAGAGCCTGCTGGTCACGTGCTTTGGCATCGACGACGTGGTCGAGTACGACGCTGCCGCCGCGAGCCCGGTGCGCGCAGAGAAGCGTCGCTGGGGCGTGGGCGCTGGCCCCACTGGCATCGCCGTGGACGTGGCCGGCAAGCGCGCGGTGGTGTGGTCGCAGTTCGATCGCATCATCAACGTGATCGATCTGGGTGCGCCGCAGATGTCGAGCCCCAAGTCGAATCCGCGCGAGAAATCAGCACGGATCGAGCTGCCGGACGCGCCGAAGAAGATCTCCGCGGAGATCGCCATGGGCCGTCTCCTCTTCCATGCCGCTGGCGACAACCGCATCGCCAAGGACGGGCGCGCATGTGCCAGCTGTCATCCGGACGGCCGCGACGACGCCATCACGTGGGCCACGCCTGACGGGCCGCGCCGCACCATCCTGCTCGCAGGCCGCGTAGGGCAGCCGCCGTACTCCTGGAGCAATCCGGAGCACACACTCCGCGAGCACCTCGCCACCACGTTCGACCGGCTCGACGGCGCGGGCCTTCGCAGCCTGGAGCTGGACGCGATCGTCGCGTACATCACGACGATGGCGCCGCCGAACGCCGCCGCCAATCATGCACAACCCGACACCAAGGTGGCGCGCGGCAAGCAGATCTTCATGTCCGCCGAGACTCAGTGCTCGACGTGCCACACGCCCGACACGAACTTCGCAGACGGCATGCAGCACGACGTGAAGAGCAAGGCCGCGGCCGATCGCAAGGGGGACTTCAACACTCCCTCGCTGCGCGGCGTGGGCGGCGCGGGCCCGTGGTTCCACGACGGTCGCTACAAGACTCTTGGCGCGCTGCTCCGCGGCGTGGACGGCAAGATGGGCAAGACCTCTCACCTCAAAGACGACGACCTCGACTCGCTCGAGAGTTACCTCAGGACCCTGTGAGGCACGCCATGATGAACAAGAAGAACAAGAAGCTCCTTCTCCTGTCCCTCGTCGTCGTCGCCTGCTTCCTTCCGGAGGACCGCGCCAGCGCAGACACCCTGCGCGTGGCCGGCCTTCCCACGGGGAACATCACGCAGTTCCCGGCCGCAAAGGCGCCCGATCGCATTCCAGCGAACAGTAAGGTGCCCGGGTTCTATCCCGTACGTCCGCCAGCCGAGGGCAAGATGAAGACGATGAACCAACAGTTCATCATGGTCTTCACCAAGGAGGAGACCGCGCGCGAGATGAGCAGCGGCCGCGGCTTCTCCGGCTTCGACAACGGGATGGACGAATGCTTCTCCGACCGCGCCGTCGATGTCGACATCGATCAGGAGGGCGGCGCCGCGGAGTGGAGCCCGTCGCTGCAACCGGTCATCCAGCTTTCTCCTCACTTCGAGTCAGCGGAGCAACGCCGCGCGGCCCTACGCAACGCGCCGAGTGACGTGACGCCGGTACATCGCGAACGCTTCGTGATCGAGAACGGGGAGGCGAAGCTCGAGACGGTGGACGCGTGGGTGGATCCAGCAACGATGGGGGTTCGCCTCATCGGCCGTGCCTCGCTCGCGCTGAAGAAGGTCGGCGAGGCGCCGGGTGATCTGACCATCTATGCCGCGCAGGAGCGCACCCACGTGCAGCTGGTGGTGCGCAGGCATGCACCAGACGACGACAAGCCGGTCGATCCATCGGACTTCACCAACGCGCGCGCGATCGCGCGGTCCCGCCAGATGCCGCTCATGGTTCACACGCCAAGCGGCGTGACGGAGGGGAGCCAGTGCGGCTTCGTGCGCGTGACGTTGCACGCGGAGAAGGGCGTGGGCGAGATGGCGCGCGTGGAGAGCGCCGCCGTAAATGTGTTCCCGGCCGAGGAGCAACCGAAGAAGAAGGAGTCCGTCCTGGGCTCGCTGATCGGCAACGGAAACGCAGCGCAGGATCTCACGATGCCCGAGGTCCGCGTGCGCCCCATCTCGATCAACCTGTCGTCCACGTGGCTGACGCACGACGCAGAGCCGGTGCTGAGCATCAGCATGGGCTGGGCAGGCCGAGATCGGAAGATGTGAGGACGTCGGGGTTCACTCCCAGGACATCCGGCCCTAGGATCTGGAGATGAGCGACATGCCGTATCCCGCAGCGTGGACCGTGGCTCGCGCACTCGACGAATACTTGCGCGAGAATGGCTTCACGCGCGAGGAGTACGACAAGAAGACGACCCCCGCGTCGTTCATGGGCGTGAAGTTCTCCGTGCCCAACACCCCCACGCATCGGTGGGCGATCATGCTCCACGACCTGCACCACGTGGCCACCGGGTTCGGCACGGATCTCGTCGGTGAAGGCGAGATATCCGCATGGGAGGCACGCGGGGGCCTGCGCCAGGTCGGACTCTACGTCGGTGGCATCATCACGTCCGGGATGATGCTCGGCTTCGTCGGGGCCTTCAGGCGCGCGCTGGCCGCCTTTCGCGCTAGCCGCCGCGGGCGCGTGCTGTGGGCAATCGATGCAAACTACAACGATCTGCTCGCCATGACCGTGGGTGAGCTCCGCTCGTTGCTCGCGCTCCCGCAGGAGGGCATCGCGACGGTCCCCCGCAAGAGGCACGCGCACGCGCCGTCCTTTGAAGCCGCCGCCAGCTAGAAGATCGGCAAGGTTCCCCCCTCAGTGGGCCTGCACCAGCTTCGACGGATTCTTGGGGTCGAACGTGTAGCGCTCTGCCACCATCGGCTTTCCATCCTGGCCGTTCGTCGTGACCGTCATGCCGCGCAGCACGTCTCCGTCGGTCACGGCTTCCACCACGCGCGGCTCGCCGCCGCAGACGTCAGCCATGTCGGTGCGTGAGCCGCTGATGGTCGACTTCTCGACGGTCGTGCCCGCGAGCACGCGCACCTCGGTCGCGGTCTCGCACTGGCCGCTCGTGTAGGTCTGCACGAGGACGGCCGCCCCACCCTGTGTCCGATAGACGGCAAGAGCGGTGCCGCCGAACGCACCCTCCAACCTTTTCCATGTACACCCCACGCGAACGACAGCCATGCCCCACGTGTTGGCGTCGCCCATCCCTCCCGCGTCGGAAGGGGTCACGCCACGGAAGAAGAGGAGCGGCGCACCGGTCGGTAGCTCATAGGCGGTCACGTCGTCGGACTTCATGCCGTCGCCGCGGGCCTCCTCGGCCACGACCGCGGCGAGCCTTCTCTCGAGCTCCTCTTCGGAGATGCGCTCGCTCTCGGGCGTGAAGGTGCGTCCGAACTGGATGAACTCGCGCTTTCGCGCGACGAGATCGTCCTTCACGACGGCGTGAGCCAGCTTGCGATCGCTCCAGTAAGCGCTCTTCGTGCCGGGCGCGAGCGGGCAGACCTGGGCCGTCTCGTAGTGCGCGGCTGATGCAGACGTGGATGCGGCGCCGGGCGTGGTGCTGACCGCGCGTCCGGGCGCGGTGCTCGTGGAAGCAGAGGCCACGGCACCTCCGCACGCGCAGAGCGGCCCAAGCAAGGCGAACACCGCGAGGCGTGTCAGCCCACGCACCGGAGCACTCCGTCGTCGTCGATCTCGATCTTACGTTCGCGGAAAAGGCGGCCCACGGCGCGCTTGAATGCCTTCTTCGAGAGGCCGAACCGCCTGCGGAGCTCCTCGGGGCTCGCGCGCTCGGACACCGGCGCGCTGCCTTTCGTGCGCAGCTCGGCGAGGATGCGCTCCGCGTCACCTTCCAGCTCCTGGTGGGCGTGTGCACGGAGCGAGAGCTCGATCTTTCCATCGGCGTGCACGTGCGTGACGCGAAAGCGCGCAGCCTGCCCGCGCGAGAGACCATGGTGCTCCTCCTTGGGCAGGAGTCCCACGCTGCGCTTCTCGACGATCACGAACAGCCCCACCTCCGGCACCTCGCGCCACGCCTCGCCCATCATCCACGCGTCCACACCGACGTCCGCCGGGTGGAGCATCTCCGCGACGCGCATGGTCCCGGCGAGCCGGCCGCTCGCGTCCACGTAAAGGCCGACGGCGTAGGCTTCGCCCACGCGCATCTCGGTGGTCTCCTCCTTGAAGGGCACCAAGAGCTCCTTCGGCAGCCCCCAGTCGACGAACGCGCCGACGTTGGTTCGTTGCGTGACCTCGAGGAATGCAACCTGCCCCAGCTCCACCTTCGGGACGCGCTTGGTAGCCAGCGGCCGTCCCTCGGAGTCGCGATGGATGAAGACGGTGAGGACGACGCCTTCCTTGTCTGCCTCTTCGAGCTCGCTGCCAAGGAGGAGGATCACCTCGGACTTCGGGTTGCCGGGATCGAGCGCGAGAAATGCGCCCGGCGTGCCAATGCGCAAGATCGGCAGGCGCACCGTGCGGCCAAGCATCGCGTCGAACCCGTGGAGCTCCTCGGTCACGGCTTTTCCCTTAGCCCATCGCGGCGCTTCATGACCAGCCACCCCATCACAGTGCGGTCATAGACGAAGTCGCGGTCGATCTCCGGCCGCAGCTCCTTGCGCCACGCCGACACCTCGACGATGCCCGAGATGTCCTCCGGCACCGGATCCAGGAACTCTGGTCCGTTGATCACGCAGCGCACGTGCGGGTCTCGTAGATCCTTGGCCCACATCTCTGCGGAGAAGATGCCGCGGCGAACCAGGTAGCTGGTCTGCCACAACGGCACGAGGATGCGTCCGTTGAGATCGAGCTCCAGCGTGAGGTCCGATACCGCCGCCACCTCTCCGGCCAGAAGCGGGCAGGCCTCGCGCATCGCGGGCAGGAGCTCCGCGCGGCGCAGGGAGACCGCGCGTTCGTTCGTGAACCCGACGAACGTGGCCACGGCGGTCATGCACGTGAGAGTCGCCGTGACGGCCCACCGGAAGAGGCGTTGCCACGGGGATATCGCGCAGTCGACCATGCTCACCGCCGCGACGCACGCGATGCTCGGCTCGATGAAGTAGTGCGAGCCGCTACCGTGCTTCGCGAGCAAGAACGTCGAATAGCCGAGCGTCACCACCAGCGTGGAGCGCAGGACGGCGTTGGCATTCCCTCGGAACGCGAAGCCGATGCACACGACGTGCGGCAAGCCCAGGAAGAGGCCGCGGCCGCCCAGCTCCGACACCAGGCGGTCCAGCGATATCGTCTGTCCCGTCGCGCGGAACATGTGCAGCGGCCACATGCCGTGGCTGAGAATGAAGCACACGATGATCCAGGCGGTGCCCACCGCGGCCATGATGGCGAGCGAGCGCCATGCAGCCCACCGCTTCACGATCGCGTGTCCGATGCAGACACCGACGGCGCAGCCAATCACGCTGGGCTTGATGAACGGACCGGTGGCAAGCAGCACCGCGGATAGCGCGTCCATCTCGCCCTTGCGCGACGCGCGCACGAAGCCCACGCCGACGATCACGCATGCGATGGTGTCGGGACCGGCAAGCGTCGCCTCTCGCGAGAGAAAGAAGCCGCCAGCCACCACCGCACACGCGACCAGCGTCGGTACGCGACGAAGCTGCGGCGTGCTTCGGTACAGCCACGCGAAGAATGAAAGCCACGCCACCGAGTTGACGAGGCGTCCACCGAAGCGCAGACCTTCCAGCGACGCAGACCCGAGCCACGCAAGGATCTCCGGCCAGATCGGCGTGTAGAGCACGAAGTACCGCGTCGGCGGCGCGCCATATTCGCCAGCGCCCATGCTCGGATCGAAGTACAGCGGGAAGCCTCTTCGGACGCGCAGCGCCTCGAACACCATCTCCGCCTCGACCGGACCCCAGCGCCGTGAGCCAAGGGTCGTTGCAACGCAGAACGCCGCGATCGTGACGCACGCCACGCTGGCAAACAGCGCGATGACGGACAGCACGCGGGTCATGCGATTTGCGCGGCGCACCATCAAGCTCGCGGGTGCATCCACTACAGGCGGCATGAGCGGCCGAAAGTGTCATTCCGCGGCCCCTGTCGCAAGCGAAACCGCCCCCGCCGCAGGATTTGTGGGTCTTTTGCGCTGCTCCAGCGATGGGCTCGAGTGATGGGCTCAAGTGATGCCCTCAAGTGATCTGGGCACCTGCCGTTCACACGCTCATGAACGTCGGTAGCAGCACCTCCAGTCTCGCCTCGCGCATCAGCGCGCCCACGTCCGATGCAGCTTCGCAGGTGCAGGCGCAGGCGCAGGTGTCCGTGCTGAAGAGAGCGAACGAGGCGCAGGCCGACATCGTGCGGATGTTGATCGCCGGGGTCGGCGGCAAGCTCGACGTGCGGGCCTGAGCGTCGGCCGGGGCTTTACTGCGAGACCTTGATCGCGAACTTCGCGGGCGTGAACTGGTTGTCCAGCTCGCCGTCGACCACGCGGAGTGAGTCGGTGTCGGACGCGACCTGTAGGAGCGTGGAGTAGCTCTCGCCTTTGCCGTTGAGCAGCGTGTCCGTGAAGCGACCCAGCGCGTAGCCGCTGCGCCATGCCGGCGCCTCGATGCCGTTCGTGATGAGGTCCAGGTTCTGCGTGCCGCCCTGCTTCAGGGGGATGTAGTCCTTCTCGTAGTAGTTGTACGAGACGCAGCCGTCGACGAACATGATCTGGTAGCTGGACGGGAAGTCGTCCGCCGTGAAGTTCGACGGGTCGAGCGGGCCGAAGCCGATGTACGAGTGGCCGTTGTAGAGGAACACGTCGCTGTTCTTGATGACCTTCTTGTGCGGCGCGTTGTCCGTCTCTGCGCCGTAGTACACGAGCATGTCGAGCGAGAAATCGCGCGATGCTTCGTTGTTGATGGCGACCTTCTCGGTCATCTCGATCGTCACGAAGTGCTGGTAGAACTTCATCGCGGCCTGTGAGGCGAGGTCATCCGCGTCGGTGCTCGAGAGCCCCTTCGGCGCCGTGCCGTCCACCGTCTGGCGGATGAGATCGGAGAGCGTGATGCCCGTGACCTTCTTGCCTGACTTCAGCGTGTAGCTCGTGAAATCGGCCGCGGGCTCGCTCTTCACGATCTGAAAGCCGGGGCGCGTGCGCGTCACCTCGTCGAGGTGGGTGATGAGCTCGTGGTAGTTCGAGTCGGCCGCGGGGCCGTTGGTGTTGTCGTGATCGATGAGGCCGTACACGAGGCCGACGACGAGGTGGTTCTTCTGCACGCCGCCTGCGTAGAGGCGCTGGTAGTCGGGATAGGTCAGACCCTTGTTGGTCTTGTCGGCGCCGAGCTTCACGGTGAGCGGGATGTAGAGCTGGTCGACCTGCGACTGCGTGACCTCGGTGGTGGGGTTCTTCAGCTTGGCGCGGTCGGCGGCGATCTGCGTCTGCTCCTTCTTCATTGCGGGCGCGCAGGTGGCGACGCTGGGCTCGAACACGTACCAGATGGAGCCCTGGAACTCCTTCGCCTCGCTGTCGTTCGCCGTGCACTCAACGAGGATGCGATCGAGCTGCGACTCGTACGACGGGTTCAGCACCGCGATGGGAGCCGACGAGCGCCTTGCATACGACTTCGCGACGACGCCGTTGTCCGTATAGACGTAGGTGACTTCCTGCATCGCCGTCTTCTTGGTGCCGTTGACCAGGCTGACTGCGCGCTTCTTGATCGACTTCTTGTCGACGCCGCCCTTGAGCTCACGGTTGTTCACCGCGATGTTCGAGGTGCGCAGCGCTCCGAACGCCGTCTGCGTCTGCGACTCGATCGAGCTCATGACGTCCGTGTCGCTGGCGCCCGCCGCGACGTAGACCCTGCCCTGGAACGTGACCGTGCGCGCGAGCGCCGAGTTCGAGGTGAGGTCGTTGTCAGTCGTGTCGTCGGTGTTGTCAGCGTTGGCTGAGCAACCGACGGCGAGGACGGAGGAGGCGGCAAGAAGAAGGGCGGCGATGGAGGAGCGACCGAGGTTCATGACAACCAACTGTCGCATGATGTGTGCCGGTGTATTCTGGAGCGCCCATCCCAGAATAAGATAACAGTTCCGCAGGGGACGTTCGGAGCGGCCTACAAAGGGTGAGGTGTAGGCGATCCAGGAATGGACCAAACGGCCCCCACCGCACTACTCGATGTGGAACTCGACGCGGCGGTTGTTGCGGCGGCCTTCGGGGGTCTTGTTCTCGGCGATCGGTTTGTCCTGACCGAACCCTTGTGAGCCGAGGCGGGACTTGTCGATGCCGTGCGCCGCGAGCCACTTCACGACGGTGTCTGCGCGGTTGGCGCTGAGCGTCTTGTTGCGGTTCACGTCGCCTTCGTTGTCGGTGTGACCTTCGACGCGGACCTTCTTGATCTCGGGGTGCTTGGTGAGCACGTCGGCGACGGCCTGAAGGACCGCCGCGGTGGATGCGTCGCCCTCGAGCGCGGCGCTCGCGGTCTTGAACTTCACCTGGTCGGTGATCTGGATCTTGCCTTCCTTCACGAAGGCGACCGGGCAGCCGTTCTTCTTCGGATCGGGATCGGGCTTGCCGGGCTCGTCGGGGCACGCGTCCGTGTCGTTCGGGATGCTGTCGCCGTCGCGATCCTTGTTCTCCGTGGGGCAGCCGTTCGTCTTCGCGTCGGCGGTCTTCACGCCGGCAACGGTGGGGCACGCGTCCAGGCCATCGGGCACGCCGTCGCCGTCGGTGTCCTTCACCTTGCAGCCGTGCGCGCGCATGTCCGGGGACATCTCGCCGGGCTCGTCGGGGCACGCATCCCAGTGATCGAGGATGCCGTCGTGATCGCGATCCTTCGGACCGCAGCCGTGCTGGCGCATGTCTGGCGACGCGGGGCCGTGCTCGTCGGGGCACGTGTCCATGTGGTCCGGGATGCCGTCGCGATCGCGGTCGGCCGCGGGAAGCGGACAGCCGTTGGTCTTCGGGTCTTCGGTGCGAACGCCCGCGACGTCCTTGCACGCGTCCTCGCTGTCGATGATGCCGTCCGCGTCAGCGTCCGAAGGCTTCGGCGGCTCGTAGTGCGGCGCCCAGTCGAAGGAGCCCAGGATACGGAAGTCCGGGGAGCCGTACGCCGTGCCGAAGCCCGGTCCCATGCCCGCGCCCGCTCGGAAGTCCTGCATGAAGGTGTAGTGACCGCCGAGGATGATCTCGATGGGCGTGGCCTCACCCGGGAAGAAGTCCTTGGGGTAGCTGGTCTCGCGGCTCATGTACATCTCGGGGCCGACCAGCAGCTTCTTGTCGAGCAAGCGCACGCCGCCAGCCGCGCCGAACATGAGCTCGTCGCCGATTCGCTGACCGGCGTACGTCACGTGCAACGCGCGCGCGTGGAAGCCGAGACTTGCAGAATACACCCACATCCCCTTCTCGCCGGAGAGGAGGACGCGGCCGATGCCGTGCGGCTTCTCGTCGCCGGTGTAGAGGTTGGCGCTGCCCATGGGCATGAAGAACTGCCCGCCGATGGCGATGGTGATCGGGTCGCCGTAGCGGCCGTACGCGCGCACGTCCATGGTGAAGCGCGAGTCTGCGATGCGCGTGCTATCGGGGGCGCGGAACGTCTGCGCGCCGAACACGCCGGTCTCGCCGTTCTGGTAGAAGACCATCGGCACGTTGACGCCCAGACGGAAGCGCTCTGCCACGACGAGGCTTCCGCCGAAGTGTGTGGTGAACTGGTTCTGCACCACCGTCGTGTGGCCCGGGTTTGCCGGAACCGCGAGCGGCTTGAACGCCCAGTCACCCGTGAGGCCGAGCGCCGGGCGAACCATGCCGCGGAAGTCCAGCGTGTCGAGGGAGAACCACTCGCTACCGCGCTCGGCGGGGTGGTAGCGGTTGATGTCGAACGCGGGCGTCGTCTGCGCGAATGCGTTGCTCGCTGCGAGGAGCGGGAGCACACCGAGGAGAGACGAAACCAGGAGCTTGCGCATGGAGAAGGCCTTTCCGCAGACGCGACGCGCCCGGGGCAAAGAGGAATTTCTTTGCCGACCTTACTCTGAAACCGCAGTGGGCTACCAGCCCGTCTTGCCCTTGATGAAGGCGGTGAGCGACGCAGCGGCGTTTGTCTGGTACGCCGCGTTCGGGTGCTGCAAACAGCCAGTTCCGTCCGCCATGCTCGCGTTCGGGAGGTTGTCGACATAGAAGACCTTCGCGTCACCGAGAGAGGTCACGGCGGCGGGGATCGCGGCCTTGCAGATCGTGAGGCCGTTGTTCGGGTCTCCGACCGTCGCGCTGTTGTCCTGGATGCCAGGCGTGTAGGCCGCGAAGATGTACGCGCTCGGGTTCTTCGCGCGGACCTTGACGAGGAGCGCCTTGTACGCGGTCTGGAATTGCATCTGCGTGGGCGGTGTGCCGACGCCGGGGTTGTTGAAGTCGTCCGCCCCCAGCGCGACGACGACTGCATCGGGCAGCGGCTTGAAGCCCCACGTCTGTGCGCCGTCGTCGACCTTCAACATGCCGTAGAGGTCCTGCGTCGCGTCGGTGTTGCCGATCATGAGCTGCGTGTCCGCCGG
>JANXLV010000308.1 GCA_025355005.1 Myxococcales bacterium | reverse complement strand
GCCATGGGGCGCCCGCTCGCGCGCTCGATGAGATAGCCGACGGCGCAGATGGTGCCGTCGTCGTCGATGAACACGGGACTGCGCCAGGGCAGGTGCGCATTCGACGGCGTCGTGCCCTTCGCGATGTAGTCGTCCACCATCCGATCGGCTCGTTCCTCTACTACGAGGATCAGAAGCCGGAGTCGAAGCGGCGCAGCGCGGGCTTCATCGCAGAGCGCATTCCGAAGTACCTGGGCTACTTCGAGCGCGTGCTCGAGCGCGGCGGTGGCAAGCACCCCGTGAAGCGCCGCTTCACGTACGTGGATCTGTCGCTCTTCCAGCTGATGGCCGGCCTCACCTACGCATTCCCGAAGGCGATGGCGAAGCAACGGAAGCGCGTGCCCCTTTTGTGCGCGCTCCACGACCGTGTCGCCGCGCGGCCGCGCATCGCAGCGTACCTGGCGTCGCCGCGCAGGCAGGCGTGGAACGAGAGCGACATCTTCAGACACTATCCCGAGCTGGATCGCGCGTGACGATGTAGGCGGCGCAACCGCAGGGAAATTTGCGGGCCTTTGCGGTTCATCGCGCGCTGGAATTGCTTTCGTTGCGCTGGCGTTCTCTTGACGGACCTTCTGATCCGGAGAGATCTCGCATGCACCGCTTCTTCACCACGGTCTCGCTCACGCTGACTGCTCTACTGCTCGCGACGACGGCCGACGCATTGCCTCCCGGCGAGCACGGACGCGGCTTCCGCGAAGGCGCGAACCACCATCTGGGTGACGACAGCTTCGTCGAAGCTACGGGGCATGAACCCGGCGCGACGGACGGCGAGGCTGCGAGGATGACCGCGCATCTGACGCACGTGCGGGCGTGGCTCGGCTCGCGCGAGGCGACCCGGCCGGAGCTCGCCGCGAAGCGCAAGGAGCTGCTCTCGGACCTGGACGACTACATCGCGAAGGGCACGACGCCGTCGAATGCGCACCTGCCCTGGCGCAGTCCCGTGTTCATCGACGACGACGGCACCATCTGCGCCGTCGGCTATCTCATCGAGCGCGCGAGCGGGCGCCCCATGGCCGAGACCATCGCGCGCGACCACCGCTACGACTACCTGGAGGACATCGCCGCGAAGGTGCCGGCAGTGGCGCAGTGGATCGCCGACTCCGGTTTCACGATGAACGAGCTCGCGTCGATTCAGCCCGGGTACATGGCCCCAGTCGCGGAGGCATACGTGCCGTGGGACCTCACGAAGAACCCTGTCCCGGACGGCGCGTTCGAGGAGACCGAACACGACGGCAGCACGCACGGAACGATCCAGCACGGCCGCATGGAAGGCTCATGGACGCGCAAGGACGGCGATGACAAGGTGGTCGGCACGGGGACGCTGACGCACGGCCGCGGCACCTGGCGCAGCACCTACTCGGATGGCGCGCTCCTGGCGGAGGGCAACTTCGCCCGCAACCACCCGTCCGGAATCTGGCGCTTCTATCATCCAAGCGGGCGCCTCGCGGCGACCGGCAGCTTCGATTTCGGCGCGCGGAACGGCCCGTGGCAATTCTTCCACGATGACGCGCGCGGCACGCCGATCGCGAGAGGGCAGTTCGAGCACGGCACAATCTCTGGCGTGTGGCGCCACTTCGACACGAAGGGTCGCCTGCTCGCGACGTCACGCGATCAGACCCCTGCGCAGTGGTCTGACTGGGGCAAGCGGAAGGCCGGGCACCTGCTCGACATCGTGCCCGGGAGCGACGGCGTGCATCACTGGATCCACGAAGGCAACGTCTCCGGCGACGGTCACCGGATCGATCTGCTCGCGAAGGGCGGGACGGAGCTCTATCTGCTGCGCGGCGAGATCGTCTACGACCCCGACGGAAATAAGCTCACGAAGGACGAGACCGGCGCATGGAGCACGAGCGACTGCCACTGGAGCGACGCGCGCAAGCATGCGGCGCGCGCCGGGGACATCGTGACGTTGCACGGGCTCGTCTTCCGCGACTACTGGGACGGAAAGCCGTGCGGTGCGGCGCACGCGATCGGAAAGGCGCGCGGCGAGCGCATCGATGGAATGCTGTCTAACGTGCGCAGCGTGCGCTCGGAGAGCCCGGACATGCTGAAGAAGCTGGTGCTCGGCGAGGAGACCGTGGACGAGGCAGCAGAGCATGAGGAGAACCCGAACGATCTGATCGGCGCCCACACGCGCTCGCCGCAGGATCTCGCCAAGGTGCTGGCGACGAACATGACGTGGTACGTGGAGTGGCCGCATGTGGACGGCCGCTTCGTTGAGGTCTTCCACACGCTCCCCGGATACGGTCCCGACAAGTCGCTGTAGAATGGGCGGCACGCCCGCATGCCGAAGAAGGAATGGCTCTGCTACACGGATGGCTCCTGCAAGGCCGGCGAAAACGCGCCGGGTGGATGGGGCTTCTTCATCAAGCGCCCCGACGGACCGCCCATCGAAGGCTGGGGCTCTGCGACACGAACGCTCGCGAAGGTGATGGAGTACCGGGCCGTGGCCGAGGCGCTCGCGCAGCTCCCCGACGACGTTGCAGTGACCGTGTTCAGCGACAATGAGTCGCTCGTGAAGAACCTCGACAGGCAGCTCGACAACTGGCGCACCAGCAGCTTTGCGAACGTGGATCCGACCATCGTGGATAGCGCTCGCCGCATCAGCGCGGCGATCACGGACAGGCAACTACGCGTGCAGTGGCAGTGGATACGCTCCCACAACGGCAACGCCGGCAACGAGCGTGCGGATGCGCTCGCCGCACAAGGCGCCCGCGAGGCGAAGCAGCAGTGAGAAAGACGCTTACGCTCCTTCTCTGCGTCGCATGCACACGACAGGCGACCCCAACCTCGACCTCGACCTCGACCCCGACCTCGACCTCAACCCCGACCTCGACCTCGACCCCGACCTCGACCTCGACATCAACCTCGACCTCGACCTCCACCTCCACCTCCACCTCGACCCCGACCTCTCGCGTGCCTGCGGAGCCCATGGGCTACCAGGGGGCCTGGTGGCTCGAGCGCGCGGACCGGGAGGCGACCCAGCAGCCCGAGCACGTGCTCGACGTGATCGGCGTGAAGGACGGGATGACTGTCGCGGACATTGGCTGCGGATCGGGCTATTTTTCCGTGCGGATCAGCAAGCGCGTTGGCGCTGGTGGACGGGTGCTCGCGACGGATCTGCAGCCCGAGATGCTGGCGCTGCTCGAGAAGAAGATGCGCGCGGAGCCGAAGCTGGCCAACATCACGCGGATCCTCGCGACGGACAAGGACGTGTCACTCCCGCGCGGCGTGGTCGACATCGCGCTGATGGTGGACGTCTACCACGAGCTCGCGCACCCGAAGGAGACCGTGGGCCAGATCAAGGAGGCACTGCGCCCAGGTGGGAAGATGGTGCTCGTCGAGTACCGCGCGGAGGATCCCAAGGTGGCGATCAAACCGGAGCACAAGATGACGCTCGCGCAGCTCCGCTCCGAAATGGAGACGACGGACTTCGTGTTCGTGTCGAGCGACGAGTCGCTCCCCGAACAGCGCATTGTGACGTTCACGCCGCGGTAGGACTACTCGTCCGCGTCGTCGTCAGCCTCGCGGGGCTCTGCCTCGCCGGCCTTCGGTGTGAACACGATGCGGCCGTCACCGTTGGCGTCTGCGCTGGGCTGGAGGAGCGCGGCGTACGCCTCGGGCACGTCGCCGATGTCCTTGCCTCGCTCCAGGCCACCGAGCTGCTGCGCGAGCCACACGTCGAACGGGATCAGGCCGCCGATCTTCGCGACGCCATCCTGCCAGGTGAACTGAAGGACGGGGTACTCGCCGGCATCATCCGCGGTGCCCACGTAGAGGCATGCGGGGGTCAGGAGCTCGGCCTGGAACGACACGCAGTCGTCGCCGAACATCTCGTAGGCCTCGGCGAATGCGGGAACGGCCTCCTCACCGAACGTCTCCTCGATGACCTCTTCGAGCGACATGCCGGAGACCTCGTGCTCGTCCTCGTCGTAGTCGATCCCGATCCACTCGCCGTCGAACGCGAGGAGCTCCTTCATCGCAGGCGAGATGGGCTCGCCGTTGGGGAGCACGAGCTTCTTCGCGCCCACGGCGGGCTCCGGCGACGTGAGAATGCTCGTCTTCGCGGAGTCGAGGGTCTTCTTGGTGAGCTTCGCGCCGCGCAGGGCGGCATCTTTCTTGGTGGCCATTCGCGGAGCTTACCGCACACGATCGTGGATGCAGCTCGCAATCCCGTGTTTCGTGAGCGAGAATGTGACGATGCTCCGTGCCGAGCTCGCGGATGTCGGTCTGTTCGGTGCGATGGACCGCGTGGGCGACCTCGGGATGCACATCGTGATCGATCTTCGTCGCTCGTTCACGCGCGCGGAGCTCGAGCGAGCCGTACAGGGCGCGATCGACGCATTCCCCGTGCTCGGCCGACGCTACGTGCCCGGCTTCTGGCGTGATCACTGGGAGGCCGTAGACGGTCCCGTGTCGGACGCCGTCCACGTCATCGACGAGCCCGGTGATCTGGATGCGGCGACGGCGACGTGGGCGCGGTGCCCGATCGACTCCACGCGTGAACGTCCGCTGCGCCTCGTCCTACTTCGCAATGGGCGTGGCGCGCGCTTGATCATGACCATCACGCACCTGTCGACGGACGGAGGCGGCGCCGCAGCCGTGGGCCATGTGCTGGGCGCGCATCTCTATGGCATCCCCACGCAGGCTCCCACCGACGCACGTCGCAGTGTTCGCAGCACGCTCGAGGGGCTCCGCCTGGTCCACCTGCCGGTGCTCGCGCGCGACATGGCGTCGGCGTTCATGATGCCGCTCTCGACCCTGCGGGCCTCTCCGCGTGAGCGCACCTTTCCGCGCGACGCATCCGAGCAGCCGCACTGGCGGCACTTCGTGATCTCGGCTGCGGCCGTGGAACAGCTCAAGACGCTGGGGAAGGCGAGCATCAACGACCTGCTGATCGCGGCGCTCGCACGCGTGTCGGCGGCCCGGTCCACGCGTGGGCCCCTCGCGGTGATGTACACGATGGACCTCCGTCGCTACGCTGGTTCGCCGCGGCTCACGGCGGCCAACACGTCGGCCATCATGACCGTGATCGTGCCTCGTGAGGACATCGTCAGCCTGGCCTCGGCGGCCCGAGCCGTCGCAACGGTCACCGCGCAACAGCGGGGCAGCCTGGAGGGACCGGCGTTCCTCGTGACTCCGACCGCGCTCATGATCGGTGCACCACACGCGTGGGTCAGGCGCGCCGTACGCTGGGTTCATCCTGTGTTCCTCGACTTCCCGCTCGAGCGATGCTTGATCTTCACGAACGTTGGCAGGATCGACCACGGGCTGACGGCATTCGGTGAGGACGTGGAGGACGTCCACATCATCGGCCCCAACGTCAAAGGCTTGCAGACCCCGGCCATCGTCGCGTTCGGCTTCCGCGGCGCACTACACGTCGAGATCTTCGGCGCACCGGGTCTGTCTCCGAGCGGGCTACTGGATCTGGAGAACGAGCTGCTGCTCGGCCTGGAGCTCTCGCGCGACTCTCTCCGCGCTACGGCATCCCCAGCAATGAAAGCGCCTGCTCCGCCAGCCCCGTGATGTCGGAAGCGGGGCCCTCGCACATCACCGTGCGGTCGGGGCGCACGACCGCCGCCCACCCGACGGGCGCGGCCTGCGGAACGAACGTGCCATCCACGTCTTCGCAACGACGTGAGGACGACGCGGCGATGGGCGCCTGCCAGCGCCGATGGATGTGAACGAGCTCGCCACCGACCGCGAGCCATCGCTGCTTCGTCGATCTGGCGAGCCCGGCGTCCGGATCCACGCCGAAGCCAACAAGGCAGAGAGCCGTGCCGAGCACCTCGTCGCTGAGGGTGATGCGCTCCCCTTCCCTCACGACGCCCTGAGGGAAGAGAGAGCCGGACGGGAGGCGTCCGCGAAGGCGCCGACGCGCGAAGAGCCCGCGCGAAAAAGTGTTCTTCGGCTTGATTTCCAGGTCGCGGAACAGGCGGCGCGTGAGCGGCAGCAGATCGATCATGCGCATCACACCATGAACCGCGAAAGCGGCCGGCATGTTGCTCGGCATGATCATCCGGCCCATGAAGCGTGCAAGGTCGATCGTGGCAGTCGCGTGCGAACGACGCTCGACGTCGTAGGAGCCGAGGAGGTCTGCTGACGCGCGGCCGCGCAGCGTCCATGCGAGCTTCCAGGCCAGATTCGCGGCGTCGCGAAGGCCCGACACCAGCCCCTGTCCTGCGAACGGCGGTGTGACATGTGCAGCGTCGCCCGCCAGGAACACGCGCCCAACCGAGAAGCGCTTCGCAATGCGCGCGTGGAAGCGATAGACCGCGAGGCGCTCGATGTCCACGTCTGCGCCGTTCGTCCACGGCCGCATCAGCTCGCGCGCAACGTCCTCGCGCTCCATCTGCTCGCGAGTCTCACCGGGCCGCAGCATGAACTCCCAGCGCTGTCGGCCCCCGGGCGCGGGCATGCGGGGTGAAGGTCGGGCGGGATCGCACCAGAACTCCACATGGTCGATCTGCTCTGCGAGGTTACGCACGTCGACCACGAGCCAGTCTTGCGCGTAGGTCTCACCCTGAAACTCGAGGCCAACCGCGCCGCGAACGAACGACGACGCGCCATCGCAGCCCACCGCGTACTTCGCCTCCACGCAGAGCTCGCTGAGATCGTCGCGCACGGCGGTGAGGCGGACGCCGCGCGCTTCGTTTCTCACGTCCATCACGCGTATGCCGGTCTCCACGTGCACGGTCTCACGACTCTCGAGAACGGCGCGGAGCGCGACCTCCAGGTCTGGCTGGTAGAACGTGACGAGCTTCGGGTGACCGTTGAGCCTGCCGGCCGTGTTGCCGCGCGCGTAGGCGCCGTAGATGGGCGAGCGCATCTGCACGTACGGGATGACCGTGATCGGGAACGCGCCCTCGGGCACGCCGGCGAGCTGCAGGATGCGGAGCGCATCGTTGTCCAGGGAGATGGCGCGAGGCAGCCTCACGATCTCCTGGGATTCGTCGAGGACGATGGTGGTCACGCCGTGGCGGCCGAGCAAGCTCGCGAGCGTGGCACCGACCGGGCCCAGCCCAACGATCACGACGTCCGCCTTCTTTACGGCCCGCACGGGACGAGACGTAGCAGAACGTCACGAGTGGCGTTAGCGTGCCGGGCATGGACCGCGAGACACTCACCGCACAAGCGCTGGCTTTCATCGACAGGGAGACCGGCGGCGTCGTGCCTCCCATCCACACGAGCACGACGTACGCGCGCGACGAGCAGTATCGCCTCCTCTCCACGGCCGAGTACACGCGTGATGACAACCCCACCTACCGCAGGCCGGAGCTCTTGCTCGCCGAGCTGGAAGGGGCCGCAGACGCACGCCTGTTCTCCTCAGGCATGGCGGCAGCGACAACCGCGGTGCAGGCGCTGGTGGCGCCCGGGAAGCGAATCGTCGCGTCGCGGGCGATGTACCACGGCTTCCGCCTCTGGCTCCGCGAGCACTGTCAGGCTTCGTCGATCGATCTGGAGCTCGTCGACGCGACGGATCTGGCCGCGGTGCGAGAGGCCACACGCAAGCGGCCGGCGCTGGTCTGGGTCGAGACGCCGGCAAATCCCACGTGGGACGTCGTGGACATCAAGGCCGTCGCGGCGATCGCGCACGAGGCCTCGGCGGTGCTCGCCGTGGACTGCACCATCGCGACGCCAGTGCATACGCGCGCGCTCGCTCTGGGCGCCGACCTTGTGATGCACTCCGCGACCAAGGGCTTGAATGGGCACAGCGACGTGCTCGCAGGAGCGCTCGTGACCGCGCGCGACGACGATGCGTGGAAGCGCATCAGGCACCTCCGGCACATGCAAGGCGCCGTGCTCGGGCCCTTCGAGGCGTCACTGCTCCTGCGCGGCATGCGCACCCTGTTCGTGCGGATGGAGCGCGCGAGCGCGAGCGCCCTTGCACTCGCGACGAGGCTATCGGCGCATCCGAGTGTGGAGCGCGTCCTCTACCCAGGCCTGCCATCACACCCGGGGCATCAGATCGCGGTGGCGCAGATGAGCGGTGGCTTCGGGGCGCTCATGTCCATCCTGGTGCGCGGCGGGGCGAGTGAGGCGATCGCGGTGGCGGGCGCAGCGAAGCTCTTCGTCCGCGCGACGTCGATGGGCGGCGTGGAGAGCCTCATCGAGCACCGCGCGACGGTCGAGGGACCGGAGACGCTCGCGCCGCCGAACCTGCTTCGGCTGTCCATCGGCCTCGAGTCCGTGAAGGATCTCTACGAGGATCTGGAGCAGGCGCTCGCGGTCCTTCGCTGAGGTCAGAGGACGCCGTGCAGCGATCCGCCGCGCGCGCCCAGTCGATCGACACGCTTCGTCACGGCAGGGTCCTCCACCAGCGGCGGCGCGTGGTGGGGCTTCCGGCGCGCGTCGATGATCATGGCGCCGCGGCAACCCCAGCCCTTGTTCTCGACGAACGCATCCACACCGTGGATGTCCGTCGCAGGGTTCGAGCGCGTGAACGTGACCCAGACGAAGTTTGCGATCGTTCGCGCCGCGAATTCGCTGTCCTCCGTGAGCACGACCAGCGGAAAGCCTTCGAGCGAGCGCAAGGCACGCGCGAGCGCGTCGATGTCACCCGCGCCATGGGCCGGCGCACGCAGCACCAGCACACCAGGCATGGCGACCTTCGGCTCGCCGAAGCCGGGGGCCAACGCAAGGTCACCCGCGACCTCACGCGCAAGCGTCCTGCGCACGGGGCCGGTCGCGCAGATCACGACCTTCGAGCCCTGGTTCAGACCTGAACCAGAGTAGTCCAGAGTGTCGATGGTCGTGTTCGTCTGGAAGTGCAGATCGCGCGCGGGATCGAAGCGCGAGAGCACGTTCGACAGGAAGGCGCCCACGTCGTCGATGTCCAGTCCAGGCGCGTCGTCCTTGGTTGCGATGAAGAGGTACTTCGCGAGCGACATCTGCCCTTGCCCCAGGATGGCGTTCGCCTGGGTGAGTAGCTCCATCGGCCGGCGCTCCTTCGCGTATGGCACGTAGCGCTCGCTGCCGATCGCGAGCAAGAGCGGATGCACGCCCGCCGCGTCCACCGCATGCACGGCCTGCACCCCCGGGAGCAGCGTGGGTACGAGCGGCCCCGTCAGCTCGTGAATGAGCTCGCCGAACATCGTGTCTTCTTGCGGCGGACGTCCCACGACCGTGAACGGCCAGATCGCGCCGTCGCGATGGTGCACGGACTCCACGCGCAGCACGGGGAATTCGTGCGCGTTCGCGTAGTAGCCAAGGTGGTCGCCGAACGGCCCTTCGAGCTTCGTCTCCGATGGACCTATGGAGCCGATGATGCAGAAGTCCGCGTCGGCATGAACGTGAATGCCGTCACGGATCGCCATGCGGATACTGCGACGGTTCAGCGCGCCCGCGAATGCGATCTCCGGAAGGCCTTCGGGCAGCGGCATCACGGCAGCAACGGCCATGGCCGGAGGACCGCCGACGAACACGCAGACCGGAAGGCGCTCACCGCGCGCGATCGCAGCCGCGTGGTGCACGCCGAGCCCGCGATGAATCTGGTAGTGCAGCCCGACCTCGTGGTCTTTCACGTAGTCGTTGCCGGCGAGCTGCACGCGGTACATGCCCAGGTTGGAGCGGCGCACACCCTTGTCGTTCGGGTCCTCCGAGTAGACCTGGGGCAGCGTGATGAACGGGCCGCCATCGTTGGGCCACGACGTGACCTTTGGCAGAAGGGAGAGCGGGATCTGGTGCGCGAAGACCGCACCGCCACGCACGGTCCGCGGGAGCAGGTGCATGGCCACGGCCGGCAACCGCACGGCACGTCGCGGATCCGTCACGAATGCGCGCGGGTCGACCTTGGCGCTGACCAGCGCGCGCACACCGTCCAGCGAATCTCGAAAGATGAAGCGCACACGCTCCATGGATCCGAACAGGTTCGATGCGAGCGGGAACCGTGAGCCCCGAACATTGGTGAAGAGGAGCGCGGGGCCAGAGGCAGAAAACACGCGCCGCTGGATCTCTGCGGCCTCCAGGAATGGGTCCACCTCTTCCGTCACGCGCCGCAGGTGCCCAGCGCGGTCCAGATCATCGATGCACGAGCGGAGGGATTCGTAGCCCACCTAGGGCCTTATAGTGTCACCCGGGCAGCGGCACCAGATCCGGCGCAACGAACATCGCGCGCGCCCGTGCAGAGAGGAGCAGGTCCCGCGAGTAGTGGCGCAGCGGTGCCACCGTCACCAGGTCCTCACCATGTAGGGCGAGAAACGCGGCGGACGTATCCAGGTCAGGCGTCTTGCGTATGGCTGCGGCGACCAGGACCAGCCAGACGCGGCTCATGGTCTCGTGGTAGCCGCGCGTTGGCGTCTCCACCAGACCATGCGTGGCGTTCAGGCGGATGATGCCGACGCGCATCAGGATGTGCGCCTCATCCACCGTGTGCTTCCTGCAGTACATCCAGGCGATACGAAGGTGTCCGTGGTGCGTCCAGTCGGCCGCGGGGAGCGACGCGCCCTGGAACGCGCTCCAGAGCTCGTCATCGGTGGTCGCCGTCATCGTGGACGACTGTAGCGCATCGCGTCCACCTGCGAGAGCAGGCCCACGGCCGCCTCGCGCCGGTCCGGCAGCGTCTGCGTGCGCGCTTCCCACGCAGAAGGCACGATGCCGAACGTGCGCCGGAACGCGGCTGTGAAATGGCTGTGACCGGAGAAGCCCACCTTGCGCGCGACCTCGGGAAGGTGCTCCCCGTCGCCAAGTCGCTCGAGCGCGGTCATGAGGCGCAGCTCGTTTCGATACGCATGGATCGACATACCCGTCTCCTGGCTGAAGACGGTCGAGAGGTGACACGCGGACAGACCCACGCGCGTCGCGAGCTCGTCGAGCGAGAGTGGCTCCTCGAGCGACTCACCGAGCAGCTTCCGCGTCTGCTCGATCACTGCACGACGCCGATCGAGCACGCCTCGTTCAGGGCGCCTCGCGACGCCGGGCTCGGGACGCAAGACTGCTTCGAGCAGTCGATACATCGCGTCCTCCACGAGGAAGGAGTCGGCGGCTGCTCCCCGACGCCTCAGATAGTCGAAGATCCGGCGCTGCAGCAGATAGGTCCGTGGTGAGACCTCCATGTGCGTGCGCGCGAACGGCCGACCAGGTCGATCGTCGACCGCAGGCTCGTGGGCGCGGAGCGTGTCGGCCACGGCTGCCTCCGGGAACCCGAACCATTCGCACGCGTCACCGCGCTCCGACACCGCGTGCCGTTCGTACTCTTGCCCGCGGTTGTAGAGCATGGCGCGGGTGGGGTCGGCCACGACGGGCGCCTTGCCCGCGTGATGGATCACCACGGACAGCCGAGGGAACACGAGGATGAAGTTCTCGATGGGACCGGTGTCGCGGAAGGGGCGCTGCGTCAGCCCGAGGCGGAACGCTGCGACGCGGAGTCCGCCACGGTCGTAGTGCATCGTGTCGGAGGAGGCGCGCGCCCGGTCGCTACCGACCTCCTCCTCGCGCAAGATGAGCGCGCATTCGGCGCACGTGCAGCTCGCGGGGTGTGGAGCGTTTCCGGGGCCGGCGAGCACGAAGCGTGTGACGACGCCCATCGAGTCCAGGATATCATCGCTCGCAGCGTGAAGCCCTTCGAGCAGCTACCCTTCACCGACGTCCCCGCCATGCCGCGCCTCGCGCACCCATACTTCGAGACGGAAGCGCGCACCGTACCGATCGAGGCGGACCAATTTGGCAAGGTGAACGTGCACGTTCGCGTCTTCGGAGCGGGCCCTCCCCTCCTCCTCCTGCACGGCCTGATGACCTCCAGCTACTCGTTCCGCAACGTGCTGGTGCCGCTCGGAAAGCATTTCACGCTCCATATCCCGGATCTTCTGGGCGCGGGCCGCTCCGACAAGCCGCGCGTCCGCTACACACCTGACGCGCTCGCCGCGTCGGTGGGGCTCACGATGAAGGCGCTGGGGATCTGGGGTGCGCCCGCGATCGGGAACTCGATGGGCGGCTACCTGCTCATGCGTCTGGCGCTGCGCGAGCCCTCGGCGATGAGCCGCCTGGTCAACCTGCATAGTCCAGGTGTCCCGACTGCGCGCATGCACGCGCTGGGTGCCGCGTTCGCCGTGGTACCGAAGGTGCGGCCGCTCATAGGCGCGCTGGTCCGGCGCGATCCGGAGCGCTGGGTACACAAGAACGTCCACTACTTCGACGAGACGCTGAAGTCGCGGGAAGAGCATCGCGAGTATGCACGCGCGCTCATGGCAGACGGCGGCCTCGAGGCGTTCGCGAGCATGCTCGGCGACACGCTGGATGCAGGCGAGATGGCGACGTTCGCGGCGGAGCTGCGAGACCTCCCGACGTTCCCGATCCCGCTGCGCCTGATCTATGCGCGCAAGGACAAGATGGTGCCGCCGATCGTGGGCACCCGCCTCAAGGAGCTGTTGCCGGACGCGGAGCTGGTGTGGCTCGACAACGCGTCGCACTTCGCCCACGTGGATGCGCCGGAAGCGTTCGTCCTTGCCGCGCTGCCATTCCTGGAACGGAGGTAACACAACGTGGTCGAACTGCGCCGTTGCGGCCCGTTCGCGCCACGCGGTAGCGTTGAGCATGCGCTCGTCTCGTTCGCGGTGGCTGCTCGCCTCGCTCTCGGTCGCCCTGGTAGCATGCAGCAGCTCTAGCTCGTCTTCGTCAGGTGGCGGCGGTGACGGCGGTGGTGGAGGCGGCGGTGGTGGTGGAGACGGTGGTGGTTCGGGCACCACTCCGCCTGCGACCACGCAGGCTGGCCCTGCGGCGGGCAACCCGGACGGCAAGGACCCGGTCCCCGCCGAAGCGCAGGCAGAGGATGTTTCGAAGCCCACCACCGTGGTCGGCACGGGTACCGCGGCGAGCTGCACGAGCGACGCCTTCGTCGCCGCGGTCACCACGGGCGGTGTGATCACCTTCAACTGCGGCGCCGATCCCGTGACCATCACGCTCACGCAGACCGCAAAGGTGAAGAACGACACCGCACCGAAGCTCGTGATTGACGGCGGCAACAAGGTCACGCTGAGCGGCGGCGGCAAGATCCGCATCCTCTACATGAGCACGTGCGACAAGGCGCAGGTCTACCCAGCGGGCCCGGGCGACTGCAACACGAACGCCGGCGTGCAGCTTTCGGTGCAGAACATCACCTTCGTCGACGGCAACGCCAAGGACATCCCCGAGGGAGACAACAACGGTGGTGGTGGCAGCGCGATCTACGCGCGGGGCGGCAGCCTGAAGGTCGTCAATTCGCGCTTCTTCCACAACGTGTGCGCGGACCTTGGCTCGGACGTCGGCGGAGGCGCGATCCGCAAGCTCGACTACCTCGTGAAGGCCGGCGCCGGACCTGCGCGTCCCGTGTGGGTCGTTGGCAGCACCTTCGGCGGGGCCACAGAGCTTGGCAACGCCTGCGCGAACGGCGGCGCACTCAGCAGCATCGGCGTGTCGTGGAACATCATCAACAGCCTGTTCTCGTACAACACCGCTATTGGCCACGGTGCCAATAGCGGCCAGGGCGGGAACGGAGGCGCCATCTACAACGATGGCAACGAGATCGTGATGAACCTGGACGGCAGCTTGCTCGAGAACAACATGGCGAACGAGGGCGGCAGCGCCGTGTTCTTCGTGAGCAACAACAAGAGCGGCACGATCAACATCAAGGACACCACCACGCGGAACAATCCGCGCGGCACGTTCGAGACCCCAGACCTTCCCGGCTTCTATGTGATCGCGAAGAGCCCCGCCAACGTGGTGAACTCGCAGATCCTGCGTTGAGCGAGATGAGCACGATTGCGCGGGCGCAGAGCTGCTAACGCTTCGGGTGGAGGCAAGCATGGGCGTTCGTGAGATCGTGGGGAAGCGGTTGCCGTTCTTGCGGTGGTCCGTCGTTCGAATGGGGCTCGGCATGCGGAACCTGCTCTCGAACTGGCAGGTAGGTGATGGTCGCGAGGCCGCGCTGCTTCGCTTCGTCCTCGAGCACGCGCGCCGGAACGAGGTCGACGACGCGATCCGCATCATCGACAAGTTCGCCTACGAGAAGAGCTTCCTCATCAACGTGGGCGACGAGAAGGGCCTCTTGCTGGACGCGGCCGTCGCGCGCGCGAAGCCGAAGCTGATGCTGGAGCTGGGGACCTACTGCGGCTACTCCGGACTGCGGACCATCCGCGCCGCGCCGCGCGATGCGCATCTCTGCACGGTGGAGTTCAATGCCGACAACGCAGAGATCGCCCGACGCATCTTTGAGCACGCGGGCATCACGGACCGCGTCACGATCGTCCACGGCACGCTCGGCGATCTCGGCAAGACGGCGGCGCTACTGCGGGAGAAGCATGGCTTCACGGAGGGCGCGGTGGACTTCGTGTTCCTGGACCACGCGAAGGACGCATACCTGCCCGACCTGCAGCTGATCCTGCGCGAGCGCTGGCTGCGGACCGGCGCGATCGTCGTGGCCGACAACGTCAAGGTCCCGGGCGCACCGCAGTATCGCGCATACATGAAGGAGCAGGAGGGCTCGCTCTTTCGCTCGCGCGAGCACGAGACGCACGCCGAGTACCAGACGCTCCTCGCCGACATCGTGCTGGAGTCGGAGCTGCTGGCACCGTCATGAGCGCGCCTTCGCAGGCTTGACGAGCGTTCTCTGGGGGACTTTGACCCAGGCCATGGCAGGAAGCCTACACCAGGTCTCATGGGTGCTCGTGTGGATGAGACGAGCGATTAACTCGCGGTTCGGCGGCTCCGGGCTCATGATGAAGCTGATGCGTCAGCGCGGCACCGTCATTTCGATCTTGTTCTTGGGGCTCATGGGCCTCGGCACCGCGAACGCGACCGGCTGCGCGAACGGCGACGAAGCAACCGGCGACAACGGCGGCGGCGGCGGCGGCGGCGATGGCGCAGAGGGCGGCGCGGGAACCATCCCCGGCTGTACGCCCGGTCCCGCGTCTCCCAACGATCCGATCGATGCAAACTACACGGATGAGAACTGCGACGGCACGGATGGCGTGCTCGGCAAGTGCATCTTCGTGTCCGGCACCGGCAACGACAGCCCCTCTGCCGGCTCGCGCGAGAGCCCCGCGAAGACGATCCCCTTCGCCATCGCCCTGGCCAAGGGTCAAGGCAAGGACGTGTGCCTCGCCGGCGAGACGTTCAACGGCGCGATCGAGCTCGTGACTGGCGTGAGCGTGTACGGCGGGTTCGACGCCACGGACTCGTCCTTCCCGTGGAAGCGAAAGTCCGCAGCCACGAGCAAGCTGCTCGCGAAGGGCACCGTGGTGCTTGCAAAGCAGATCGACGACGACACGCACGTGGAGGGCGTCACGATCGAAGCACTCACGCCCGACGCGCCGAACGTCGGAGCCGGCGTGTACGGCGTGCGACTGGTCGCTGGCCGTGGCATGCTCTTCGTGCGCTACGACACGATCATCACCGACGTCGGACAGCCTGGCGCCGCGGGAGTCGCGGTCACCGCCATCGGCGCCTCCGGCTCGCCGGGTATTCAGGGCACCGACGCCTGCAGTCACTGCTCGCAGCTCGCGGCGCCTGGCGGCTCGCTCGGTGGTGCTGCCGTTGCCTCGACGTGCGGCGGCGCATCGAGCGGCGCGGGCGGCGCGGGCGGCTGGGATCAGAACGCAGGTGCGCAGGGCGGTCCTGGCACGCCCGCTAGCGTGCTCGGCGGCAGCTCTGGCAGCGGCAACGCGTCATGCTTCGGCAATACCGGTGGCACCGGGGGTCTCGGTGGAACGCCCACCGCACCAGGCGCGATCGGCGCATCGTCTACAGCCAGCTCGCAGATCGGCGGGGTCACTACCGACGCGCAGTATGCTCCGGCCATTGGCAGCAAGGGCGCGGCCGGCGCGGCTGGATTTTCGGGCGCTGGAGGCGGTGGCGGTGGCGGCGGCTCCAACGGCGGCGTGTGCTACGGCGATCGCGGTGGCGGCGGCGGCAGCGGCGGCACTGGCGGATGCGGCGGTCCCGGCGGCGGTGGCGGACAGGGCGGCGGCGCGAGCGTGGCGATCTTCGCGCGCGCGGGCAAGCTCACGATCGACCGGTGCGATCTTCAGGCGGGCGCCGGCGGTGCGGGCGGCGCGGGCGGCGCAGGTGGCCCCGGCGGGCCGGGCGGTCTCGGCGCTGGCGGCGGCGGCAGCGCGGACGACGGCGGCAGCGGTGGCAAGGGCGGCGACGGCACCGCTGGTGGAGCGGGCGGAGCGGGTGGTGGCGGCCCCGGCGGACCCAGCGCATGCGTGGGCGCTCCCGCTGCGGTGATGCTCACGCAGACGCAGGACATGATGTGTGCGTTCGACAAGGGCGGCGCTGGCGGCCCCGGTGACAAGCCCGGGCCCACGGGCTTCGCGGGTGCGCGCCTCATGATTCCGTAGCGCGTGCCGAACGAAGCCCCTGGCACGGCGCGGGGAGCGATCACGAATTGATCACCCAATACCTCATCTGGGTGACAGGCAGCGCGGCGCGTTCGTGTCACCATGATCTGATGCTCAAGGGGAACCGCAAGGGTTGGGTTGTCACGTGCCTCCTGGTCGCTGCGGCAGCAGCGTGCAGCTCTTCTTCGTCCACCACACCAGGTGGGACTGGCACCGACACGCAGGCGCAGAAGACCGTCGGCGCTGCGGGTGGTCAGGTCAGCACGTCGGACGGTGCGCTGACTGTCACCATTCCTGCCGGCGCGCTGCCGGCCGACGTCAAGATCACGATCGAGGAGATCGCGACGGCACCGGACGGATCGATCGGCAAGGCCTACGAGATCGGACCGTCGGGCACGCAGTTCGCGGTCCCTGTCACGCTCGCATTCAAATACGCGGGCGCCGACTTGCTCGGCAACGACCCCGCCTCGCTCGAGGCAGCCACGATCGTCAACGGCGACTGGGTGCCGCTCACCGCAGATGTCGTTGACCTCAATGCCCAGACGGCATCGGGCACCACGATGCATCTTTCTCCGTATGGGCTCCACGGCAAGGGCAACGGCAACGGCAAGGACAGCGGTTCGGCGACGGACGCAACCTCGGCCAACGACGCGACCACGCCCGACGGCAGCGCCACCGACGCGAGCGGCTCCAGCGACTCCGCGTTCGACGCCGCGGGCTGCTCGATGAAGCTCTATCAGGTCGGAAGCTGCGCGAACCATCCCCTCCAGCTGACGTGCCCTGGTGGCACCTTCGTCGCTTCGTGCACGGACGCCATGGGTATGCAGGGCTTCACGCTCGAGTGCTGTCCGAACGACGGCGGCTGAGCGCGCCACCAAAAACGATCACTTCTCGAAAATATTTTCGAATGTGTCTGGTCTGACCTGCATCTAGGTGCGGGACGGAAAGGGACGTCATCGCCTGCTGCGCGAGCACACGGCGGTGGGGATGGCGCGCCCTCGTATGGGGATGGGGCAAGGCGAGAGCCGGCTCCGACCTGCTTCGGAGGACACATGAGAGTGATGATCTTGGGCGTGATTGCCATCACGTCGACGCTGACATTTGCTTGCACGAGCACCACCATCGAGAGAACTGAGTCGTCGGGAAGCACGCCCGCGGGCGCAGCGCAGACGAGCCACTGGCAGTCGAAGCTCGCGCTCTCGCGGCCGAGCGGCGTCGCGAAGGCGGTCTCCGCGCTTGCGGCGAAGGGCTCAAAAAAGCCCGGGATCGGTCTACCCGGCGGCGGCGGACCCGACGCGGGCAAGTGCGGTCTCTCGACCGGCGATGCGACGTGCGACACGTGCATCGACGCGAGCTGCTGCGCGGAGAACACCGCCTGCGTCTCCGATGCAGACTGCACGGCGCTCATCTCGTGCGGCGACGCGTGCAGGGACGACGCGTGCGTCTCCGCATGCATGTCCGCGCATCCCGGCGGCGCCACCAAGCTGAATGCGCTCACGACCTGCATGCAGTCTGGGTGTTCATCCGCGTGCGGCGGGGGCGGCGGTGGTGGAGGCGGCGGAGGCGGCGGAGGCGGTCCGAGCGCGTGCGGCTTCGGGAGCGGAGACGCCACGTGCGACTCGTGTCTCGACACGAACTGCTGCGCGGACGCAAACGCGTGCACGAACGACGCGGACTGTACTGCGCTCATGGACTGCGCCGAGCGCTGCGCCGACGACGCATGCGAAGCGGCGTGTGAGGCCGCGCATCCCAGCGGCACGGCGAAGCTGAATTCGCTGTCCGCGTGCGCGAACAACACGTGCGGAAGCGCCTGCTCCGCTGCGTCCGGAGGGCCCGGCCCTGGTCCGGCACCTGCTCCCGGCGCGGCATCGTGCGGCCTCACGAGCGGCGACACCACGTGCGACACGTGCCTCAACGCAAGCTGCTGCACGCAGACCACCACCTGCGTCGACGACACCGACTGCGTCGCGCTCGTTCGTTGCTACGACGCGTGCAGCGACGACGCGTGCGCCGCGGCCTGCGACGCGGGGCATCCGGGCGGGCTCTCGAAGCTCGATGCCGTGTCGACGTGCGCGGAGACCACCTGCAAGTCACAGTGCGGTTTCTAGGGCGATCGGTGTGGACCGGGGGTCATCGGCTCATCTAGCGTGACCCCTATGCCCTTCAGTCCCAGCATCTCCCAGTTCCTGGCCGCCCCCGACGACGCGCGACGCATCGGCCCTTACCGGTGCAAGGAGCTACTCGACAAGGCAGGCACCGCGCCGGTGTACAGGGCTGTCGAAGAGCATGCAGGGCTCAGCCTGCGTGAGGTGGCGATCAAGCTCTTCGACATCGGGCAGCCGAAAGCCGGCGCGGCGCCGGAAGGCTGGCAGGCGCGCGTAGTCGACGAGGCGCGCGCGCTCTGCCGCGTTCAGCATCCGAACGTCATTCGCTTCCACACGCTCGCCACCGACCCGAAGCGCGGCCTCATGGGCCTGGTCATGGAGTTCGCCGACGGCATCAGCGTCGACCGCCAGCTCGCCGACAAGGCCATCGCCGACCTCCCCCCTGGCGACGCGAAGCGCGTTGCGCTTGCCGTGGAGGTCGGGATCGACGTCGCCTCTGCGCTCGAGGCAGCGCACGAGGCGCACGTGGTCCACTGCAACGTGAAGCCGTCGAACATCATCCTCACGGCTGGCACGCACAAGCTCCTCAACTTTGGCATCGCCGGCGCGGATGCTGCCAAGGACGAGGCGGCAAAGCGTGACGATCTGGCGCTCGACGATCTTCCTCCCGACTCGATCGGGCGGAAGGCAGCGACGCTCATCAAGGTGAACGACAAGCCCGACGCAAAGAAGTCCGCGCCGCTCACCGGCACCATCGGCTACGTGGATCCGGTCTGCGTGAAGACCACGTCGCGCCCCACCGCCGCGAGCGACCTGTATTCGCTGGGCGCAGTGCTCTACCAGTGCATCGCGGGCTACGTTCCCGCAGTCGCAGCCTCCAAGAAGGCAGGCGTGGACATCGCCGCGGTGGACAGGAACGTGATCACGGGCGACTCGCCCGCGGAGGCCCTTCTGGAGGTGGCGCCTGGTACGCCGCCGGCGCTCGCGAAGCTCGTGGACTCGCTCGTGGCGGCGAAGCGCGACGCGCGTCCGCGCTCGGCGGAGCTCGTTCTCCGTGAGCTCGAGCAGATCCGGAGCGCGCTCGCCGGGCGCGAGCGTGGTCTTCCGAAGGAGGAGCGCGGCCCGTTCCCCGGCCTCGAGCGCTATGAGGCGTCCGATCGTGACGTGTTCTTCGGCCGCTCCGCGGAGATGGCCGGCGCCATCGAGCTCCTGCGGACACGCGGGCTCGTGGGGATCGTCGGGCTCTCCGGCAGCGGTAAGAGCAGCATCGCGCGCGCGGGGCTGCTGCCCGCGATCGAGGAGGGTGCGCTCGGCGGCTGGCCCAAGAAGTACCGCAGCGTGGTCGTCACGCCGGGCAAGGATCTGATGGGTGCGCTGAGCGCTGCGATCGAGAAGTTGATCGGCGCCCCCACCGACGCGCATCCGGAGGCGGTCGCCGAACAGCTGGCCGCGAACGTCGACGCGAAGGGCGAAGGCATCGTCATCCTCGTGGACCAGCTCGAGGAGGTGGTCACGAAGCACGAGGAAAAAGCGGCGAAGGGTCGCACGGACGCGCTGGAGCTGCTCTCGCGCCTCGCCGAAGGGCACATGGGCGTGCGCGTTATCGTATGCGTTCGGCGGGATCTGCTCGATCAGACACTGGAGATCGATTCGCTCTTCGCGCGCGCGCTCTCCAAGGGCATCCAGCTGCTGGCGCCCCTGTCGTCCACCGGATGGAGTGAGGTGGTCGACGAGGCGATGGAGGCGTACGGCTACGAGTTCGAGGACGCAGAGCTCCGCAAGGAGGTCCTCAAGGATCTGAAGGCCCGCGAGGCCGCGATGACCCTCGTGCAGTTCGGGCTCACACGCCTCTGGACTGCGCGCGACACCAAGAAGAAGAAGATCCCGCGTGCGGCGTTCAGCGGCAAGGGCGGCCTGAAGAGCGCGCTCGAGGACCACGCGAACGAGGCCATCGCCGCGAAGAACATCTCGAAGGACACGCTGCGAAACGTGCTCCTCGAGATGACGACACCTGAAGGTACGCGCGCGCACGTCGAGATGGACGTGCTCGTGAAGCGCTACGGTGAGGACGCGAAGGAGGTGGTCTTCGCGCTGACCAAGGCTCGCCTGGTGGTCGCGGAGCAGGACGGGTTCACGTTCGTCCACGACTCGGTGCTGAAGGACTGGGGGCTCGTGCGTGGTTGGCTCCAGGAGGCGCGCGACGACCGGCTGCTGGTCGAGCACGTGGAGCGCGACGCCAAGCGATGGGACGAGTCCAAGGATCCGGCGGAGCTATGGCGCAAGAGCCGCCTCGCCGCCGCAGTGGAGTTCTGGAAGAAGGACGGCTCGCCTCTGAGCGAGACCGCCAAGAGCTTCCTCGGCGCAGGCGTGAAGGAAGCGCAGAAGGCAGAGCGCGCGCGCTTCGGTGTCGCGCTGCTGGTCGTGGGTCTCATCCTGGGCGCCGCGCTCATCTACGCGAAGACGAGCCACGACGCCGCCGTGCAGGCGCGGCACGATGCAGACGCGCTTGCCGCCGCGCTCGCAGACGTCAAGACATTGAAGCAGCAAGCGGACGAGAGCGCGGGCGAGGCGACGGCCACCGCGGCCCTTGTCCAGGACCTTCGCGCGAAGATGGCCGCGGACCAGGCCGCGTACGGCGGCAAGGTCGCTGCCGCGATGAAGAAGGTCGCCAACGCCACGAGCCTCGACAGCGCGAAGAGCGCCACCGCAGATCTCAAGGCGCCCGCGCCCGCGCAGAACCAGCTCGTCGCTGGTCTCACGGGTGGCCCATCGATCCCGAAGCCCACGGACAACGGCCCCTCCCCTACCGGCGGCGGCACCTTCGACCAAGGTGCGATCGAGCGCGTCGTCAACCAGCGCAAGGCGGGCGTGAAGCGCGTCTGCCTCGACCGCGGCTCGAGCACCGCGTCGACGACCAAGGTGTCCGCGACGATCACCATCGCCCCCAACGGCACGGTGCAGAACGTGGCCGCCAACGGCGACGACCCCGCGGTGACAAGCTGTATCCAGCAGCAGCTCAAGGGCTGGACGTTTCCCCCGCCGGGTGAGACCTCGACGGTGCAGATCCCGTTCGTGTTCGTGCGTCAGTAGCGCTGAGGCATGAAGGGGCCCGACACGGACAAGGACGACAATGTCGTTACGGACCGCGAGCCGAAGGTCGGCAAGGCGCGGCGCTTTGCGGTGGTCTTCTGGAACGACGACTACACGACGAAGTGGTTCGTGGTGATGGTGCTGGAGCAGTTCTTCCACATGAGCGAGACGTCGGCGACGTCGTTCATGATGGCGGTTCACCGGCATGGCAAGGGCGTGGCCGGCGTCTTCACGCGTGACATCGCGGAGACGAAGGCCGCGCTCATCATGGACATGGCAAAAGAGTTCGAGATGCCGCTGATGGTGACCACCGAGCCAGATGAGCATGGGGACCCGTGAGAGCTCTCGGCGCCGTACTCTTGCTCTCGTGTGCGGCCTGTCGTGCGCCGCACGATGACTCCTCGGCGGGGCGTGCGCCCGCCGGCGTTGCTGTTGCGGGGAGCGTGGCGACCACCCGCGTTCTCTTCGCCGAACGCGTGCGACGAGGAGCTCGCCCCGGCTCACCGAGAGCTTGTGTTGCCGTAGGTGAGGGCAACGCCGATGGTAGTGAAAATGGGCAGTCACGCTCGGGCCGCTGGCTGCTAGTAACAAGAGAGGAGAATCAACATGTCCTATCTACGAGCCAACTGGCGACACGTCTCTACGGCCCTCCTTGTGCTCACCGCGCTGACGGTCGGCGGCTACAAGGCCTACGCCGCGTCGACCGAGGACTGCTGCGCGGCGGGTGCGCCCTGCTGCCATCCCGGCGCTCCGTGCTGTAACCACGGCAAGACCGCCACGAACTGACGCTGTTGACGAGGCCCGGGACTGGCGTGCGGCGCGCGATCCTCGTCGGCCTCGTGACCTTGCCGTTTGGCGGTGGACCGTCAACGCTGGTTCTGTGGCAACCCATCCGTAATGTCGTAGTAGTCGCCCTTCTCCGCCACGAAGATGTGAATCCGAAGGCGCGTGTTCGTGGGTTCTTCGAACGCACCCATGGCCACGCCGATCCAGTCCTTCGCGGGCGGATCCCAGAACAACGCCGAGCCGCACACGGAACAGAAGCCTCGCCGCACCATCGCAGAGGAGCGGAACCACGTCACCCTCTCCTCACCAAGGATTGTCAGCGCCGCGCGAGGCACGTCGGTGGAAGCAAAGAAGTGCCCCGACTGCTTCCGACACTGCGTGCAGTGACAGGCATCGGGAGGCGGCAGGTCGCCCTCGACCTGAAAGCTCACGGCACCGCAGAGGCAAGCTCCCTTGTGCATCTTGATCATGCGCGGGCATAAGCGACGATCGCGCTCATGGTCGTGCGGCACGGGGCCTCACCGAACGTCTTCGCGAAGATCGCGGTGATCTTGTCCACCACGGCTTCCAGGGAGAGCGTGCCACGCTCACTGATGGCGATGGCCACGGGGTTGCCGCGGACCAGGCCGATGGCCCAGTCGCGCGCGCTCTTCGACTCGGCGTCCTTCGCGACCACGTGAAGCGCGACGTCCGAGAACCCCGCGGCCGCGAGCATGTCGCGAATGATCTGCTGATCGAAAAAGCCGAACGGGACGTGCATGAACTCGGGCGGGCTGTCCGGAAAGAGCGCAGCGATCTCCTCGTGAAAGAGCCTTGCGCCAGGGTTTGCAGCGAAGCTGTCCCACGTGTTGAAGAGCAGCTGTCCGCCTGGCTTCAGCACCCGCCGCATCTCACGAAACGCGAGCGCCTTGTCGGGAACGAACATCACACCGAACTGACAGACGATCGCATCGAAGTGATCTTCCGCGAACGGCAGGTTCTGCGCATCCGCCGCCTGCCACGTGACCCGCGCGTCCGCGGTGGTCCCGGCCCTGGCGTGGGCCAGCATCGGCTCGTTCAGGTCGGTCGCGATGAGCACCGCGTCCGCGGGCAAGCGCCCCAAGAGCCGCCGCGTGACGATCCCCGTGCCGCACGCGATCTCCAGCACCTTCATGGAGGGCGCGCAGACGAGCCGCGCGCAGAGATCGGCTGCGTACGGCTCGAAGAAGACGGGGCCCAGGTGGCGGTCATACAGCTCGGGGATCGAGCCCACGAACTGAGAGCTCGAGGCAGAGGGCGAGGACATGGGCCCATGCTACCGCAGGGCCCAAAGATCGCGCGCTCCTCTGGAGCTCAGGTCTCCCAGATGCCGCCGTTCGCGAACGTGATGTCCGGGGCGCCGACCACACCGGCGCCCTTCATGACCTGCTTCAGATCGTCCGAGGACGCGAACGCCTTCAGCGAGTCCATCGACTCCGCCTGCAAATACAGGACGACCACGTTGGGGTTCTGCACGCTGCGGTTCAACGCGTGGCCGATCACCCCTGCGCGCGCGCGTGCCTCTGCGTGGCCGTCGAACGCCTTCTTCCAGGCCGCGTAGTCGCTCACCTCGTGACGCACGATCACGCCCGCGAGCGCGCGATCCTTCACGGTGAGATCCTCGATCGGGGTGATCTCGACGACGTGCGGCGGGCCCTTCACGCCAGCTGCGAGCATCGTCGCCGCGGTGTCCGCGCTCGCGAAGAGCGCCCTGAGCCTCGCAGCGTCGGTCCCTGCGACGTACACGCTCAGCATGTTCGGGTTGTCGGCGTGCCGATTGATGTGCGCTGCGATGACGCCCGCAGCACGACGAGCCGACGCGTGGCCGTCGAACGCGCGCTTCCACGTCTCGAAATTCTCCACCGTGTGGGAGATGACGATGGCGGCGGTCGGGAGAGCGCTGGAATGAGCCTGGGTCTGCATGGTGTTTGGTCCTTTCGAATCAGTGATTCGCCGTGTTGACCCAGTGGTACCCGGCACCACCGGATCGCGGGAGACGGCGTCTTTGCATGGCCCCCTTGCGCGGATCGCACGGGTAGCCCAGCATTGCGAAACGCATGGTGAATTGGGACGATCTCCGCTTCCTGCTGGCGCTCCGACAGGGCGGATCACTCGCGGCTGCTTCACGACTTCTCAAGGTGGAGCCTTCGACCGCGAGCCGTCGACTCTGCTCGCTGGAAGCGGCGCTCGGGGTGCAGCTGGCTGCGCGCACGCCGGAAGGGCTCGTCTTGAACGACGCGGGCGTGCTCGCCTCGGACCTTGCAGCGACCATGGAGCGCGGCGTGAATGAGCTGCTCGCGCGCGTGGGCGGCGAGGACCAGCGGCCCGAGGGGATCGTCCGCCTCGCGACCACGGAGTCGATGGCCGTGCTCCTCATGCGCGGGCTCGTCCCACTTCGCGATGTGCATCCAAAGATCCAGATCGAGCTCGTGGTGAGCAGCCTTGCACTGGACCTCACGCGCCGCGAAGCAGACATCGCGCTGCGCCTCTTTCGCGAGACGAACCCCACGCTCATTGCGCGCAAGGTCGGCAACGTGGGCTGGTCCATCTTCGCCTCCCGCGAGTACGTCGAACGAAAGGGCATCGTCCTCGGCGAAGAGGTCAACCTCGCCGAGCTGGGCGTCGTTGGCTTCAAGGATCCCGTGAGCCGTTCGCCCGGCGCGCTCTGGCTTGCGGAGAACACAAGCCCTTCGCAGGTGGTCCTCTCTGGCGACAGTGTCACCTCGGTCTTGAACGGCGTTCGTGCGGGGCTCGGCATCTCTGCGCTGCCGTGCTTTCTGGTGCTGGAGCATCCGACGCTTGTCCGCCTGACCCCGAAGGTCGTCGCGTCGAGCGAGGCGTTCGTCGTCATCCCGCCCGACCACCGCGACACTGCGCGCGTGCGCCTCGTGATGGAGGCGCTCGTGTCGCTCTTCGAACGCGAGCGCGCGCTGCTCGAAGGCACGACCCCAGGCTGAGAAAATTCCGTTCGCTCCGCGCATCCTTTCGACGTGCTGGGTCGTCTTCATGACGAACGAGGAGAAAACCAATGGCTGAAACGTCACTTTCGGGCAAGGTCGCGGTCGTCATCGGCGGGAGCCGGGGGCTCGGGCGCGGAATCGTCGAGAACCTCGCATCACGTGGGGCTCGCGTCATCGCGATCGCGCGCGACGAGAAGCGGCTCGCGGCCATGGCCGCCGAGGTACCCGGCGTGACGCCGGTCGCGGGAGACGCCACGGATGCTGCCCTCGCGGAGCGCATCATCAAGAGCGACGCTCCCGATCTGATCGTCCTCTGCGCCGGCGCCATGCCTGTGCTTGGTGCGCTGCAGGATCAGACCTGGGAAGGATTCGTGACCAACTTCAACGTCGACACGAAGAGCGCGTTCGTGTGGCTGCAACAGGCGCTGCGGCTGCCGCTCAAGAAGGGCGCTCACGTGATCGTCGTGTCCAGCGGCGCCGCGCTGCAGGGCTCGCCCGTGAGCGGCGGCTACGCGCCCGCCAAGCGCGCGCAGTGGTTTCTGACCAGCTACGCCGCGACCGAGAACACGCGACTCGGGCTGGGGCTGCGATTCCACGTCGTGCTGCCCGACATCAACCCCAGCACCGAGCTGGGACGCGCCGGCATCGAGGCCTATGCAAAGCGCAACGGCGTCACGGGCGAGCAGTTCACGAAGCGCTTCGAGCCGCTGCTCACGCCGACCCTCGCAGGCCAGCACATCGCCGAGCTCGTCACGGCCCCCGAGCGCTTCGAGTCGCTCGCATACCGCGTGGGCGGCGGCGGGCTCATCGCGTTGCCCTGACCACGCCCTAGCCACGTAGCCGAGTCGAGCTACGTCACTTTGCCTCGATCGCCAGCGTCCCGTCGGGCCTGACGGACACCTTCGCGGTCGAGCGCCACGTGCGCGCGATCGAGAGCGGCTCGTCCTCGAAGTGAGTCTCCACCTCTTGCGTCTTGTCGCACGTAACCAGCGCGCCGGTCGCGAAGCACGTGGTCGCGTTGAACGTGATCTGCGAGCTCGCGAAGGTACCGGCGGGCGCGCCCGTCGCGTCGTCCACCTTGGGGCCGTGGTTCTCGTAGCCGTGGTGCCACGTGATGAGCGCGGTGGGGCCACGGCTGCTCTGCGCGAACGTCGCCTTTGCGTCACCGAGATATTCGGCATAGCCGCCGCAGTGCGGATCACCGTGGGCGTCGTCCGAGAGGTGTGGTCCCACGAAGAACCACCCCTTGTCCGTTCGAAGCACCACGGCGCCGAAGCTAGCCTGGTCGTTCACGGCGGCGTACGTGAGCACGTCCACGAATGGCGCGACGAGGACGCCAGGGCCCTTGATGGATGCAGAGGAGGCGTCGCTGGCGGCACACGTCGTCTCCACCTGACCGGGGTAGTCCTTGCGGGCCGCGTTGATCGGTGTGTAGTAGGTGCGGAACGCCTTGCAGAAGTCTTCGGGCTTGCTGAAGCCGAGGCCGAGGCTCGCGAGCGTGCGGTTGTCCTTGTCCAGATGCACACCAAGAAGCGCGCCGACGCGCACGTCGGGGATGCGCGGAGTCGTGCGGAGACCGGTTTTTCCAGGCGTTCCGAGCACGCGGAGCTCCGAGACGGTGAGCTCCTTCCACTCCTTCTTCGAGCCCGGCTCGGTCTCGGTGACCTCGATCTTGTAGGTGCCCCCAGGCTTGCCGATCTTCATCGACTGGAGGGTGCGCTTCTCGATGTCGAGCGCCTGCTCGCCCAAAAGCTCACCGTTGCGTGTGACGCGGATCTTCTTGATGCGGTGGTTCATCGTGAAGAGATCGCCCTCTGCGTTCTTCTTGTCGAAGCCAGGGGTGAGCAGGATGCGCGCAACCTGCGCGTCATCCGGCACGCGGAAGGAGATCCATCCGTGGAGGTCGCCCGTCTTGCCGTTCCACGCCGTCTCGGGCTTTCCGTCGAGAAGGTGCTCCGGGAAGTCCTTCGGATTGTCGACGTTGGAGGAGACCGCGACGTCGCTCTCGGTTGCCTGAAGCAGATCGACCACAGGAGGTGCGGTGGGCTTCGGCGCTGCAGGCGCAACGGAGAGCGCAGCGGCGGCGCTGGTGGCGCTCGTGGCGCTCGTGCCGCTGGCATCCGCTCCTCCAGGAGTGGCCTTGGGTGTGTCGCACGCAGCGACAACAGCGCTTGCGGCAGTGGCGAAGGCGATCAGCGCGCGACCGGGTCCAGAAGCAGCCATGCGCGTTTTTCTAGGCCGAGCGCGACGCGGTGTCTATGGCGTCTCGACGCCTCCGCGTGAGTCGACGCGCGATCGCCGCGAACGGAATGAGCACGAGCAGCCCAAGCGGCGGCGCGGGCTCCGCTGGAGAGACCACGCACCCGCCGCACCCGGACTGCGCAGGCGTCTTTGCAGCGATGCACGCCTTCACGTCCTCTTCCGTTCGTGATGGCGAGAGGCACCCAGGTCCCTCCGGCGGCGCCGCGTTCACCTCGGTCATGGGCAGCGGCAGCTTCACGAACTCGCCCGGATCGACCTGAAAACGAGCCTCGTACGCGACCTCGACGCCTCCGCGAATGCCCGTCGCAGACACGCTATGAATGCCCGGATCGATCGTGAATGCCCGCGTCGTCATCGTGTTGATGCGCACCGGATGACCGTCGAACTTGACTGACAGACCCTGAACGCCATCGGGCGCCGTGAAGACCACGCGCGCCTTGTTCGACGCAAGCACACCGAAGCCGTCACCGCCTGCGTCGCTCGGTGACGTCGCCGCGGGCTGCGCGCCTGGCGCTGCTTCGTCGGCGCGCGCGACGCTGCCGGCCGCAACGGCCACGAACACGACGAGGGCTGCCACGAAGAAGCGCATGACTGTTCAGTGCATCATTCTCTGGTTTGCGATCAAGACGGTGGTCGCATTTCCCGAGAGCGCGCCCACCTCGTGCTGCCAAGCAGTCGCGCGCCACGTGCCTGCCTTCTCGCTTGCCGTCTTCATGGAGCACGGTCCCGTCACACCCGGGCCGCACGGCGGAAACCCTTCCGGGTGTGCCTTCTCCGCTGCGTTGAACGCGCTCTCGAGCTGGTCAGCCAGTTCGTGATCCGTCTTCGAGCCGGCTGATGTGACTGGCAACGCCGCTGCCTGGGTGGACGCGCTCGCGTTCGGCCCGACGCCCTTGTTGCGCGGCTTGCAGCTCGTAAGCGCAGCGAGGCCGAGCAGAACGAACACGGTGATTCCCGCGATGCGACCGAGATGCATGGGCAGCAGGTTACACCGCATGGCCCTTCCGTACATTCGCGCTGCACGACCGGCCTCCCTCGCCCACGACGCGCCGGTCGCGCGGACGTGAACCGCCGTTGGCGCGAAACGGATGATGCGGGCGTTTTTCCAGGCGATTCGCTCCCGCTCGGCGCCGCTGGGGCCCAGGTCCGGGAGCTGCACTCACCACGGGCATGCATATTCGCTTCAATCCTTCGCTTGGCTTCCTCTTCGCGCTTTCTCTCACGGGCTGCTTCTCCGACGTCGAACAGACCGCCGCTGAGAAGGTGACCCATCCTGCGGTGGAGGCCGCCAACAAGAAGCTCGGCAGCGTGTCCGGCGCGTGGACCGGGACGTGGAAGGGGCCCGACGGGCACGACCATCCGGCGCACGCGACGTTCACGCAAGACGGGCTGTCCGTCAGTGGCACGTTCACCTTCGAGGAGAACCCGTGCGTGCGCGCGGCCACCCTGCGCGCCGCGATCGTGGACGAAGGACTGGACGCCGACCTCACCGCGGGCGAGCTCCACCTTCACTACGCGGTCACGTATTTCGACGGAACGAACATGGACGGCGAGCTCACGGCGATCGAGCCCGCGCTCTGCGCGCTGGGTGCAGGCGGCTCCGCGCTGGTGCATTTCACCCGCGACTGACGAGCGCCGACCCTGTGCTAATCCGTGACGGATGCGAAGGCCTCTCCTCCCCGTCGGGCTCCTTTTTTTCGTTGCTTGCGGCTCGCCCGCGCCGCCGCCGCCCGCGCCGCTTCCGCAGCCCAGCGCCACGGCCGTCACGTCCATCGCACCAGCGGCCGTGGATTCCGGGGTCGCCCCTCTGCCCGCCGTGTCAGAGCTCTCCGCGCGCTACCTGGAAGGCCTGTTCCGCGCAAAGCCGCATCTGGCTTCTTTTGCGGGCGATCATCGCTTCGACGGGGCCCTGCCGGATTTCTCGCCGGAGGCCTTCGAAAGGCGCGAGGCCGAGCTCTCGAAGCTGCTCGCCGAGGTCGCATCCGTGCATCCTACATCCTTCGACGACGTGGTCGACGTCGCGATCATGAACGACGCCATTGGCCTGGAGCTGCTCTACATCCGCGAGATCCGCGACTGGGAGTGGGACCCGCGCATGAACGACTCGTTCCCCGTGTACGACCCGCGGGAGATCGTCGCAGGTCGAATTTCCGACATCATGCACGGCGACTTCGCGCCTGAGGCCGACCGCCGCCGCAGCCTCACGGCGCAGCTCCGCGCGCTGCCCGCGTTCATCACGCAGGCGAAGGCAGCGCTCGAGAAGCCGCGTGGCAAGAAGAAGACGCCCAAGGTCTACGCGGAGCAGGCGAAGAAGGAGAACATCGGTCGCATCGAGTTCATGCAGACCGAAGTGCGCGACTTCACCAAGGACGACAAGGACGCGGAGGTCGCGCGCACCGCCGCGGTGGAGGCGTTGAAGGGCTACCAGACGTTCCTGGACAAGACGCTCGGGCCCACGGCGGACGGCGAATGGCGCCTGGGACGCGACCTCTACAAGAAGAAGTTCGGAATGGCCTTGCAGACGGAGCTGGGGCCCGACGAGGCGCTCGTGGCTGCGAAGAAGGCATTCGACGATGCGCGCGCGGAGCTGATCGTGCTCTCGAAGAAGCTCGCCGTGCAGCTGTGGCCGGCCGACAAGAAGCAGCGCACCGACGCGGAGATCGTGAACCGCGTGAAGGAGGAGCTCTCCAAGCACCACCCCACGCCCGACGCGCTGGTCTCCGCGCACGCGAAGAACCTGGACCAGATGCGCGCCTTCATCGAGTCGCACGATCTCCTGGCGCTGCCGCCGAAGGACACGCTTACGGTGCAGCCCATGCCGCTCTTCAAGCGCGGCGCATCCGGCGCGGAATACCTGGCGCCCGGTGTGCTGGAGCGGCGCCCGTCGTTCAAGGCCACGTACTACGTGGACCCCATCGACCCCACGTGGAAGAAGGACAAGGTCGAGTCGTACCTGCGCGGGCAGAACGAGTACGAGGTGCAGCTCATCGCGATGCACGAGGCCTACCCCGGTCATCACACGCAGTTCTTCTACTCGCGCAAGAACCTGAACCCTCTGCGCGCGGTCATGTGGAACGCCGCGATGGTGGAGGGCTGGGCCGTGTACGCGGAGGGCCAGATGGTGACGCTGGGCTGGGGCGGCGCGGACAACGATCGCTATCGCTTCTACGATCTTCGCGGACAGATGATCTCGTGCGCCAACACCGTGCTGGACGTGAAGCTGCAGTCCGGGTCGATGACGGACGAGGAGGCCGTTCGCTTCATGGTGGAGGACGGCTTCCAGGAGCGCGCGATGGCTGAAAAGAAGCTGCTCCGTGCAAAGCTCGACTCGACGCAGCTGGCGCAGTACTTCCTTGGGCTCGCGGAGATCCGCACCTTCGAGAAGGAGTATCGCCAGAAGGTGGGCGACAAGTACAGCCAGCGTGGCTTCAACGAGGCAGTGATCGCCGACGGCTCGGTCGCGGTGAAGTTCCTCAGGCAGAAGGCGCTTCGGCCGTAGCTCTCCGACCGTACCAAGGATCGTCTCCCCTCCGATTCAGTTCACGATCGAGATCTAGCGGGAGGTCTGCGAGTATGGCGCGATGAAGGCGTTTGCCATGGATCGATACGGTGGGCCGGACGTGCTGTCCCTGCGCGACATGCCGGAGCCGCAGCCTCTCGCCGGCGACCTGCTCGTCGACATGCGCGCCGCAAGCATCAATCCCGTCGACTTCAAGATCCGCGAAGGAGGCGTGAAGGTCCTCGTGAAGGATCGCTTTCCGCTGGTCCTCGGCGGCGACATGAGCGGCGTCGTCACCAAGGTCGGCGCTGGCGTCACCGAATTCGCCGTGGGTGACGAGGTGTTTGCGCGCCTGCGAAAGGATCGCATTGGAACGTTCGCGGAGCGCGCGCTCGTCGACGCATCGGTCGCCGTCAAGAAGCCTGCCGCCCTGACCTTTGCGGAGGCCGCGTCCATCCCGCTCGTCGGCCTCACCAGCTTCCAGGCTCTGGTGGAGCTTGGCCACCTGACCCGTGGCCAGCGGGTGCTCATTCATGCTGGTTCGGGCGGCGTCGGGACATTCGCCATCCAGCTCGCGCGGCACCTGGGCGCGATCGTGGCGACCACCGCCAGCGCGAAGAACCACGACCTCGTGAAGAAGCTCGGCGCCACCGAGGTCATCGACTACAAGACGCAGCGCTTCGACGACGTGCTCGAGCCGTTCGACGTGATCTTCGACACGCAGGGCGGGGACACGCTCGAGCGTTCATTCAAGGTGATAAAGCGCGGCGGCACCATCGTGACGGTCGGGGGAAAGCCGGACGCGAAATTCGCCAAGGCATGGGGCCTGAATCCGTTCATCACATTTGCGCTGGGCATCATGACACGCAAGGTGACGCGCCTTGCACGGGAGCACGAAGCTCGCTTCGAATACCTCTTCATGCGCCCCGACGGGAAGCAGCTCGCGGAGATCGCCGCGCTCCTCGAGTCGCGGGAGATCATCCCGGTGGTGGACCGCACGCTCCCCTTCGCCGAGACGAAGGAGGCGCTCGCGTATGTCGAGTCGGGGCGCGCCGTCGGCAAAGTCGTCGTCGTACGCGAGGGCTGAACAGTGGCATGATGCGGCCATGCGCATTGCGATCGTCGGTACGGGCGCCATCGGCAGCACGTTCGCGTTTCATCTCTCCAAGGTCGGTCACGACGTCACCGTGATCGCGCGCGGAGCTCGCCTCACGCAGCTGCGGGCGGAGAACGCGATCGTGCGGGTGGATGGTGAGCGCGCGAAGGTGGACGTGAGTGGCACGCTCGACCCGACCACGCCGTGGGACCTCGTGCTCGTGACGGTGCTGGCGCCGCAGGTGGACGCGGTGCTGCCCGCCGTCACCGAGAGCAACGCGAAGATCGTGATGTTCATGTTCAACACGTTCGAGCCGCTAGATCGCCTGCGCGACGCAGTGGGCGCGGCGCGCTTCGCGTTCGGCTTTCCCGCGGTGCTTGCCACGCTCCACGAGGGGAAGCTCCAGACGGAGGTGTTCTCGCACGGGCAGATCACCACGGTGTCCGACGCAACGTGGGCGAAGCATTTCACCGGGGCGCGCATTCCCACGGTCATGCATGGCGACATGCACAGCTGGCTGCGCACGCACGCGGCGTTCATCATGCCTTTCATGGCGCTCGCCGCGATCGTGTTCGCGCGTGGCGGTGGCGGTGTGTCGTGGGAGGAGGCCCGCAAGATCGCGCGCGCCATGTCAGCGGGCTTCGCGCTGGTTCGCTCGCTCGGCAATGCGATCACACCGTCGGCGATGGCGCTCATGAGCCACGCGCCGGACGTGATGACGGCGCTGGTGGTGTGGATCGCGAGCCGCACGAAGACCGTGCGGGAGCTGGGCGCATTGGGCCCGGGCGAGGCCCGCATGCTGATCGACATGATGTCGGCGGCGACGCCGGATGCCGGAAGGACCGAGGCGATACGTGCGATCCGGCCGTAGATCTTGGTAGGATGGGAGCGGGGGACGCGAGAGTAGGAATTGAAGAAAGACGACGGCGCCCCTGAGCTCCTGGAGAAGACGTCTCTGGGCCTCATCGAACGGTTCAAGCGAGCGACGATCATCGAGGTCGTCTACCCGAAGGAGCGCGGCGCGATCGGCCTGCGAGGCAGCACTCTGCCGCTCTCGTGGACGAGGACGACCCCGCCCACTGCGACCCTCGGTGACCGTAGCGTCTTCGAGCTCGCCATCGCAGACGGCGAGACGCTCGACGTCAAGCTGGTCCGCGGGAACGACGAATGGGCCCACGGTCGCAACTACACGCTGCACGCCGGCGACCATCTGCATCTTCGTCCCGCGTTCGAGCGCACGACCTGCAAGCTCTTGCCGTCCGTCACCCTGGACACCAAGCCATGGCCGCTGCGCTACCGCGTGCTTCTTCCGCCCACGTACGACGAGCAGCGGTCACGACACTATCCGGTGATCTATGCGCAGGACGGGCAGGCGCTCTGGTCCACGTCCACGGACCCATTCGGCGTGTGGACGCTCGACACGGTGATCGATCAGCTCCTCGAGATCGGCGTCATGAGCGAGCTCATCGTCGTGGGCATCGAGACCTCTGAGGCACGAAAGGACCGACTCGGCCCCGTCCCCGATCCGACGCACGGCGGCGGCCGCGCTGCCGAGCACTTGCTGACCATGACCAGCGTGCTCAAGCCTCGCATCGACAAGGAGTTTCGCACGCGCGTGGGTCGCGACGACACCGCCGTCATCGGCTCGTCGCTCGGCGGTCTCTTCTCCTTCTTCGCCGCGTGGACCGCGCCGGAGGTGTTCGGCAAGGCCATCTGCATCTCCAGCTCGTTCTGGTGGGCGAACCGCTACATGGTCCGCGCTGCCGGGTTGGCCCCGTCGCCGCGCCCGACGATCTACCTGGATTCTGGCGTTGGAATTCACGCAGACGCGGCCGCGCAGGACGGCTTCCAGCACACGCACGCGATGCAGCGCGCGCTCACGCGGGCCGGCTACACCAACGGTGACGACCTTCATCGCCTGGCGTTCCCGGGCCAGCACCACTCGACGGCAGCTTGGTCGGCGCGCGTCGCCATCCCGTTGCAGCTGCTCTTCCCTCCCGCGGCGCTCACGCAGGTGCCGGCGAAGTCGATCACGCAGTAGCGTCAACGCTTCGCAGACTGCGCTAGGCTGGCGCTGCTGCCTGTGGGACTTCGGCGTGACTTCCGAATACAGCTTTTGTTGCTGAACTAGCACGTCGCGCCTCTTCTCCCCGGGCAGCGTTCCCTTCCCCCCTCCCATGGAAACCCGAAGCCAGCGCGTCACGCGTGAAGACTTTCTCCTGTTCGTGAACGCGTGCTTCGCGTGCACGGGACAGAAGGAGTTCTATGGCGACGGCTATGGCCAGACGGTGTCGCTCCGCTTCTTGCACCAGTACATCCTGGGCAACTATCGGAGCCTCTATGCGCGCGTCCTCGCGTGTGGCGTGAACCACATGAACCAGGCGCTGATCGTCGAGAACCTTCTCGCGTCGGGGCGTGAGACGGACCCGGGCAGCCGCGCCGAGGAGAACGCGCTCATCACGCGCTCGCTCGACGGTCTCCCCACACATCGCGCCATGCATCTTCTCTCCGACGTCGCCGGGCGCGGTGTGAACAACCGGCGCACGCGCGCGCTCACGAAGCGGTATCTGGGCGCGACGGAGAAGCGCGACTTCCGTGCGGTGAAGTATCGTCGGACCTTCCGGCGCGCCGCCATGCACGCTCACATGCGCTACGAAGGAGAGCTCGCCGCGTTCTTCGTCAAGGGCTGGCGAGAGCGCCGATTCCAGACGCCACTGTTCGAGTCGTTCCGGCAGGCCCACTACGCCGAGAGCGCGATCTACGATCTGCCGTACTCGATCGCCGAAGGATTGGCCCAAAAGCACGGGGTACGGCGCGACATCTTCCTCGAGCGAATCGCGCCGAAGATGACCGAGAACGAGCGAATGCGCCTCCGCGACACGGGCTCGGCGCACGGCGTCGCGCTCGACGTGAACTGGGCGCGTCAACCACCGACCCGCGTGGCGAGCTACGTGCTCTCGCTCCCACAGGACGAACGCGTCGCGCGCATGTCGGCGCTCTCTGCCGCGCTCGACCAGTCGACCGGGCGAGCGATCCGGAGGACCGCGGCTCGCTTCGGCAAGGTGGCGTGCGTCCTCGATCGCAGCTTCTCGAGCTCGGGCTCGAACGAGAAGCGCAAGAGACCGCTTGCAGTCGCGCTCGCCGTCTCTCGCTTCCTGTCGGGCTGTGCGGCGTCCTGCGCCGTCTTCTGGACGGGCGAAAAAGCGGGGGAGCCCGAGAGCGAGCTCCTTGTCACGCCGCGCGGCTCGACCGATCTCGTGACCCCCGTGCTGCATGCTCTGCGCACCGCGCCCGAGCTCCTCGTGATCGTCTCGGATGGATTCGACAACGATCCGGAGGGACTTCTCGGGCAGGTCCTCGAGGCCGGGCAGCGCCTTCTCCCGGGGACCTTCGTCATCCATCTGAACCCCGTCTACGACAACGAGTCCTACGCGCCGAAATCGTTCTCGCCGAAGATCGCGACCATGGGCGTGCGCGACGCCGACGAGATTCCCACGCTGGTCGCATTCGCGCGCTTCGCCCGCGGTGGAGCCCCGCTGGCAGAGCTCGCCGCGCACCTCGACGCGCGCGTTGCCGCATTTCTCGCGGTGTCCGAATGACAATCAGCGCCCCCGCGGACCTCTCCGGATACGGGCTTCGGGCCGGCTCGTCCCAGGTGATGGGAGCGTTTCGCGTCGTCCCCATCTTGCGTGCGAGCGCGCCGGGCGATCTGCGCATCGGCATCCGCGACTACAGCGCATACGGTCTGGTCGGCGTGGATGGCCGGCCGCACGCGCCCGGGATCAAGTACCTCTCCTACATCCCGCACGGCTTCGTGATCGCGCACACGGCGGACGGCTCCGAGGCGACGCTCGGGGCTTCGCTGGGAGAAAAGAAGCCGTGCTGTGTGAAGCTCCACCATCGCATGGTGAAGCGAGAGGCTGACACTGACGGGCCGACCCGGCGGTTCCGGATGCTGCCGCTGCATCTCGCGATGGAGGGGTTTCTTGCGCTGCATTTCCGGGGTCCGGAGATCCTGTGGAGCGACTATTCGGAGCAGGCCGCGCGCCGCGGGCTCAGTCCGCGCATGGAGACATCCATGCATGGTGCATGGATTCGCGGCTTCGAGGATGCTCTCCGCGTGTTCGAGATCCACGAGACCCAGGTGGGCGTGATGGTGTTCATCGCCGAGGCGCTCGCGTCGGTGTTCGTCGTGTCCCATCCCGACGATTATCGGCGTCTGCACCTGTCCCTGCTCGAGGACTTCTACGGAGAGCTTCTCTACAACTACGCGATGCTCTATCCGCAGAAGCCGCTGGCGTTCGCGCACCTCGATCAGAGCAAGGTCGCGACGCTGGATGATCTCGAGCGCGAAGCCGACCGCGTTCGCGGCGCTCATCGGGACTACACGGACCTGCTCGCGGAGGGCCTCTTCGGCCGCCCCATGGTGACCGAGCGCCTGCGGACCATGGGCCCGTTCGAGCTCGACAGGTTCACGCCCGTCTTCGACCCGAACGAGGAGTGCCATATCGGCGAGCGCATCCTCCGGAAAGACGGCACGCTCGAGTACATGAAGACCTTCCGCCTATCGTCAGCGCAGGTGCGCCGCGCGTACCTCCTCTCGAAGATCGCGGAAGCGGAATGGAACCTGGATGTGGCAGCGAAGGCGCTCGCCTGCACCTACGACGAACTCGTGAAGCGCCTCGTCAACGCGGGCTTTGGATCGCTCGTGAAGCTGCACATCGCGAAGGCGGCCATGAGGCCGTTCTGATCTCGCAGCGGGTCACTGCGGACAGGCGTTGTAGCAGGTG
>JANXLV010000362.1 GCA_025355005.1 Myxococcales bacterium | reverse complement strand
GGACGTCATGGTGGTGCCCACGGGCAGCGTCGACGCGGTCGGCGCGGAGTCGAGCTCGCTCCTGCGTCTGCCGGTGATGGACAAGGACGCGGCGATCGGCGCCTTCTTCGTCCACTACATGAAGTCGTCGGGTGAGCTCTTTCTGGTCGCGCACAGTGAAGAGGACGGTGACGTCGGTCGTGTGTCGCTCGGGCTCGCTCCCACGGGCTTCTTCCACCTGACCGCGGAGCTCGCACCCGCTGCCGGCGGCGGTGTCTTCGCGCAGGTCACGCTGGACGACCGCTCCGCGAAGTCCGCCACGATCAACGCCACGCCGAACGGCCCGCTCCGGTACTCGCTCGAGGCCGGCCTGGATGCTCCAGCAGCCGCGGTCTTCGAAGCCTTCATCGACAACATCGTCGTTCGTGCAAGATAGGCCGCCCAAAAAAAATGCGCACTGACAGGTCCATGATCACAGCCGCTCATCGCCACAACCACGCCCACCGCATCGCCGTCGCGATCACCATCGTCAGCGTGGCCGCCTGCACCCTCAACCCAACGGAGGACGCCGCCGCGAAGGAGTTCGTGCCGCCCCTCTGTCAGCGCCTCCAGGAGTGCCTGCCCAAGAACTACAGGCTGGCCTACCCGAACGACACCGCGACGGACCGCACCCAGTGCGAGCAGAAGGGCTACAGCGCCGTGAAGGAGCCGACCCGGCAGGACGCGTGCACGCAGAAGCAGCTCGACACCTGCACCGCGGACCTCAAGGTGGAGGACTGCGCCCTCATCTCGGACGCCGTGACGCAGAACAAAGAGTTTCCGCTTCCGACCTCCTGCAACGGCTGCTGAAGAACTAGCTTCTAGTTTCCCACGGCCGCGAACTTGTCGGTGGCGGTGACGAGCTCGTGCACGATGCCGGGCTCCATCGCGGAGTGTCCGGCGTCGCGCACGATGCGCAGGTCTGCCTCGGGCCACGCGCGGTGCAGCGCCCATGCGCTCTCCGCGGGGCACACGACGTCGTAGCGACCCTGGACGATCACGCCGGGGATCTTGCGGATCTTCTCGATGTTCTCGAGCAGGCCCTGGTCCTTGTCGAGCCAGCCGTTGTTCACGAAGTAGTGCGCCTCGATGCGCGCGAACGCGAGTGAGAAGTCGTCCCCGCCGGTGCGCGCGATGAGGTCCGCGTTCGGGTAGAGGCAGCTCGTGCTGCCCTCCCACACGCTCCACGCGCGGGCGGCTTCTTGACGCACCTTCATGTCGTCGCCGGTGAGACGCTTGTAGTATGCACTCAACATGTCGCCGCGCTCCGCCTCCGGGATGGGCGCCAGGTAGCCCTCCCACGCGTCGGGAAACAGCGCGTCAGCGCCGCGCTGGTAGAACCAGTCGATCTCGCTCTTGCGGAGCAGGAAGATCCCGCGCAGCACGAGCTCCGTCACGCGCGTGGGGTGCGTCTCCGCATACGCGAGCGCCAGCGTGGAGCCCCACGATCCGCCGAAGACCTGCCATTTCTCGATCTTGAGCTCCGCGCGCACCTTCTCGATGTCGGCGACTAGATCCCACGTGGTGTTCGCCTCGAGGGACGCGTACGGGGTGCTCTTGCCGCAGCCGCGCTGATCGAGCAGCACGATGCGGTACGCCTTGGGATCGAAGAAGCGGCGGTGCTTGGGCTCCGTGCCGCCGCCGGGACCGCCGTGCAGGAACACCACGGGCTTGCCCTCGGGATTGCCGGACTCCTCCCAGTAGATCTCGTGCACGTCCGACACCTTGAGGCGTCCGGTGCGGAAGGGCTCGATCTCCGGGTAGAACGTGCGAAGCGGCGTGTCCGACATGCCTTCTGGATTAGCGTCTCCAGGGGAAGACGACAATCGTGGACTGCAACGGTACGATGGACGGATGCCTTCGCGTAAAGCCCTCCACATGCGCCTCGCCGTCCCCTGCGCCCTCGCCCTCGTGATCGCGTGCGGCGGAGACGACTCCAACTCCAGCGACGGCAATGACGGCGGCACCGAGGGTGGCGGCATCACCGACGGCAGCGCCACTGACGGCGGCGGCGGCGACGACGCTGGGCCCAAGGCCTCGCCCTACGGCATCGACGCGCGGCCCACCAACACCACCTGCCTCGCGCAGGAGCCACCTCCGCAAGCAGGCGCGATCGCGCTGGTGGACGCGTTCCCCATGTTGCCCGCGTTCGACAAGCCCGTACTCATCTTGCAAGCGCCGGGCGACAACACGCGCTTCTTCGTCGTGCAGCAGGGCGCCAAGAATGCCGTCGCCACGATCCTCACGTTCGCGAACGATCCGAACGTCGCCACGACGACGCAGTTCGTGTCGCTCCCGGCGGGGACCGTCACGATCGGCACCGCGGGCGAGGGCGGCCTCCTCAACATGGCGTTCCACCCCGACTGGGCGCTGAACCACACCGCGTTCCTCTCGTACACGATCGGCAACGGCACCAACGTCTCCACGTCGATCATCAGCCGCATCAAGAGCTCCGACATGAACGCCACGCTCGACCTCGCCACGGAAGAGAAGAACTTTTTGAACCTCGCGCAGCCGTTCGACAACCACAACGGCGGCAACATGCAGTTCGGCCCGGACGGCTTCCTGTACATCGGCTTTGGTGATGGCGGCAGCGGCTACGATCCGCAGGGCAACGGACAGAACACGAACACGCTGCTCGCCAAGATGCTCCGCATCGGCGCGGGGCCGACCGGCGCGTATACGATTCCTTCGGACAACCCGTTCGCGAAGGGCGGCGGCAAGCCCGAGATCTACGCGTATGGCCTGCGCAACCCGTGGCGATGGAGCTTCGACAAGGCGTCCGGCGATCTGTGGGTCGGCGACGTGGGGCAGGACACGTGGGAGGAGATCGACAAGGTCAAGCTGGGCGGCAACTACGGCTGGAGCCCGCGCGAAGGCTTCGTGTGCACGCCCAGCAAGGCGGATCCGTGCCCGAAGTACGCAGACCCGATCGTCACCTACCCGCACCAGAACGGCGACAAGTCCGTCACGGGTGGCTACGTCTATCGCGGCACGGCGATCCCGGAGCTCGTCGGCACGTACATCTTCGCCGACTACGCGAGCGGCCACCTGTGGTCGATCATCTACGACGCAAACAACGTCGCCTCGATGAACCCGCTGCTGACTGCGCCGACCAGCGTGTCGTCGTTCGGTCAGGGCAACGACGGCGAGCTGTACGTCGTGGGCTATGGCAACGGTCGCATCTACAAGGTCACGCGCGCGGGTGTCGCGCCGCCGGACACGTTCCCGAAGAAGCTGTCGCTCACCGGCTGCGTGGACAAGTCGAACCCGAAGAACCCTGCGCCCGGCCTCATCCCGTACGACGTGATCGCGCCGTTGTGGTCCGACGGCGCGGACAAGGGCCGCTGGTTCGCCATCCCCGATGGAACGAAGATCACAGTGAAGCCGGATGGCGACTTCGATTTCCCGATCGGCTCAGTGCTCATGAAGCAGTTCAGCCTGGGCGGGAAGCGGATAGAGACGCGGCTGCTCATGCGCGACAAGGCGGGCGACTGGAACGGTTACAGCTACGAGTGGGCCGACGACGAGAGCGACGCGACGTTGCTCCCAGCCAGCAAATCCAAGGCCGTCGGCGCGCAGACGTGGACGTATCCGAGCCGCATCGAGTGCCTGTCGTGTCACACGCCGGCTGCCGGGCGCACGCTCGGACCGGAGCTCCGTCAGCTGAACCGCGATTATGTGTATACCGCAACCAATCGCTTGTCGAACGAGCTCGCGACGCTCGACCACATCGGCGTGCTGGACAAGACCGTCGGCGATCCCACGAAGCTCACGGACAAGCTCTCCGATCCGTTCGGCAGCGGGTCCGTCCGCGACCGGGCGCGCAGCTACCTGCACTCGAACTGCTCGCAATGCCACCGGCCGATGGGCGGCGGGCAGGGGCCGCAGAACTTCTTGTTCACGACGTCGGACTACGACGCGAACATCTGCAACGCGGATCCCACCGAGGGTGACCTCGGCATTGCCGGCGCGAAGCTGTTCGTGCCGGCAGACCCGACCAAGTCGCTCATCTCGCTGCGCATGAAGGCGGTGGATGGGAATCGCATGCCGCCGCTGGGCTCGCGCGTCGCGCACACGCAGGGCATCGCAGTGATCGACGCGTGGATCACCGCGACCACGACGTGCCCCAACGCACCCGTGGACGCCGGCACGGACTGATCCCGCCATTCGTGCGCCATCCGGGCCTCTCGGTCCGGTGCTTCACTTCACGCGCGTCGTGCCCGTCGTCACGGTCCCACCCAACCACTTCCAGTTGTCTATGAGCACGCTGGAGTCCAGCGCGGTGTCCCCGGCATTCCAGATCATGAGGTCCAGGGTGAACGTCTCGCCCGGCGCGACGGCCGTGTGTGTCGTCAGCCATCCGGTGGCGCCACCATCCGTGGCGGACTGCGCTGGCGTGCATCGTGTCTGGATGAGGCCGGAGTAGCCGGTGCCCGAGAGCTCCGCGGTCCCGGCCGCGCACACCGATGGATCGGAGGTCATGTTGCCGCCGGAGCAACCCGTGATCACGCCCGCCGTGCATCGATCGAAGAAGCCATTGTTGACGCTGACGGGGTTGCCCTTGGAGTCGAACGAGACGTTGTCCGTCTTGCCCTTCGAGGTGATGTACGCGACGAACGCGTCGTTGAAGGGCGAGCACACGTACTCCGGCCATTCACTCGTGTAGAAATTGAAGTCGAACTGGAAGCCTGCTGCGTCGGGCGGCGCCTTGAGCACCAGATGGACGTCGATCATGTCGTTCACGGCGTTGCTCTGGGGGCAGTTGTCCGCGGCTTTCGGGAAGCCGGGTGGGGCCGTTCCAGCCGCTGACGTCGAGAGGGTCGCAGACTGCACGAAGTCCTTGCCCGGTGCGCCGTCGGGCGTGTCGTACTCGCGCGCATAGCCAGTGGAGAGCGCACCCAGCTTGCTGCCCTCGCGCGGCTTGATGACGGAGCCGAACTTCGTCAGCGTTCCCCACTGGCCGTCCGGCGGCGCCATGGGTACGCCGAACCCCTTCTGAAACGACGCGCTCACCAGGCCGTAGCCATCCTTGTCTGCGCGCGTGCAGAGGCCGATCGACTTCGCGAACTTCACGGGATCCGCGTCCGTCACGGGCGGCGGACCGGCGTCCACGCCGGTGGTGCCAGCATCAATGGCGCCCGCTTCGCCCGCGTCAGCATCGCCCGCATCCGGATCACCGGCGTCCGCATTGCCCGCGTCTGGAGCGCCCGCGTCCACGACCACCACGGGATCGTCGTCGCACGGGCTGCCGACGTGGATCGGCATGGTGGGCGGCTCGGGCGGCGGCGCGTTGCATCCGAGCAGGCCGCACTGGACGTCGGGGCCCGCGTCCTCGGACCCGAAGTCACCGGTGACCGGGGGGTGCTTCTTGCCGCCGCATGCCACGGCGAGTCCGACGAGCACGAGCACCGTGGCGGTGAAGAGGTGGCGTCGGGCGCGCATCACCTCTCACTGTACCATCGGGACGGGGACCTCCACATGCTGCCATCGCACCCCGAGAATTACCTCGCGGAAGCCAGCGGGTTGGATGCCTTCGGGTCGCCGCGCGGAGATGTAGGGATCGTCGGCGAGGCCCTTCACCGTGAGCTTGAACGTCAGCCCTGATGGCGTGTGCGCGTAGCGCGCGCCAAGGTCGATCACGTTGTGGGAAGGAATGAGGCCGATGCGGCCGGTGACGTCCTCCGCGCGCGTGTCGTAGGGGTCGGAGAACTGCGGAGCCAGATAGCTCCATGTGACGGCGCCCGAGATGCGACCGGGCCCGAGCGGCCTGCCCCCGTAGATCTCCGACACGAGCACGAAGGGCGGCGCGTACGGGAGAAGGTTGCCGTCGTACTGGCCACCGATGAACGTCGCGCGCGACACGGTGAAGCGCTCCGCGACCTCGAGCTCCAGCGGGAGGTGCAGCATGTTGCCGATCTCGACGCGGCCCTCGCCTTCGACGCCGTAGTGCCGGGTCTTGCCGCCGTTGACGAGCGCATTCTGCGTGGTGTCGCCGGACGCGCCGCCCTGGATGACCTGGTTGTCGAAGTTCAGAAGGAAGGCCGTGGTCTCCGCGCGGAACCGCTTCTTCATCGCGAAGCGGCCGCCGACCTCGTAGTTGATGCTGCGCTCGGAGTCGAGCTGCGACACGGTGCCGCCCTTGGGGTTGATGGGGCTCGTGATGCGCGGTGGCGCATAGCCCACGAAGGTGCCGCCGAAGACGTGCGCGTCGCGCTTGCCCGCGATCATACCGATGCCCGGGATCACCCCCGTGGTCGGTCCGCTGGAAGGCACGTGCACGTTCGCGATGCCCGTGCTCGTGCCCTGGCGAAGGATCTCGCTCTGCATCTCCGCGTACTCGAGCCGGATGCCGGGCGTGACCATGAGCCAGTCGCGGAAGGCCATGCGATCTTGCGCGTAGCCGGCGACGGCGACGGTCTCGTGCGTGAACTCGTAGTCGAGCGAGCCGGTCTGGGCGTTCTTCGAGTCGCCCGTGAGCTGCCGGTAGTGCGCGGTCTCCATGAGCAGGCGACCGCCGACGTCCAGCGTGTGACCCACGCCGAGCGTCTCGCCACGGGTGGTGAGGCGCGGCTCGACTGCGGCCACGTCGTACGTGCGATCGAGGATGCTGTTCGCGTCGCGGAAGAAGATCGCCGCGTTCGGGAACGACGTGTCGCCTTCGATGTGATCGTAGGGGACGCCAGCGACGGGAGACCGGTCGTACGTCTCACGTGTCCACACGCGCTTCGTTTCGTAGGCGTAGACCAGCGTCTTCAACGTGGTCTTTGCACTGAATCGCTGCTCGTGCGTGAGCGACGCATCGTAGCGGTTCTGATCGATGTGGTCCGCTGGCGCGAGCATGTTCTGCCGGGGATTCTGCTGGAACATGGCTCGTGTGAGGCCCACGTCGTCGGAGCGCGTGGCGTCGTTGTGATAGCCGACCTTCACGACGGCCTCGCCATGATCGCCCGTGTCGAAGCCGACCTTGCCGAAGATGTCCGTTCCGTTGAAGCCCTCGTTGCGGAAGCCGTCACCGCGCGTATGGAACGCCTGCACCAGGTACCGCGCGGAGCCGACGGTGTCGCCGCGCATCGCGAGCAGCTTGAGGTAGCCGCGCTCGCCGCCGGAGACCTCTGCCGCGGAGGTTGCCTGTGCGGGCGGCGCGAGCGTGAGGAAATTGATCACGCCGCCGATGGTCTGCGGACCGAAGAGGATGCTGCCGGAGCCCTTCACGACCTCGACGCCGCGCATGCGTTCGATCTGCGGCAAGTAGTAGAGGTCCGCCTCCGAGTACGGATTGATCGCGAGCGGGATGCCGTCCTCGAGCACCAGTACGCGGCGCGAGCGACCGGGGTCCAGGCCGTGCACACCGATGTCGAGGCGAAGCCCGCCCCCTTCCTGCTGCGTGGCCGTCACTCCAGGCACGCGTCGCAGCATCTCCGCGCTGTCATAGGGGTCTGCGCGCTCGATCTCCTTGTGGGTGATGAGCGTGCCGGAGCCGGGGATCTTCTGGAGCGAGTCCGCCTTGTCGCCGATGACGCGGACCTCGGGGACGTCGCGGGGTGGAGACGGAGGAGGCGGGGACGGCGGGTCTTGCGCGTGGGCTGTGGAGGCTCCCAGGAGAAGCGCCGGGATCAAGGTGCGGATCAAGGTGCATAGTGCACGCTTCACGAAGGCGCCCTGCAGTAGCCCATGGGCGCGCAGCCTGGCGAGAGGGGCGTGCAGTCCGAGTCCTTCGTGCACGGTCTGGTGCAGCGCGGGCCCTTTGACGGGAACGTGTGACAGTCCATCTCGTGGCACTGGGTGTTGTCGGTACATGCGCAGGTGATGGGGAGATCCTTGCCCGCGCTGCACAGCCCAGCGTCCAAAACGACGCCGGTGTCCGACGCGCCGGTGCCGTCCGCTGCGGCGTCGCCCACGGCAATGCCGGTGTCGGGCACAAGCCCCGAGTCCAGCAGTGTGCAGTCGCAGGCGGCGTAGCCGGAGCCGTCGTCCGCGCAGACCTGGGCGCCCGCCTGTCCGCTGCTGCATGTACATTGCAGGTAGTCGCCCGGTGAGCAGCTTCGTCCGGCGGGCAGACACGCGGACTCCGTGAGCGCGGCTCCCAGGATCGCGCCCATTGGCACCAGAGTAATGGCTGCACGCAGGCACCATCGGAGTAGCGGGCTCCTGTCTTCGCTCCTCACTTCTCTATTCTAGCCCGTCGCGCCCGGTTGGGGGAAAAACGCGGCTTGTTTCCTCGGTGTGACAATTGCCACACCTCACGCTGGGACGCGCTCGAAACTGGCTCCGCCCATCTCAGCCATCTACGATCAGATGACTGACTGAGCTGGCGCGTGCAGCTCCCCCGACATTGCTTTGGAGGCACCTCGCATGAATCATCGCATCACCCTTCTCGCTGCGTTCACTCTGGTCGCAGGCGCAGCGCTCGTCGCCGCGTGCTCGTCGAGCTCGACGACCACGAACACGAACACCCAGAAGGATGCCGGTGGCTCTGGCGACACGGACGGCGGCTCGTCCGGCGACACGGACAGCGGCTCGACCAGCGATAAGGACGCGGGCAACGGCGGTACGGACTCGGGCAGCAGCGGCACCAGTGACGCAGGTCCGGGCGAGTCGTGCCCTGGCCCCGCCGGCGGACCCGGCGGCTGCGCGGCGGGCTTCGAGTGCGAGAACTTCGCGGGCAAGGGCGGCAACCTCTGCACGAAGGCATGCTCCGATCCCGGCAACGCCACCTCGGCAGATTGCCCCACGACCATCACCGTCTTCACGGGCAAGTGCACGCCCAACAGCTACTGCCAGCTCAAGTGAGCTGAGTAACGGCGCAACGCTCAGTTCCAGTCTGCGGCCAGGCGGTAGAGGTCCTTCGACAGATCCGCCACCTCCGCCCGCATGCTCGCCAGCGTTGCGCCGCTCCGCACGCGCTGCGAGAGCGCCTTCAGCTGCGCCTCGTCCACGATGGCTCGATCTGCCACGCGGGCTGGGCGCTGCTGCCGCGCAAGCTCCGTGATGCATGCGTCCAGCGCCATGCTCCACACGCTGCGGTCATCCATTGCGTCGCCCGCGAGCAGCAGCTCCAGATAGATGAATGTATCTTGCATCTTTTGCGGCGTCGTCCGCGCGTCGGTCTTCTGGTCCACCGCGCCGACCGCCTCCACGTAGGCCACGAGATCCCGCTTCTCGTCCGTTCCCAGGCCCAGGCCGTAGCTCTGATCGAAGAAGGTCACCACGTCCGTCAAGGTGGCAAAGCGGCCGTCGTGGAAGTACGGCGCGGTCTCCGCCGTCCCGAGCAACGTGGGCGTGTCGAACGCGTCGTCCAGCGCGCCCGCCTGTGTGCTGGGCCCCGAGCCCACGCGGTGGGTGCGCCCACCCGTGAACATGGACGATGCAGGGTGGCAGCTGGCGCAGCTCATTCCGCCGAACTGCGCGCGCGGCCTCTCGAAGTACGTCTCCCCTCTGCGCGCGGATTCGCCGCCACGCGCGGTGATGCGACCATGCGCATCCAGGTTCGCGTTCGGCACGAAATCCAGGTCCTGCACGTAGCGGACTAGCGCGGTGAGCTGCGCGCGTGGAAGCGGCGTCGCGCCGAAGCTCGCGACCGCGTGATGATCCACGGCCTCGCCGAGCGACGCGCTCTCCGCTGCGTACCCGTACGGCGCGGTGTAGCGCACGCCACGGAGCGACGGGATGGAGAGGAAGTCCGCGGCGTGGTTGTTGGCGCCCGTGCGAAAGAAGCCGGTCGTCAGATCCACGTTGCCAGGGCGGTTCGACAGGTCCCCGAGCGTCAGCGTGGTGTGCGCGGCGCCGTTCTGGTGGCATCCGTTGCAGGACAGCCCGAGCTCACGTGCCTTCGCGCCCAGCGCGAGCGGCGAATGGAACACCAGATCGCCCAGCAAGAGGTCCGTGGCGACCCCGGTCTTCTTCGGATCGTAGGCGGAGGGATCGCGCGCGAGCGAGCGCAGGAGCCGCGCCGGCGCAGGGCTCTTCTGCGTGACGTCGGCAGCGGTTGGACGCGTCTCCGCACGCGCGGGCAACGCTGCTGCGACGAGCACGCCGGCGAGCAACGTGATCGCCGCCCCGCGCTGCAACTACGCCTCCACCTCTTCCGCGACGCCGCCCTTCTTGAGCGTGCCGCCCGCTGCTGCGAGGAGGTACGCCTCGATGAAGTCGTCCAGCGCGCCGTCGAGCACGGCATCCACGTTGCCCGTCTCGTGCGCGGTGCGGAGATCCTTCACGAGGCGATAGGGCGCGAGCACGTAGCTGCGGATCTGGCTGCCCCACGCGATCTGGCTCTTCCCGGCCTGGTACGCGGCGGCCTGCTCTTCGCGCTTCGCGATCTCCATCTCGTAGAGCTTCGCCTTGACCATCTTCAGCGCAGTACGCCTGTTCTGGAGCTGCGAGCGCTCCGCACGGCAGACGATCACGATGCCGCTCGGGATGTGCTTCATGCGCACCGCGGTCTCGACCTTGTTGACGTTCTGGCCGCCCTTGCCGCCGGCGCGCATCGTCGTGGTCTCGAGGTCCTCGTCCTTCACGACGATGTCGATCTCGTCGTCGATGTCGGCGGTGATCTCCACGGCGGCGAACGCCGTCTGCCTGCGTGCGTTGCCGTCGAACGGGGAGATGCGCACCAGGCGGTGAACGCCGTTCTCCGCGCGCAGGTAGCCGAACGCATTCGCTCCGGTCACCGTGAACGACACGCCGTCGATGCCGGCCTCCAGGCCCTCCGCGAAGTCGACGATCTCCGTCTTGTACCCGCGGCGCTCACACCAGCGCAGGTACATGCGCATGAGCATCTGCGCCCAGTCTTTTGCGTCGGTGCCGCCGGTGCCAGGGTGGATGCTGACGATCGCGTTCGCGTGATCCATCTGCCCCGAGAGCATGCGCGACAGCTCCGCGGCGCGGACGCGCGTCTCGAACGCAGGCAGCTGTCCGCCTACCTCGTTGATCGTCGCTTCGTCCTTCTCTTCGACGCCGAGCTCGAGCAGCCCGGCTGCGTCGTCCAGATCGCGCGTGAGCTTCTCGACCATGTCGAGCTTCTGCTCGATGCCGGAGCGCTTGCGCGTGACGGTCTGCGCCTTCTTCGCGTCGTCCCAGAATCCCGGCGCCAGCGTCGATTCGTTGAGCGCCTCGATGTCCCGTTTCAGCTTGGGGACGTCAAAGATGCCCCCTTAGCGCCGTGAGACGCCTTTGGAGGTCTGCGAGTTTGTCGCGGGATTCTGCCAGCATTGTCTGGTCAAACTACCCTTCCCCTGGGAGACGGGTCAAGCGGCGGGAACGGGTATGCTCGCGGCATGCGACCGCTGCTGCGCCTTGAGCTTCTGTATGATGTGAACTGTCACCACTCAAGAATCGCCGCGAGCGGCCGTTCTTCCATTCATGGCCTTGCCGAATGACGGGCGTGATCCCTCCCGCGACGAGCGCGATTCAGTGGGACCCGTCGCCCACGAGCACGTCGAAGACCCTGTCGCGGCGCCCTCTGGCAAGGCCGGCGGCGTGATCCTGGCCGCGTGGGGTGCGGCGATGCTCCTGCTCGGCGCGATCATGATGGGGCGACACGAGCTCGCGCTGCCGCTGCCTCCGCCGGCAGACCCGGTGCTCGGCGCGAGCCTTGCTGCGCTGAAGGACGACCCCGCGCACCGTCTCGCGGTGCATGTATTGTACACTAATTGCCGTTGCTCGCAGATGATCGCCGCGCACCTGTTGGGCTCCACGCGACCTGTGGGCGTGCAGGAGACGGTGCTCCTGATCGGCAAGGACGAGCCGCTCGCGGATCGCTTCCGCTCCCGTGGGTTCGGCGTGATGTTGGTGACGGAAGAAGAGCTCGGCACGCGCTTCCACGTGAAGTCTGCGCCCATGCTCGTTCTCTTGGGGAAGGGGAAGGACGTGCGCTACGTGGGCGGCTACACGCGCACGAAGCAAGGCGCCGATCCGCAGGACCTCGAGATCATGGAGCGCGCACAGACCGACGTGGTCGAGCCGCTGCCCGTGGTTGGCTGCGCAGTTTCGAAAGAGCTCCGCGCGCGCGTGGACCCCACGGGCCTTCTGTGAACCGACGAGACAGAAACGATGGACTGTGGATCATTTCCGTTTTCGACGCTGCGTAAACAGCGTCGCATGGCGTGAGAGCCGCCCGTCAGGCGAGGCTTCGAGCGAGCACGGAGCGGAACGTACTCTTGTCTCACGATCCCGCACATCTTGCTTGCACTCTACATGCGGTCATGATCAGAGGCGCTCATGGAAAAGGTGAGCGGGATCGAGGCGGAGTTCGGGGGATTGTCACT
>JANXLV010000259.1 GCA_025355005.1 Myxococcales bacterium | reverse complement strand
GAAACGTCGGATCGACGCCGATCAACGCGGCGAGCTCACCATCGAGGCGACCTCGCACGAGGAGGAAGAGCGCGGCGAGAAGGGCGATGGCCCCGAGGGCTCCGAGCGCTCCTTGCGCGCTTCCTTCGAGAAGAAAAGGCCCTTTGACGAAGCGATCCGTTGCTCCGACGAGCTTGAGCACCTCGACCTCGGTGCGGCGCCTCTGGAGGGCGAGGCGAATGGTCGAGCCGACGACCGCGAGCACCGAGGCGAAGACGACGACTGCGAGGAGCGCCGCTGCCGCCACGCCGCCGCGCACGAGCTTCCCGAGCCTGTCGGTCCACGCCTGGTACGTCTCGACGTCCTCCACGCTGGGGATCTTCTGGAGCTTCGTCACGGTGTCGGCGAGCTCGTCGTCGGTCACGGTGGAGAGCACCTCGATCTCGATCGACGCCGGGAACGCCTCGGGCGGTAGCGCCGCGAGCTCACTCTTCCTGTTCACTTCTTGCGAGCCGAACTCGAGGCGCGCCTGGCCTGCGGAGACGTAGCGGACCTGCGTCACGAACGGCAGCTTGGAGAGCGCGCTCTTCAGCGACTCCACGTCTTCCTGGGTCGCGCTGTCCTTCAGGTAGATCGAGGCGCGGCCTGCATGGGCCCAGCGATCCTCGATCGCGCGCAGGTTCGTCACCACCAGGAGCGCGGCGCCAAGGCACACGAACGCCACCATCAGCGAGAAAACACTGAGCGCATGCAATCGCCACTCGCGCAGCATCCCGCGCCTGGCCCGTCTGGTCGCACCTTCGAACATCCGTGTCCTCGCAATCAGAGCGGAAGGCCGCTCGGCAATTCGTCGTCGTCGTCCTCGTCGTCGTCGTGGAGGGCGATGCCGGTCGGCACATCCATCGCCTTGCCCTCGTCGAGAACGATCAAGCGGCGCGCCCTGATGTCGAGCAGCGAGCGATCGTGCGTCGCGAAGAGCACCGTCGTGCCCGCGTCGTTGATCTCCTCGAACAGGCCGAGGATGTCGAGCGCGAGCTGCGGGTCCAGGTTGCCCGTGGGCTCGTCTGCAAGGACCAGCGCGGGCTCACCGACGATGGCGCGTGCAACGGCCACGCGCTGCTGCTCACCGCCAGAAAGCACCCCAGCGGGATCGCCGCCGCGACCGGTGAGGCCGACGCGCTCGAGGGCCTCGCCGACCCGCGAACGAATGAGGCGGCTCGGAAGACCGAGGACCTCGAGCGTGATCGCAACGTTCTCGAACACGCTCCATGACGTCACCAGCTTGAAGTCCTGGAAGACCACGCCGATGTTGCGCCGAAGGAACGGGACGGAGTCGTCGCGAAGCCGCGCGATGTCACGGCCCAGGAACAGGATGCGGCCCTGGTCCACCATGTCGGCGCGGTAGAGCAGGCGGAGGAGCGTGCTCTTGCCAGAGCCGCTGGGCCCGGTGATGAACACGAACTCGCCGCGCTCGATGATCAAGTTGGTGCCACGAAGCACCGGCACGCCTGGCCGATACGACTTGTACACGTCCTCGAACATCAGGATCGGGCGGTCGGCGGCATCGCGCGAGTACCGAGTCCCGGCGCGCAGCAGCGGCCGGAACGGTTTGCTCATGTTCTCGTCGTCGTCCATCTGGGACATACCCAGCGCGTATCAGGACGACACGAAGAGCTACAAGTTTTCGGCCAGCGCGATCCTGACGGAGGCACGAAACAGCTTGTTTTTCAGCCTCGCGAGGGCACGAGAGCGACGGGCGTTGCGATGAGCCCGCCGCGGTACGCGCTGCCGTCGACGCTCACTGTCATTCGCTCCAGGACGCCGCTCGAGGCACCTCCGAGCGCGAAGAGGGGCGCCAGCTGGCGCAGCTCTTCCAGCGTCGGCTGGGCGCGTACGCGGTAGCCCGGCATGCGTCCCTTGGCGGCGAGCTCGACGAACCTTCGCCGGTTCTGCGCGCGCGTTGCGGCGGCGGCCGACAGGAGGACCGACGCCAAGAGCCCGGTCACCGCCAGCCAGGTCGCGAGCTTCTCGGAGTGACCCCAGAGCGCCACGACGTAGACCAGGTGCAGCGCGGCCGACCACGCGCCGCCCCATAGCAGCATCGTGTCGCCAGCGTCGCGCTCTCGGCGCTTGCCGAAGGACCACGCCATGATGAGCGCGGGGGCAGTCACCGCGTACGCGAACGTGGAGACGAAGGAGGCGGCGACCGCTCCCTCGAGCTCGGTGACTAGTAGAAAGCCGAGCCACGCCTGGACCAGCGTCGCGAGGAACAGCGACCCGCCAGCGAGCGACGCACGACGATGCGCGAAGAAGAACGCCGCCAACGACGCACCCGACACGGGAATGCCGACGACCCATAGGAGGATGCCAGCGTCGTCGATGCGGGTCGCGAAGGTGAGGCACATCACCATGGTGCTCAGGCCTGCCGCGAGGACGAGCCACGGCGCCGCCCGCTCCACGGGCATGAGTGAGGAGGGAGCGTCCTCTGGTTCCATGCTCTCTCTACGCCCGACGCGACGAGGATATTTCCGGGATCAACCGCCGACGCCGAACTTGAACGGATACGACGGGACGTTCGACGAGGAGCTGCTCTCCGGGAAGTGCCAGTTCTTCACCTGCCGCACGACACAGCCTTCGACGCGCGGGTTGCCGAGAGAGGAGCTGACGACGCTGGCGTTGGAGACGTTGCCCGCGGAGTCGATCTGCCACGAGAGCTGCATTCCGCCTTTGAGGTTCGGGTTCTTCTGAAGCTCGATGTCGTAGCAAGCGCGCACCGCGCCGACATGCGCCATCACGACGCGACGGATCTGCTCAGCGGTGAGCCCGCCCGTCGCCGGAGGTGCGGCCGTTGCAGTGAGCTTCGCCTCGCCGTTGCCACCACCCGCACCGCCAGGGCCATTGCCGTTGCCGGCGCCACCACCTGCGCCGCCGCGACCGTTGCCGCCGTTGCCGCGACCGCCGGGACCGCCCGCGCCTCCGCCGTAGCCACCGCCATTGCCTGGACCCCAGCCCGTCTGTAGCGTGCCGACGCCGAACGCGACGCCGTTGTTGTTGCCGCCGCCGCCTGCGCCGCCACCCTTGAGCGACGTGCCGGGTCCACCGCCGAGCACGATGTTCTGCGAGTTGAGCCCGGAGAGCGCGCTCGCGACGGTATCGATCGACTTCAGCGTGTTGCGGATCTCCTTGCCGGTGTCGCCCTCGAGCACCTCGGTCAAACCGCCGAGGTTCTGCGCGGGCCGCACCTCGCCCGGTAGCTCCGTGTGGTCGGCCTTGGCGTTCTTTCCGAGCTTGCCTTCTTGCCCGGGCATCTTCTGCCCGCCGCCCGGCGGCTTCTTGTCCTGCGCGCCGGGGTCCTTCACGCCGGCGCCGCCCGCGTTCTGCCCGACCTCGGTGGGCGGAGGAGCGGTCTCGATGGGCGGCCGATTGAGATGGAAGCGCGCGGCGTACTCCTCCGGGCTCGTGAGCTCGAAGGGCTTTCCAAGCTGATCGGGCGTCATGAGCGTGCGCACCAACCCGAGCACGCCGAAGTGGATCACCGCGCTCGAGAAGATCGCCAGCAGCGCGAGCGGGTCGGGACCGATGAACGTGGTGGAGCCGGCGGGCGCAGACGTGTACTGGAAGAAGATCGCGAACTGTCCGTATTGCAGCAGACCGAAGTCACCCGGCATGACGGCGACCGGCACGGAGGCGCGCGCGATGCTGGCGACCTCTTCCATGCGACCGCGCAGACGAAGGGTGCCGCCGAACGCGCCGCGCGCATCCAGATCCCATCCGCCTTGCGACGCGTGCAGCGGCGACGCGGACATCTCGACGCCGTCGGGTATGGGCAGGACGCAGCCCGGCGTGTCACCGAGCCAGAACGTCTGACCACGGGTCAACGTGCGCATCTCGAGCACCGTCGTGCCCCAGACGGCGGCGACCCGAAGCGACATGGAAGCCTGGCGGCGTGCCTCTGCGGCTTGACTGAGGGGTGCGCTTGCTGCGTTGCTCATGACTTCACGTTGCCTTGACGTTCAACGAAGGTTTGGATCTCTCTTCGTGTCCGAAAGTTCCCCGGTGAAGCTCCGATGTCCGAGATCGCCGGCGTTGAACTCGGCGCGCACGCGCCGCAAGAAATAGACTAGCTCGGGACTCTGCAATCGGCCCTCGATTGCCACCTCTTCGAACCGGAACGACTTCACACCTCCGTCGCCGGTGCGGGTCTCTGTCACACTTCCACCGCCACCGCTCGAGCCGCCATCGCGACCAGGTGCCCCATCGAGAGGCTTTCCTTCGACCTTTGGTGCGACTGCAGGCGCCACTTCGGGCTTGCCCGCTTCTGGCTGGGTCGTGGGAGGTTTCTTGCCTGCTGGCTTCTTGCCTGTGCGCTGCGCAGTGGCGACGGACACGAAGGCCGTGAGCGTGCACACGACAAGGAACACGATGAAGCGACGCAGACTCCGTTGGCTCTTGCTGCTCATGACCCTTATTTCTTGGGCGGGGGGGCGGGGGCGGGGACGGGGGCCGGCGCCGGTGGCGGCGTGGGTGCTGCAGCTGACACGGCCGTGAGGTACTTCTCGGCGGCGGCGCGGGCGGGATGCGACTTCGGTGCGTCGTCCAGAAAGCGCGTGAACATGGTCTTCGCCTCCGCGGGGCGCTTCAAATAATCCATGTACAATACACCTAGATTGAGCTCCGCTGCGACTGCGTGTGGGTCCGCGGCAAGCACCTTCTCGTAGAGCGCCTTCGCTTCTTCGAGCTTCGCAGGAGACTTGGGGTCGGCCTGCGCGCGCAGCGACGCGGCGAGCCCGGTCATCGCGTCCGCGTCTTCCGGCGCAACGGCCAGCGTGGCGCGGTACTGCTCCTCCGCCTTGCCGTACGCGCCCGCGCGCATCAGCACCGACGCCATGTTCAGCCGTGACGTGGTGTCGCGCGGGTCCTCCGTCGAGGCCTTCTGGAACGACTGGAACGCGAGCGCGTCGTCACCCTCGGCCAGCGCGATGAGGCCGTTCGCGCGGTGAGCCACGGCGCTCTTCGGGTTCGCATCCAGCGCCTGCTTCGCGACGAGCTCCGCGGTGTCGTGGTTGCCACGCGCCAGGTAGCAGAGCGAGAGCTCGGCGAGCGCGGTCGCATCGGCTGGCTTCTTGGAGAGCACGTCACGCGCCTGCGCGATCGCTGCGTCGTACTGAGAGGACTCGCGAAGCGACGTCACGTAGAGCGCGCGCGCAGCCAGGCTGCTCGGATTCGCCTTGAGGAACTCCTCCAGACCATCCGCCGCGTCCTTCGTGGAGCCGCGACGACGACGCACCTCCGCGAGCGCGATGGCGACGTCCTCGTCTCCACCTGCGAGCTTCGATGCCTTCGTGAGCGCCTCCTCGGCGCCAGCAAGATCGCCCGTCTGCGCGAGGACAACGCCCAGATCGAAGCGGGCCTCCCACAGCTTGTCGTCTTGCTTGATGGCCTCGCGGAAGAACTCGAGCGCCTTGTCCGGCGCCTTGTCCTTCATCGCCTGGACGCCCTGCGCCATGCGCGAGACTGCGATGGGGTTCGCGGGGGCTCTTGTCTCGACCTTTGCGCCCGCGACCTGCTTCTGCGCGTGACCGCCGCAGCCGATGACGGTTGCGAGTCCGGTCGCGAGCATCAGAGAGAGATAGGTGGATGCGAGGCCGCGCATCACTTCTTTCCTGCGGGAGCGGGAGCGGGAGCGGGAGCGGGCGCGGGTGAGGCGGTGACGCCGCGCTTTGGTGCGTCGAGTAGACCGGGGAGCTGCGACGGACCCTGCGAGCGCATGTCGAAGCCGACCTCGTGCAGCGGCGGATAGAGCTCGCCGTTCAGGCGCCCGAGCGCCTCGCGCATCTTCGCGGTCCACTGGTTGTAGATCTGGAGCTCGACCGCCTTCTTCCAGCCGTTCTCATAGGCGTCCAGGCTGCGCTCCTCGATCGGAACGACGAACTCGTCGATCTGCTGCTTGTAGGCTTCCTTGTCACCGTCGGAGAGCGTCGACGGCGGCGGCGCGTCCTTCAGCGCCTTCGCGAACGACTCGTACGTGAAGCCGATCTGGTAGAGCGCGGCGGTGGACCACTCGGCGACGCCGAACGAGACGGTGTCGAGGAAGACCTGCGAAGCAAGCTTCAAGAGCTCCGCCTTCTGCTTCAGGCGCGTCTGCAGCTGCTTCACGTCACCAGAGATCTGGATCGCCTGAAACCTGGCGAGCACGCGCTCGCCCTCCATGTAGCGCGCGCGCGCCACGGCGAACTTGCCGGTGGGGCTGAGCTCGCGCGGGTGCTGCTTGCCGATCTGCACGGCTGCCTGGAGCGCCTGGTCCTGGCCCTTCTCGTCGCCGCTCTTGCCCAGCGCAAGCGCGAGCAGCATGTAGCTCTGCGCGCGCTTGTCCGCAGTCTTCGCGCGCGACACGTAGCGGCGATACAGGTCCGCGGCCTCCTTGTTGCGGCCAGCGTTCTGGTGCGCCTTGCCCGTGAGGAACACGACCTCGTCGGCCTCGGCCGCAGAGGGATACAGCGCGAGGAAACGGTTGCCATCCGCAACTGCCTTGTCGTGATCGCCGAGCGCCTCACGCAGGACGACGGCGTTGTAGGCCGCGTCCTTCGTGTGCTCGTACTTCTGGTAGTTCGGATGCTCCTTGTCGGACAGGCTCGACATGGACTCCGTGAGCTCCGCGGACTCCGTCAGAAGACCCATGGACTGGAACGCTGTCGCCGCCATCCACGCGCCCAGCGGCGACTCGTTTCGATCGCGGTAGTCCGGACCGGTGACCAGCGTGGCCGCGGTCTTGATCACGTTGGAGTCATGCGCCTTCTGACCCTCGATGATCGCGTTCACGCAGGCCTGCGCGGCGCGAGCGTCCTTGGGAAACTCCTTGGCCGCGCGAAGGTACGCGGCAGCGGCGCCTGCGTGATCGTTCGCGGAGCCCTTCTGCTCGCCCTGCTTGAAGACCGACTGCACGAGGAGCACGTCCAGCTTCTTCTGCTGCTCGGCGGACTGGAACGCGGGGGCGCTCTTCAGGCGGCGCGCCCATGTCTCGATGTTCTCGTAGTTCTTCGAGCGATTGAACGAGTCCAGGATCAGCTCGCCTGCGCCCTGCGCGTACTGCGAGCGTGGGAATTTCTCGAGCAGCGCGCCCCAGATCTTCACCGCGGGATCGTAGACGCCGTAGTCGTAATAGAGCTTGCCCTGACGGAAGAGGAGCTCGGGCAGCGCGGGATCGTTCGGATAGAGCTGCGCGTAGAGGTCGAGCGCCTCCGCGAACTTCTTGTCGATCTCCGTCTCCTGGAAGCCCTGCGCCTTGTCGCCCTGCTTCTTGCGCGCCTCGAGCTCGGCAAGGCGCACGCGCTCGAGGGCGGCGATCGCGTTGTAGATCGCGTCATGCCGCAACGTCTTGTCGGGCTCGACAGTGGCGAGCTTCTCCGGCACGCCACGCGCGGCCGCCATGTAGTGCGTCGCTGCCTCGGTGGTCCTGCCCAGGTGATAGAAATCGATCTCGGCGACGTAGAACTGCGCCTTGTACGCGCGTGGCTCCTTGTCGAACTTGGTGAGGTAGACCTCGTACAGGCCGGCGGCGCCCTCGTACTCGGTGCGGCTCACCTTGTCCTTCTGTGCCTTCGCGTGGAGCTGCGTCGAGTGCTCGTAGAGCTGCTTCTCGATCGCCTGCGTGGTGGTCTCCACCGTCTTCGATTCCGACTGCTGCTTCGCCCACGAGCCGCCCGCGGTGTACCCGGTGAGCGCGCGCGTGTACGTGTCGCGCAGCTTCGGATAGTTCTCGAGCGTCGCGTAGCCCTGCGCGATCTTGAGCATCCACTCACCCGCCTCGGGGCTCGCGGGCTCCAGCTTCAGGAGCAGCTCGTACGCCTCTACGCCGCGCTCGTAGTGCGCCTGGTCGTAGAACTGCGTGGCGAGCGCGCGCACTACCTTGCCTGCAAAGCGATCACCGCCGATCTTCGTGAGGAAGCCGTAGACGTCCGTTGCGGTGTTCTTCTCGTCCTCCGTGAAGACCTCGACGAGATACTTCAGCGCCTCGCTCTCGAGCTCGTCCAGCTGCTGGCGCTGCCCGAGGTTCGCCTTGTTCTTGCCGTCGGTGACCTCGAACACGCTGACGAAGCGCTTGGCCGCCTCCTCCGTGCGACCCAGGCGCCAGAGGCACCAGGCGCTCTTGAAGAGCGAGAGACCGTAGAGGTCGCTCTGCTTGTACTTCATCACCTCTTCGTATTCGGTGAGCGCCTCCGCATAGTTGTATTTTACACCGAATAGCCACTCTGCACGCGCCATGTGCGCGTCCGCGATGAAGCGGGACTGCGGGTACTCCTTGATGATGCGGTTGAAGCGATCGATCGCCTCCTCGTGCTTGCCTTGCTCCGTGGCCATGAAGCCGTCCACGTAGAGCGCGAGATCGTAGTTCGGGAAGTTCGGGTAGTCCTTCAGCACGCGGGCGAAGAGGTCGCGCGCGACTGCGTAGTTCGGGTCGGGCGGAGGGCCGCGATCGGCCGCGGCCTTCTTCTCCCACGCCTGGAAGCGCGCGACGAATGCCTCGCGCTCGATCTCCCATTTGAGCTCGCCCAGACGAAGGAGCGCCTCCGGCAGCTCGCGCGATTCGCGCGGGGTCTCCGCAACGAACTGCGTGAGCAGCGTGACCGCTTCCTCACGGATCGCCTTGATTTCCTGGATATCGCGCTCCACGCGCGCGTCCAGCTGCGCCTTCAACTTCTCGCGCACGGCATCCGGAAGCCGCGGACCGCGCACCGCAGGCTTGCCGCCGGGCCCCGTGGAGCCAGGCGCAGCCGCTGCCTTGTCCTTGGGCTTCGCGCCCATCGGCGTCGCGTCCATCGTCCGCTCCTCGGCGGGCTTCACGGTGCCAGAGCCAATGGACGTGGTGGCACCGCCCGTGGCCGCCGCGCCGCCCTTGTCCGGCGCCGCGAGCGCCTGACTTGCGAACAGCACGGGCAACACGGAAAGCGCGACGACGCGGCGACGCAGCTTCAACGTGACGGGGAGCCTCATTTGATGCCCTCCGCGCCGACGTACTCGTCCGGCCAGTCGTCGCCTTCGAAGGGCCAGTACTCTTCGTTGTCCTTCAGGTAGCGAACGGGCTCGAGCGCGTCGACCGCGTCCTGGGGCAAATAGCCGTTCTGGATCGCGCCGATCTCGACCTCGAGCGCGCGCTTCTTGCCGAGCACGGACTCGATGCGGCCAAGCCGTGCGCGGCGGAGCAGGCGCGAGAGGCGCATGTCGAGCCGCGCAAGCGCATCCTTCGCGAGCGCGCTCTCTGCGGACACGAGCGACCCGCGAAGCGCGGTGAGATCGCTGTCGAGCTTCTTCACGCGCTGCGTATCTTGCGCCACGAGATCGGGGAGGTCCTTGCCGGTGCCGATGGGACCGACCTCCGCCGCCGCGGGATCCTTTGCGCTGGCAGACGCGGAGAGACGCGTGAGCTCCGCGCGCAACGTCTCCGTCTCCTTCTGGCGTACGCCGCTCGCCTCCAGATCCTCGAGCTGCCTTCGGACGCTCTCGACCTCTTTCTCGAGGCGCGCCTTCTTCTCGCGGACGTCAACGCCGTCCTGCGCGGTGGGGCGCACACCACCTGCCGTCACGAGCGCGGCCTGGATTCCCTCGAGCTCCCTCTTCGTGGCGGAGAGCGCCCCGAGCTCGCGATCGAGGACGCCACGGCGGCGCGACATCTCCGCGTACGCCGGGTCCACGCGCACGAGCGATGCGATGGTGCGCATGGCGTCGGGTGTGACGGCAACGCCTGCGAAATCCACGCCCCCGGCGTCTGCGCCGCTCTTCGCCGCGGACAGCAGCGCGTTCATCCGTTGATCGTTCGCGGCCAGCTTGCGCGCGGCGTCACGCACTGGCTCGTAGCGAACGATGAATCCGCGTAGCTTGTCGTCCGCGTCCTTGAACTTGCACTGCGCGAGGTCGAGGTAGGCGCCGAGGACCATGGCCTCGTCCTCGTAGCGATGGTGCGCCTTCAAGGCGGTGAGGTCGTCGAGCAGCTCGCGCGCGCCCTCGTAGTCCTTCTTCTCGTAGCGTGAGGTGGCGGCTTCGTAGAGCGCCTCGGCGAGCCGCTCGGAGTCGCGCGGGACCAGGTAGTAGTAGTAGCGCGAGTCGTCGAAGCGGTACTGCTCGTGCGCGAGACGGCCAAGCGCGAGACGCGCGAGATCGCGCACCGCGAAGAACTTTGCGTCCGCGAGCGCGGGGGTGGACTTGTCCTGACGCTTCGGGTCAGCGACCTTGCAGAAGAGCGCCTCCGCCTCTGCGTAGCGCTTTCGCTCCACCTGGATGAGACCGGAGAGGTAGACGGACTGGGACCAGAAGCGCGACGACTGCTGCACCTGCGCGTATGCGGCGAGCGCGCCGTCGGCGTCACCATCCTTGTCCTTCGCGCGACCACGCAGGTACGTGAGCTCCCCCTGCACGTCCGCCGGTGCGCTGGCCGGCACGTCCTTGAGATCGGCGAGACCACGTGTGGGCTCGTCCTCCGTGATCGCGATCTCCACGATGCGACTCACGGCCTTGCGCGCATACTGGGCACGATCCGCCCACGCGTCCTTCATGGCGAGCGACTTTCGGAAGTAGGCGCGCGCGGGCTCGAATACGCCTGCGCCCGCATACGCCGCGCCCAGGAAATAGACGGCCGCGCGGCCCTCGCTGGTGCCTTCGTAGATCGCGAAGCGCGTGCTCTCGACGATCTCCGTGAGCGCCGAGATCGCCTCCAGGTTGCGGCCGGCGAACTCGAGCTCCTCCGCTGCAGCAACGCGCTCCTTGAACTCGTCGAAGCTCATCGAGTCCAGCGTGCCGAGCCTTCGCGCACGCATCGCGGCCTCGTACGCACGAGCAACATCGGCCCGCGTCTCGTCGGATGCAGGCGCAGTGGGGAGGGCGACTACGGAACCAGCGCCTGCAGGACCAGCGCCTGCGGGACCAGCGGGACCAGCTGCAGGCGAACTGGCAGGGGCAGCAGGTGTCGTGGGAGATGCGCCGGGGCCAGGGGCAGGTTGCGCAGGCTGAGCCTGTGCCGAGCCGCCCGCGCCAAGCGCTGCCAGCACGGCGGCGCAGATCGCGAGCGACGCTGCCGCTCTACGCGGGCGCATGCGACGCACGATCACTTCCCGCCCTTGGTGACGGCCTTCACGCGAAACCGGAGGTCGTACTTGCCGGCACGATCGCCGGGAAAATCCGCGCCCATCGACGAGTCGTCGCCGATGCGGACCTCCACGGCGAGCCGTTGATCCTTCGGAACCTCGACGGTGAAGCGCGTGCGGTCGATGGTCTTCCACGTCTCGTCCTTCGAGTACGTGCGCTCTGCTTCCACGGTGATCGCGTGCTTGCCGGGCGCGATGGCGTGCTCGAAGACAGGCGTGAAGTCGTCCGCGTGGAAGCTGGGCGACGTGAACACGACGCCGTCGTCGACGCTGACGGTGAGCTTGGAGAGCGTCATCTTGTCGCCGTCGGTCTCGATGGCGATCGCGAGGCGCGAGCGAAAGAGCCCATCCGAGAGCGTGGCAACGCGACCACGAAGCGCCGCGACGTCGGCGATCAGCTTGTCGTAGTCAGGCGGTGCCGCGCCGCCATCCACGCTGCCCTGCGGGAACTCGTTCGGTGCAGGCGTGAGCGGCGACAGCTTGGCGGATGCATCCCAGTCAGTCCGGACAGGTTCGCTCGAGGCGCCGGCCTCCGAGAACGGAGCGGCTCCGTCGGCGAGACCGGCCTCCGCTGGAGGCGGCACGGGCGGCTTGCCACCTTTCCTGGGCTGGGCAAGGGCGAGCGAGCCGCCCGCGAAGGCCACGCACAGGACCACGCCGAACCCGATTCGCATCTTTCCGACCACGCTGCGATTCTCGCTGAAATTCCAGGGAGAGCCAAGCCACATCGTGGATTCAGGGCACGAAGATGCTGGGCCCTATCGTGACGACGATGTCGTTCACCAGGTGGTCTTCACCCACGAACGTCTCGCGCAGAATGTGATCGCGGACGTCGGCGCGGACGCCGAAATACTTTCCGAAATAGAGCTTGGTGCCCAGGCCGAAGCTGCCGGTGATCCCGCGCGACGTGGTGTCGTCGGTGATGCCAGCGCCCACGGCGGCGTTGAAATCGAAGCGGTTCGTGGAGCCACCGAACCAGCGAAATTTGCCGTATGCGAACGACCAGATGAGGTGACCGAAGTAGAGCCGACCCGGTTTGTCGGTGCGCTCGTCGATCTGGATCTGCGGGTAGCGCCGCTCGTACGAGTCGGTGATGTCGGAGCGGAAGCGTGTAAACTGCACGCTTGCCTCGAGGCCGAGGTCTTCGGAGAAGTGGAACGTGTAGGCGCCGCCGAGGACCCAGTTCGACGAGTAGAGATCGGCGCCGTAGTAGCCCGCCATGCCGGAGATCTCGTGGCGAAAGGCCTTCGTGAAGAGGCGATCCTGCACGCCGCGATAGTGGCGCCCGCCGACTAGCTCTTGCTTCAGCTCCTCGTCCACGCACTGCGCACGCGCAGGCTCCGCCCAGGTGGTCCACGCTGCGGCTCCAGCGCTCGATATGAGGCCCACGACGATCGAGCGTTGAACACGAAGACGCATGGCGCACTGGCAGCTAACAGGGCGTGAATCGACCTGTCAATGCAAGACCATCACGGCGCCCATCACGGAGCGGGAGGCATCGCGGCAGGCGGCGACAGCACCGTGCCTGGGGGATTTTTCGCCGTGAACATGGGCTTGTCGGTGGTGTTGTCGGGCGTGATGATGCGCTTGCCGTTGAGGTCGGTCACGTCGAGGCTGATCTCGACGGCGATCTTGGCGGGTGCGTTGGTGCGCAGGCCAAGGTCGAACCCGGTGAGCCCGGCGATCACCGGCGGGACGTACCTCGAGATGAGCGGGTCTGGCTGGTTCGAGCGGTTCTGTACGTTGAACGCCCGATTGAAGAGCACGGGGCCACCAAAGCCACCCTTGGGGTCCGCCGGGTTCTTGTCGATGTCCTCGGCGGTGGCGAGATCGATGGCGAGCTCGTTCATGTCGTCGGGCGTGATGATGCCTTCGATGCGCTGGAGCGGCTGCAGCACGAAGTAGCGGTCGATGCCGGAGAGGTTCGGGATGGTCATCTCGTCCGAGACCTGCTGACCGGGCACGTAGCGGACGAACTCGTTCCACGGATCCATGAGCAGCTCGACGACCGCCGACTTGTCGGGGCTCAGGTTCGAGAGCGTGAACTTCACTGTGATGCGCGCGTCGGAGGCCAGGAAGAATGGCTGACGCGGATACGGATCCTGATCGCCGAGCGCCTTGCGTTCGTCGTCGGTCGGGCGCCGCACGGGAAGCGGAACGGGCGTCTGCACGATGTAGATCTGGGTCTCGCCGTCATTCACGGCGGGCGCCATCGTGTCCGTCATGCCCAGCACGAACGGCGACGACTGCTGTTCGTTGTCCGAGGCGCACGCCCCGATGAACGTGCAGAATACAGTCATTGCGAGTGTGGTCGCCCCTAGCGTTTTGTGCATGTCGCGCTCCCTCGTTCCCCTGGAGAAATGGTACGAGGGACACGCACGGAGAGCAACGATCTCACTGGGTTTTCATGGTGTGCATGTGCGCCGGTATGCGGGCGCACGGCACCCGCGCACACGCCGTCACTCGAGCACGCGATAGAGACCTTGTCGGCTGACGCCGAGCGCCTGCGCTGCACGGAGCTTGTTTCCCCGGGCGTGGAGGAGCGCGCGCCCCACCAGCTCGCGGAGCTCCGCGCGATGGCGCAGACGGAGCGCGGACAGCGTGGTCTCGCGTACGGTGGTCGTGCTCTGTCCTTCGCGGACCGAACGCGCGGAGATGGCGGCCTCCAGCGCGGGCCGCTCGATGACGTTCTCCTCCGCCATCGCAGCGGCGGCGCGCAGCACGTTCGACAGCTCGCGCACGTTGCCTGGCCACGTGTGCTCGGCGAGCGCGGCGATGGCCGGCACCTCGAGCCGGAAGTGTCGCGTCATCGGATCACGCTCGAGGATCGCATGTGCAATGGCCGGCAGGTCCTCGATGCGGTCGCGCAGCGGCGGCACCTGCACGACGATGGCCGCGAGGCGGTAGAAGAGGTCTTCGCGGAACGTCCGTGACGCGACGAGCGCGGAGAGGTCACGGTGTGTCGCGGCCACGACGCGGACGTTGACCTTGCGATCCTTCGTGCCGCCGATCGGTCGCACCTCGCCGTCCTCGAGCACGCGCAGGAGCTTCGCCTGCATCGACGCGCTCATCTCGCCCACCTCGTCCAGGAAGAGCGTGCCGCCCTCTGCTTCCACGAAGAGACCGCGGCGTGCGCGATCGGCGCCGGTGAAGGCTCCGCGCTCGTAGCCGAAGAGCTCCGCCTCCAGGAGTTGCTCCGGGATCGCGGCGCAGTTGATCGCCACGAACGGCCCGTTCTTGCGCGGCGAGATGTGATGCACCAGCTGCGCGAAGAGCTCCTTGCCGGAGCCCGTCTCGCCGTTGATGACGATGCTGGCGTTGCTCCTCGCGGCGCGTGACGTGAGCGCGAGCGCGCGGATGAGCGCGGGTGAAGAGCCTGCGATGCCGAGCTCCTCCTTCGCGCGCAGCGTGGGCACCTCCAGCATGAGCGCGGACTCCGTGTGGCGCGCCTCACGCAGCGCGAGCACGCGCGTCTCCACCTGACGCAAGGACGCCTTGAGGCCCGCGCGATACTGCGCCGGACAGCGCGCAAGAAGACGAGCGCGAAGTGCCGAGAGCGCACTGCGTGCCAGGCCGCCGATGGGCTCAGGCTCGTCGACCAGCGCTGCCATCGCCTCGTGCTCGAGCCGCGCTGCCACCCCGCCCGAAGTGAGCGCGAGCGCGCCAAGCCATCGGAGCAACCATGCCTCGCGATTGCCGGCCCGCGCGGCCACGGCGAGCGCCTGCGCGGCAATGCCCCGTGTTCCGCCCTTTGCGGCGAGCGTCATCAGCGACACCGAGACACGCTCCGCCTCGAGCCGGTTCCCTCGAGCCAGCAGCGCGAGCGCACGCACGCGCTCCACGGCGAAGCGCGTGGGCTGCTCGAGGCCCTCCACCTTCACGTGCTCCAGGCTCTTCTCCACCGACTCGGGCCGCGCCCCCATCGTGAGTCGGATGAGTGAGCGGAGCGCCGCGAGCTGCGCCTTCTGCCACGCCGGCGCACCAGCGGCCAGCTCCACCTTCTCGGCCTCGCGTGCTGCCTCCTTCAGCGCGCCCACGTCGAAGTAGGTCTGCGCGCGCGCAGTGGCTCTCAGGAACTCGTCGGCGGACAGGCCGTGCGTGCGCGCCATCTCGTCCGCCAGATCCAGGCGCTCGAACGCGGCGATGAAGCGGCCCGCCATGCGATCGGCGGTGGCTGCGTTGTACAGCGTGCGCAGCGCGCGATAGGGCGAGCGAAATGGTCCAGCGGCAAGCACCTCGTCGAAGAGCTCGTGCGCGCGCTCGGCGTCGCCCACGCGAGAGAGGAGCAGCGCGTACTCGGACCTCACGATGCGCTTCGTCTCCGTGTCCCCGGAGCGCGCAGCCCGTGCCTCCGCGCGCACTGCATGACGGAGCGCATGGGCGTAGTCGCCACGCGCCCGCATGATCTCCGACAGCCCCAGCTCGGAGAGCGCCTCTTCACCACGGTCACGCGCCGCAAGACTGATGCGACGCGCCTCCTCCGTGAGCTCCTGCGCGCGATCGGCGGCGCCAGTGTGGAGGTGCACGCGGGCCATGATGCGACGCGACTGGCTGCGGGCTGATCCGTCCGGCCTCTTGTCGGCGACCTCCACGCTTCGCGCGGACAGCGCGAGTGCGCCTTCCACGTCGCCCGCCTCGAACGCGGCCTCGGCCTGGGTGACGAGATCGAGCGCGGAGTGTCTGGGGAGCTCGCCTCTGCGCGGGGACGGCTCGGAGCGGCGGTGGGCCATGAGTGTCCGAAAATGTTACACTGGGCGGACCCTCCGTCAAAGCCTGGTTTTTTTCGGTGCTCGCGGCGGAGCGTAACCGTCACGCGCATCGTGCGTAGTCATCCCATGTCCGAGCTGCGAGCCATGATCCCGGTGCTCTCGCTGTTGCTGCTCTCCCTCTCGCAGTGCTCGCGCGAGGCAAGCGCTGAGGTAGCGAGGCCGCCCGGTGCCAGCAGTGGTCCCGTGGTTGTCGCGCTCTACACGTCCGAAGGTTGCTCGTCGTGTCCGTCCGCGGACGCCGCGTTGACGACGCTCGCCGACGCGCCGCAAAAGGATGGAGTCGCGATCGTGCCCCTCTCGTTCCACGTGGACTACTGGAACTACATCGGCTGGGCCGACCCATATTCGTCGGCCGCGAACAGCCGACGTCAGCAGCAGCTCGCGCGCGCGCTCGGCTCGCGTGTGTACACACCGCAAGCGTTCGTCGACGGACGCACGGAGCTAGTCGGCAGCGACAGGAGCGCGCTCGACGCACAGATCAAGGAGGCCGCGCGCGCCCCCAAGTCTCCCGTCACGCTCTCCGCGCAAGTGGAAGGCAAGAGCGTGCTCGTGGACGTGTCGTCATCCGCGCTGGGCCCAGGCACCGAGGTGGTGGTCGCGCTCACGCAGGCTCGTGCAGAAGTATCGGTGACACGCGGCGAGAACAGCGGACGGCGGCTCACGCACACGAACGTCGTCCGCGCCTTCGAGGTCGCAACGAAGGGCGCAGATCCAAAGGTCCGCGTGAAGCTCACGCTCCCCGATGGGATGCCACGTGACGGCGCGCGCGTCGTCGCCTTCGTCGAAGACACGTCCACCATGCGAGTTCTAGGCGCCGCGACGCAACCGCTCTAGAGCTCAGAAAGGGAGCCAGCAGCGGGGCAGAAGCCAGGCGACGAACACGACGAGGAACGCCGCGAGGAGGCCATTGCGCGCCATCGATCCTCTCCACCACGGCACCGCGACCGGCATCGGCATGGGACGCGGGAACGCATTCGGCGGCGCAGCATAGCTCTGGATGACGCCGGGTGGCCCGTAGCTCGGCACGACCGCTCTCGGTCCGTAGCTCGGCACGACCGCTCTCGGCCCGTAGCTTGGCACGGCTGCTGGCGGTACGTAGCTCGGAATCGGCACGGTCGGGTTGTTGCTCGAGCGCGCGGGCGGCGGATTCGTGACCACGGTGCGCGACATGGCGCGTCCCAGCGCAACGGACATCTCGTCCGCGGACGCGAACCGCGACGTGGGGAAAGGCTCCAGCGCCTTTGCGAGCACCTCCGCGAGCTCCTGCGGGACAGCCGGATTCTCGTGCGGCATCGCGCGGGCTCGCTGCGCGCAGAAGCCAGGTTGCACGGCCTCCTCCACGCTGGTCACCGCCGTGCGGCCCATGATTGCATGATACAAGCATCCGCCGAGCGCGTAGATGTCGGAGCGCGGATCGACCGCCGCGCCCTGCCACTGCTCCGGAGACATGTACGCCGGCGTGCCGATCACCTGGCCCGCCTGCGTCAGCGCTTGCCCTGCCACCTTCACCACGCCGAAGTCGACCAGCTTGCAGCTGAACGGCGCGTTCACGCCCGTGAGCAGGACGATGTTGTCGGGCTTGATGTCGCGATGCACCAGGCCCGCACGATGCGCAGCGGAGAGCGCGGTGAGCAGATCGCTCGCGATCCGTGCGATCCGTGGCAGCGGCAGCGGCCCAGCCTCCTCGATCTCACGACCGAGCGAGTGCCCCTCCAGGAACTCCATCACGAGATACGCGGGCTCGTGCGGCTCCTTCTGGAAGTCGAAGATCTTCACGATCCCGGGATGGCCGAGCCGTGACGCAGCCTGCGCCTCACGCTCGAAGCGCTGCATGGCGCTCGGGTTCGCGCGCGTCTGGTCGTTGAGCACCTTCACAGCGACGCGGGCGCCGTCCAGCAAGCGCGAGGCGTCGTAGACCACGCCCATCGCACCGCGCCCCAGCACCGCGCCAATGCGGTAGCGCGATGAGAGCGTCATGCCAGGAGAGAGCTCTTCGTTCGCCACGGTGATCCCACCATGGATAGAGATGAAGGCCCCGATGGTCAAACCTGGTAGTCTCGGGCCGTGACGGAACCCCTGTTCCACTGCTCGGACGTGCGAGTGGACCGCCTTTTTGCGCCGGAAGTGGACGGGCTCACGCTCACGGTCGCTGGCGACGCTTCACGGGTATGCCTGCTCGGCGCCCCGCGCGCGCTCTTGCTTGCTGCGGCCGGACAGCTTCTGCCGTCGCGCGGCCAGCTTCGCATCCGCGGCTCTCGTCCGCGCGGGCTCCTCGAGCGAGGTGAGCTCGCCACAGCATTTTTCACCGACCTCCTGGAGAGCTCGCGCACCGTCGAGGATCACCTGCACGCGAGCGCGGAGCTCGCAGGCACCGAAAAGGATCGGCGCGAGGCGCTCGTTCTGGAAGCGCTGACGCGAATGAAGCTCGAGGCGTTCCGCAAGACGAAGCTGGAGAAGGCGAGCGCGATGGTCCGGCGCGGCACGCACCTCGCTGCTGCGCTCGCGACGGGCGCTGACACGCTCGTCCTGTCCGATCCGGAAGAGGACCTGGACAGCGAGGCCGCGCGTGGCTTCGTGCTCACCGTGGAGAAGGCCATTGCCGACAAGGACCATCTCGTCTTTCGCGGCAGGCAGATGCCGTCGGTGGGCGGCGCGTTCGACCACGTCCTCGTTTTCTCGGGCGGAACGCTCATCGCGGAGGGAGCGCCGGCGGAGCTCGCGCTGGCGAAGCGGACCTTCTTCGTGCGCCTGTCGAGCGATGCCGCTGCGTTCGTGGAGCGAAGCGCGGCGCGCGGCTGGAAGCCCGAGTCGCTGGGCCCTTCGTATCTTCGCGTCACTCTCCCGAACGACACGGGTACGCACGCCGCGTTCGCCCTGGCGGAAGAGGCGGGCACGTGTGTCACCGAGCTTTCCCCGGTGCTCGTGGCCTCTGGCGCGCTAAAGTGAGGACCGTGGCAATCCAGAACAAGAGCGAAGACGAGATGGTGACGAGTCAGGGCTCGGGCACACTGGCCCGTCCGGACATGGAAGGTGGACGCATCGGCGCGTACACGGCGCTTGGCGGTGTTGCCAGCGTGGTGCCGCTGCCGTGGCTGCCCGACGTGGCGCTGCGGCGCATTCGCGGCGCGATGGTGCACGAGATCGCGATGCGTCACGGGCTCTCACTGTCCACCGAGGCGCGCGCGATCCTCTCCGAGCCCTCGGGGGTGGACGGCCCGCGCGGTCTGCTGGAGAACGGCATTCGCTTCGCCGCCGGTCAGCTGCTCTCGCGCTTTGGTCCGTTCGGCATCTTCCCGCCGGTGCGCAGCGCCGTGTCCACGTTCCTGCTCGGGCACCTCTTCGAGCGCTACCTGGAGATCTCGCGGAGCGATCGCTCCATCCGCATCAATGTGGAGGAGGCACGCCGGGTGCGCCGCGCCATCGAACAGGCGATCGTCCTGGCCTTCACTGCCGACACGTCTCAGCATCGCGACCCGCGGCCGGTCGCAGCCGAGGACCTGCGCGATCAGCTCACGCAGATCATCGACGGCGTCATCATGAAGATCACATCGCTGCCCAACTGGCTCACGCGGCGCGTGGAGGCTGCGTTCGACGAGTCACTCGCCACCATGCGTGCATGATACACACGTCCGAAGGCCAGGCGGGCAGGCTCGCCGTCTCGCGCGCGCGCCGCGTCGTCGTGAAGATTGGCTCCCGGACGCTGGCGTCGGACAAGGCCGTCTACGACCGGCTCGCAGCGTTCGTGAAGAGCTCGCACGCGGAGGGCCGCGGTGTCGTCATCGTTTCCAGTGGCGCCATCGCGCTCGGCGTTACGCGGCTCGGCATGCGCGCGCGTCCGAAGGAGATGGCGCGCCTCCAGGCGGCTGCTGCCGTCGGACAGAGCTTGCTCATGCAGGCATACGAGGCCGCGTTCACGCCGGTCGGGCTCGCGGTGGCGCAGGTGCTGCTCACCCACGAGGATCTCGCGGACAGGCACCGCGCCAACAACGCCCGTGCTGCGCTCTCCGCGCTCCTCGACGCAGGCGCCGTTCCTGTGCTGAACGAGAACGACTCCGTGGCAGTCGAGGAGATCAAGTTCGGCGACAACGACGCGCTGTCGTCTCTGGTGGTTCCGCTCTGCGATGCAGATCTGCTGGTGCTCCTCTCCGACATTCCCGGCCTGCTCGATGCGAAGGGCGCCCGCGTGCCGGTCGTGTCGGACATCGAGTCACAGGCAGCGCCGCTGGTCCGCAAGGAAAAGAGCGATGTCGGCACGGGTGGCATGAAGAGCAAGCTCGAGGCCGCGCGCCGGGCGACGCTCGCGGGAGCCTCCGTCGTGATCGCAGACGCGCGCGACGCGAACACACTTCCGCGGCTCCTCCGCGGCGAGGACGTGGGCACGCTGTTTCTCCCCGCGCGCGACCGGATCCCGGCAAAAAAGCACTGGATCGCGTTCACGCTCAAGCCGCGCGGTGACATCACGCTCGACGCAGGGGCCGTCGTTGCCGTGCGCGACAAGGGCAAGAGCCTGCTCGCCGTGGGTGCCATCGGCGTGCGCGGCGACTTCCGCACGGGCGACTGCGTGCGGCTCCTGGACCCGAGCGGTCACGAGCTCGGGCGCGGTCTGGTCAGACACGACGTGGTCGACGCCGCGCGCGCGGCAGGCAAGAAGGACGACGTCCTGATTCACCGCGACGACCTCGTTGTGTGGCCGTCGTGAGTCCAGCCGGGTAGGCTCATCCGATGGACAGCCAGTGCGATACGCATCCGGAGGTGGCATCGCTCGCGAACTGCAGTCGCTGTGGCCGTCCCTTCTGCGACCCGTGTCTCCCGTCGCTGGTGGACGGGCTCGTCGCGTGCGCGGGCTGCGCTGGAATGGAGCGCGCGCAGGTCGGACGTCCGTGGGGCTTCGCAGGCGCGGTGCTCGTGGCCACGGGGCTCGGGTCATTCGCGTTCGCGAAGGCGGAGCTGCGCGCGTCCGGCGAGCCTAGCTGGTTCGTCTACGGACTCGCGGCGCTCATCTCCATCGGCTTCGCGGGCTTCGTGGTCTCGCGCAAGCGCGCGGGCCTGCGCGTGGAGCCGCGCGAGGTCGGGGAGGTCTCGGACGAGGAGGCGCGCGACGCCGCCGGCCCCTATCGTCAGATGGCGCGGCGCACAGTGGTGCTGCGGCTTCCGCCGGTCTCGGGAAGGCTGACGGCGTTCACGCTGCTCATGTGCCTCGTGTGGAGCTCGCTGGCGGCGCCGTTCGCGATGCATCTCCCGCGCTGGGTGGAAGCGGAGATCGTCCTCCTGGTGTCGTGGCTCGCATGGGCAGGAGTGCTCGCGTTCGTCCTGCATCGTGGCGGACGCATCTCGGACGATCACCGGTTCGGCCCCTCCCTCTGGTTCCTGAAGAAGAAGGCCGCCTCACGCGCGCCAGCACCGCAGGACAGCGAGACGAAGGCAGCGAACAGGAAAAACAAGAAGGACAAGAAGAAGAAGGACAAGAAGAGCAGCGGTGGCGGCTCATGGTTCGATGGGCTGAGCGGCATCGGAGACCTCAGCGGTCTCGGCGACGCGGGCGAGGGCTGCCTCTTCATCGTGGGCGCCATCTTGCTTGCGGGCGGAGCGGTGCTGATGGCGTGGCTCCTGGTGGAGCTGGTGATCCCGGCGCTCTTCACGCTCGCCTACCTGCTCATCATTCGCGCGCTCAAGCTGGCCACGAACGACGACACCTGCCAGGGCGATCTACCGCGCGCGCTCGGGCGCGGCGCGCTGTTCGCGACCCTCTACCTCGGCCCGCTCTTCCTGCTCGTGGTGCTCGTGCACATGGTCGCAAGGAAAAGCGGGGTGTTCTAGTCAGGGCGTTGCCGGTGGGCCGACGAGGCTGCCGCGGGCGCTCGGTGGCAGGTTCAACTGGACGGGCGCGAGATCGCGGGCGAGCGTGGACGAGGCCTGCGACAGCATGTCGGGCTTGAGCGCGGTATCCAGACCGTGGCCGGAGATCGATGCGTGACAGTTCGCGCACAGGCCGTCGAAGAACTGGCGCTTGAACGACTGGTGCACGTACTCGCCCGGCGCGAACATCATCTCCTCGCGCTGGAAGCGCGGCAGGTTGTTCTGCTTGGAGAGCTCCGTGTCGGGCACGTGGAGCACGAACGGCACGCCACCCGGGATCTGGAAGTGCGCGGAGCCGTCCTTCGCGAGCGGCACGGCTCCGATGAGGCGGCGCGACACGAACACCTTGCCGAACGGGTCGGTTGCCAGGCTGCCCGCGGGGGCCTTGTCGAACGTGTCCATGGTGAGGGGCGGCGGTAGCTCCTCGAACACGTCCACGGAGGTGAAGTCCTCGATGATGCGGCCCGTGGGTGTGTTCTGGAACACGAGCGAGCCGAAGAGCTGGAAATCCAGGACCGTGACGTCCGCCTCGGAGCGCTCCGGGTGAATGACGGTGACACCGTTCGGCTCGTTCGGTGCGGAGAGGTACTCGACGCGCGGCGTGCGCGGATAGACCGCAACGCCCTCCATCTCGGCGGTGCCCGCAATGCCAATGACCTTGGTCTTCTGCCCGTTGGACGGGTTCACGACGTAGAGATCGTAGTCACCACCGAACGTGCCCGCGTCCGAACCGGCGCCGAAGCTCGCCAGGATGTATCCATTCGGCAGCGGCGACGGCGATGCGTACAGGCCGGTCGTTGGCTTGCCGGGGTGGCCGCTCACGGTCGCATCCGGGAACTTGAGAGAGTGCAGGAAGAACCCGGGCTCTGGCGACGCGGGCGCAGCGGGATCGATCACGCTCGGATCGATCGTGTAGTCGCCCGGATTTGCGCTGGTGAAGTCCACACCGATGGACCGGTTGAACACCGCGAGCGCGCCGCCCTCGCCCTTGGCGCCACTGTCGTTGAGGATGGTCGCGAAGTTCTTGTCCGACAGCTCCACGACGCGCGTGGCCTGCTGGTAGCCGATGGTCCCGCGCTGCGCATAGAGCGGGTGATAGTCGCCGCCGTCGATGTTCACGCGGCGAAGCGCCAGCTGATAGAATCCAGGCTCTCGCTTCTCGGTCGTCATGATCACGCGACCGTCGCTCATGATGCTGGGATAGCGCTCCATGTTGAGCAGATACGTGAGCTGGCTGACGCCCTGCGGACCGCTCCCACTTGCAGCAGCGCGGAAGACATAGATGTTCGAGTTGGGCTTCGTGGGGTCGGCCGGAGTCCGCTGCGGTCCGTGGTAGTCGTACGGGTCCGTCTTGAGGTTGCCGCGCGTGGACGCAAAGACGATCTCACCGCTCGACGTGTAGGCCGGATCGAAGTTGTGAACGAGGAGCCCGTTGACGGACGGGGGACCCGCGTTGATCCCGGCGTGCTTCGCGCAGCCCGTTCCGTCGGACTTCATCTCGTACATCGCGAGCGGCTCAGCGGCGGAGCTTCGCGCTGCGAACGCGATCTTCGTTCCATCCCACGAGACCGCGGGGCGACGAATGTCCGCCGTCGCGGTGGCAAGGCCGCAGCCCACTGTCACAGAAGCATCGGTGCCGAGCGTGACCGTGCCGCCCATCATCGTCGCCTGCGCGATGCGCAGATCCGCGCCAGGCGTGTACACGTCGAAGTCCTGCACACGCAACGCAGGCGCGGGCGGACGCGAGACGTAGGCGATCGCAGAAAGCGTGGTGAGCTTCAATTCCGCGGTCTCGCGCTTGAGCCACTCCGTGAGGACGCAGTACGCGGGGATCTTGTTGAGGTCGCCCTTGTCGTAGTCGTACGCCGGCATGACCTTGTCGCACGCCGCCTGCGTTGCGCGCTCCTGACCGAAGTCCTCGAGGAGCGGACCGCCACGATGCGTGATGCCGACCGCGGTCTCGCAGCCCGCTACGCCGCACGCGTCGGGCCGGTACAGGTTCTTGCGGATGATGCGGCTCGCGTCGGCGTCGGGGCTCTCCGGATTCAGCTGCGCGAACGACAGATCGTAGTTGCGGCGCGTGGCCGAGAGCGAGAACGCACCGCCAGCGCCGCCACGCAGTCGGTAGTCGTGGAACATGGACGCCGAGTGGCACTGGATCATCATGCAGCCCTTTTTCACGAGCACCGGCTGCACGCGGTTCGCGAAGAAGAGGAAATTCTTGGAGAGCTTGGTGGTGTCCGGCGGGCCATGCGCCGCGGCCCACGCGCTGACGGCCTGATACGTGGAGTCCTGCGAGTTCGGATAGACGATGCCGCCCTCGTGGAAGCTGCCGCCCTGTGAAGGCGCGAGCGGACGACGCAAGATCTCGCTCTGGTCAGGGCTCTTGCCCACGTAGTCGGCTGCGACGAAGTAGTTCCAGCGGACCTGGTCGGGCGAGCTCCCGCAGGTGAGATACAGCTGGTTTGCCTGCGTGCCGTGGCAGTTGCCGGCGGCACATGCGGCCACCATGGGACCGTTCGCCTTGTCGCGGAAGAGCGCGAAGTCCGGGTTCGGCGGATCCTTCGTGGGGTCAAAGCCAGCGACCACGGGGACCAACGTCACGCACGGAAGCTTGTCGAACGCGGGGGGCAACACGCCCGTGTTGTTCTCGGACGCGCCGTTGTCGATCCAGCGACGCAGCACCTGATAGCCGCTTGCCGTCGCGTCGAGGATGGAGCCTCCCGCGTGCTTGATGTCCGTGACGACGGTGGTCTTGGTGCCGTCGAACGACTGCACGTCGATGGAGAACGGCGCTACGTTCTTCACCAGGAACGCGGGCTGACCGTACGGCCCGTAGTTCAGGAGCAAGTCGCGCCGCTTCTCGAGCTGCGAGTAGAGCGACACGTCCAGATTGCCGAGCGCGTTGCCCTTGTCGCTCGCGACGTGACAGCCCGCGCCCGTGTTGGTGCGCACGCACGACGTGGTGAGGACCGGAGAGATGGTGCGCTCGAAGTACGTGGACGACGGCGGCTGCGTGGTGCTGCACGCTGGCGCCAGCGCGAGCAGCCCGAAGCTTGCCACCACCACGACTGTGCCGAGCGAAAGCGCCCAGCTCCCGCGCGTGTTCACGCGGGAGCTCTCGTTCTGAGTTCGCATTGCAGGGCTAGTATAGCGAACCTGCTACAGGCGAAGCAGAGCCATCTGCGCCATGTCGCGCACGAATCCGTCCGCGTCGCTGGCGGCGATCGCCTGGAGGTCCGCCTTCGCGGTCGCATCGCCGAGCCGGCCCAGCGTGTGGCACGCCGATGCACGCACCTGGGGATCCGCGTCCGACTTGGCCGCCGCGCGGAGCTGCGGGACCGACGTCTTCACGTGCAGCGTGCCGAGCACCTCTACCGCGCGACGACGGATGATCGGATCCTGATCGGTCACGAGCGGCGCGACCTTCTCGCCATCCGCGAAGCCGTGGATGCGACCCGCAGCAGCGAGCGCGGCGAGCCGAACGCGCGGATCGCCGTCCGCCATGGCCTTGCCGACCGTGCCGGTGCCGTCGTCGTTCATACGAGCGAGCGCCTTCACGGCCGCCGCGCGCACCATGCCGTCCGTGTCCTTCGTGGCCGCGGTGGCAAGGTTGTCCGAGCCCGCGGACGAGAGGAACTCGCCCACGGCGTCGGCCGCGTATGCGCGGATGTTGGGGTCCGGATCCGACGCGAGCTTCTGCAGGTTCTCCTGGTACGGCTGCCCCGGACCGAAGACGCCGAACATGCGACGACGGAGCCACCAAGCGGCGATCTCACGGGTCTGCGGGTCCTGGCTGTAGAGCAGCGGCTTCACAGCGGGGATGCAGTCCAGGCAGTCCACGCGCTCACCGTGCTCGAGGGTCTCGTAGATGGCGCTCATGGAGCCGCTCGCGACGACAGCCTTGATGCGATCGGGCGTGGAGATGAACTCCGCCTGGTCGCTGGGGATGTTGCCGTAGATGGATTGTGTCCCCGAGACGTTGGTGCCTGCGTCGCTGTGCGCGTCGTTACCGGCGAGCACGGCGAGGGTGGCTGCGAAGAGGGCGGTCGTTGCGAACTTGATATGGTTCTTCATGATGGCCTCCTTCAGTGGGTCTCGGTTGTGAGGGGATCTTGCGCGTATGGGACGAAGCCCGTGTTCTGTCGCGCGTAGAACTGACCGCCGAGGTCGATCGACCGGATCAGCATCTGGCGCTCGTCGTTCGTGAGCGTGACGCCCTTGTCTTCGGGGTGCATCGCGCCCTTGAATGCCATGGTGCCGTCCGCGGCCTTCACGTTGAGCTTCGAGATGAGCGCCGATGTGCGCGAGCTGCTCGGAACGGCCCAGAGCTTCGGCTGCTCGCCGACAACCTTGGTGTTCATGCCCATCATCATCGCCGCGGGGTAGAACAGCGAGACGTAGCTCATCGGGTAGGTCGCTTGCTTCCGGTCATACACGACCGTGATGTCCGTGCTGCTCAGGTTCAGGTACGGGATCGAGTACATCGTGCTCATGCCCGTGGCGGGATCCGTCTGCGTGACGGTGTACTGCTTGCCGGCGAAGGGATCGCCGGTGCCGCCGTCGTGGCAGTTGCCGCACTTCGTATCGAGGAGCGTCTGCATGACGTTCGCCGGATTGGTCGCCGGGTACTTCGCGGTGCTCGCCCAGGGATACTCTGCGCGATCCTTGATCTGCGAGATGAAGTTCTGCGCCTGCGCCTGCTCGGCGAGCGTGGGGCCAGAGCGCGCCGGAGAGGCGCCCGTGCGGCTCTCGTGGCAGCCGACGCAGCGACGATCCTCGCCAGGCATGCCCTGGATCCAGAGGCGCTGGTTGCGGATGGCCATGCCCCACTTGTCGATGGGCTGCATGTGCATCGGGATGTACGGCGGCACGTTCGCGAGCCAGCTGCCGTCGGGATAGACGGTGGCCTCGCCGAGAACGGCGGCGCCTTCATCCATCGTGAGACCGAACATGGTCACGCCCTTCGCGGCCTCGCTGGAGAAGCCCTCGATGATGCGGACCTTCACGGCCTCGTTGAGCGCCATCGCGAGCGGCGTACCGTCGAACTGCGCGCCGGTGACGGTCTCGGTGAGGCTGGTCTGCCGAACGTTGACGGAGCCGATGCGAACCGGGAGGCTCTTGTCGGCCTGCGCGCTCACGAGATCGCCGATGACCGGCGGCTCCTTGCGTACGGCCACGGGGACCGCGCCGAGATCCCAGACTGTGGAGTCGTTGTAGACGAGCTGGTTCTTCTTGGTCGCCGGGTCGAAGATGTAGACGCCGAAGTCCGGCGGCGTGGCCGAGATCTCGTTCGAGTCGTTCACGGCGCCATCGGCCCAGGAGACCAGGATGCGGCCGTCGGGGAGCAGGTTCGGTTCGCGGTAGCGGCCGACCGGAGAGACGCTGTTGCCGGTGGGGACGTCGGGCGAGAGGACGTCGAACTTCACGTTCTCCTCGTCGAGACACGCGTGGCCCGTGTGGTCCGCCAGATCGTCGAGGCAGTTCGGATCGTTCTGGTTGCGTGCGTCGATCTGGACGATGGCGCCGGCGTGGATGGTGCGGTTGCGCGTCGTCGCGATGCCGATCATGACGTTCGGCTTCAGCTCCTTCGGAGTGAAGAGCGAATTGAACGACTTGCCGTGCTGGCCGCTGACCGCGACCATCTGCGTGCCGTCCGGGTTCGCGGCGAAGAGCTTCACGTCATTGACGCCACCAAGGTGTTCCCAGCGGCAGTAGCCGACCTTGCCGTCCGAGCGGAGGAAGGGCGCGACCGTGTGCGAGAGGTTCTGCGAGGCAAAGCGACGATCCGCGTCGCCACCGGCGACAGAGATGGTTGCGAGCTGCGTGACGGCGCGACCGTGCTCGTACTCGTCCGCGCGCGTGCCCATCTGCGTGTACATCTGGTTCGTGGTGAACGCGATGCGTGCACCGGCGATGTAGATCGGGTTGATGTCGTCGTAGTCGCCGAGCGTCTTCTGATGAATCTCGTACGAGCCATCCGCCGCCGCCGCGAGCTGCACGGTATAGAGGTGGTAGTGGTCGTTCGCGTCGCGCTTCATGGAGAAGACGGCCTGCGTCGCGTCGAACGACACGTCCACGCCGTTGAAATCCGCGTCGGGGAACGCGGCAGTGAGGTTCACGGGCTTGGTGTCGAAGCGCGGAGGCGAGAGGAAGTTGAGCTTGCCGCCCGGAACGTAGCGATCGTAGTCGAGCACCTGTCCGTTGCCGCCAGCGACGTCGACCGTGACCTGACCGTTCGCGCCCACCACGGTGTGCTGGCGCTGGATGAAGATGATGGCGCTGACGCCGGCGTTGACGGACCCGTCATTGGAGCTCGATGAGCCGCAGCCCGCGACCGTGGTCGTCGGGATGAGTGCAACACCCACCAGCAGTGAGAGCGCGGTCAGTTGGGTCAGACGTTTCATGTTCGTAGCCTCACCCTTCAGTGGAGCACGAGCCGGGCCAAGGAGCGAACGTCGGATTTTTCTACTGGATCTCGCTTTCAGACCGGAATTCCCGGGGTTTTCGGACCAAGCTCGCGGGGGCAGCTACCCCCAACCAAGGCCTCCAGATCGGCAGAGCCCGACGGTCGTGCGCCGGACTCAGACACGGGTGGTCACTGGAGTGGCCATGCCTTCGCGGCCAGAGATCGCGTTGTCGGGCATTGGCCGCGCTTGTCGCAGCGCCGATCTCGCGCAGTCCATGATCGCCGCAGGTTTCTCGGTGATCGGGAGCGACTGTGCGGTGGTACGACGCGTGCTGCCAAGGGGGCATGCGCAACCTTCGTCTGGCACCGCTCGGGTTCACGTTCACTTCACTGATGTTGGCGGGCGCGGTCGTGAGCGCTTGCTCCTCCACGTCCGCGAGCCACGACGACGCGGGCGTCGCGGATGCGAGCACGCACGACGCCAACGACGGCCTCGACGCGACCACCGACGGCACCAGCGCCGACGCGGGCACGTCGGTCACGTCGAAGTGCGAGCGGCTGTTCGCCGCAGCGCTGGCGATGGCGCAGCGATGCGGTCCGCCGCCCGGGACCGAACCGTCGGCGATCCCGTATCACCCCTCCGAGAAAGCGAGCTACGTCGGCACCTGCGTGTCGCAGGCCTCTGCACACGGCTACGATCCCTCGCGGCTGGACGCGTGCCTCGCTGAAGCCGAGACGACGAAGCTGTGCGTCGACACGCTGGAGCTCGCGGCTTCCACGAACCCGAACTTCTCCGTCGGCATCGGCTCCACGCTGGCGTCGTGCATGCAGCAACCCGGCACGCTCGCTGCGGGCGCGGGGTGCGCCTACGGCAGCCAGTGCGCGAGCGCGAAGTGCGTGGCCAGCGGACCGCAGCCGGCCGGCGAGCCGTTGTACTGCGGTACGTGCGCGGCTCCGTCGGGTACGACGCCCGCGCCCGTCGCCCTCGGCAGCGCGTGCGATAGCAACAGCACGTGCGTCTCTGGCGCCTACTGCGAAGGCACCTGCAAGATGCCTCCCGGCAACGGCGAGTCATGTCTGGCGCGCTGCGCCTCGGGCTTCGGTTGCAGCGGCAGCGATCCGTCCACCCGGGTGTGCACCCCCCGCGCGCCGCTCAACGGGAGCTGCGCCAACTACGTGTACTGCCAGTCGCCACTGACGTGCGCCAACAACACCTGCGTGCAGGGGCCGCTCGGACATGCAGGCGACGACTGCTCCTTTGGCGCAAGCATCGACACGCTCTGCACCGACGACACGTTCTGCACGGGGGACGCAGTCGTTCCGAGCAAGCGCAGCTGCGTCAGCATCCAGACGACGCGAGGGCAGATCGGCGAGGCGTGTTCACCGACCGGAAACAAGCCGTGTGCGCCGTCTCTCTGGTGCTACCAGAGCACTTGTCAGGTGCGCGACAGCGCGCTCTGCAAGGACGCGCCGGACGCGGGGACCGACGCGGGCGCGAGCGACGCAGCGACCGACGCATCCTTCGACGCGTCAGCGGACTGACCTCCGCGGAATGTGAGGGGCGCGACTGCGCGATCGGCGTCGTCGGCGATCTCCGCTTCGAGCACATCCCCTGCGCGAAGCTCGATCTCCTGAAGAAGGCGATCGGCGCCTAGAGACAGCCGGAGGCCTTCAGCAGAGCGTTTGCTGGGCGGTTCCGGTCGAACGCAAAGACCACGAAGTCGGCGGCCGTCTTGCCGAACGCGGAGCGCGGTAGCTCGTTCAGGCGGCGCGCGAGGCGCGTCAGCAGCGCGGTGAGCTCACGTCCCGTGGACACTGCGAGGTGCGTGTTGACTTGCTTGCATGCTGCATCGACCGACGCTTCGAAGAACGCCGCGCCCATGCCATCCCACGTCACGCAGTTCCATGGCGACGGTCCGTCCTTGGCCGCCTTGTCGCGCTCGCGCTCGACGGTCGTCCCGAGCGCGAGCTCCGGTGGCAGCAACGGCTGGCTGCCGTCGAAGACCAGACCGCAGCTCCAGACCGGTGACTTCGACCGCGCGACGGCCTTGCGCACCGCCTTCGGGATCTCTCGCAGGAGTCGCTCCTCGATCTTCGTCAACATGCGACGCACGTCCGACTTCGACGCCTGCCGGCTCACCGTCTTCGTCACGGGCCGCGGGCGAAACGTCTGCTCCGCACGACCGCGTGGCTTGATCCGGATGTTCGTGAGGACGTCACCCTTGTACTCGTAGCGTGAGACAACGATCCCGAATGCGGACGTGTGCGTATAGGTCACGGGACGACCGCCGCGCAGCACGAGGACGCCATGGCGCGAGGCCACCTTGTACTTCGGATCGTACTCGTAGGTGACAGCGGTCGCCTTGTTCTCCTGCCACACGACGAACGTCTCGTACGCGTGGCCGCGGCCGACGTGCTGACGGATGACCGTGAGCCGCATCTCGTCGTCGAAGCCAAACGCGTAGGTCCCCGGCTTCGTGCTTCGGGCGCGAAGGGCCTTCGGCGCGCGCTTCGACTCGACCGCGGGGGCGAGGGAGTAGAGCTCCCCGGTGGCGTATCGCCAGGTGGTGACGGCCGCCTCGGCGTTGCGCTTCCGCGCTGCGTATTCCGAGGTGAGGGGCTTCCAGTCCACTGCGGGCTCGCGCGCTACCGACGCAGGTGCTTCTGCCTGAACGCGTCGGGGAGCAGGTCCGACAGGCTGGTGATGCGCATGTGCTCCGGTCCGCCCGCGTCGCCGGCGAGGATCACGGTCATGTCCTCCGAGAACTCCGCGAGCACCTGACGACAGATGCCACACGGCGAGCCGCCGACCTGACCCTGTGTGACGACCGCACACGCGACAGGCTTCTTTCCGCCCGCTGCCACCATCTGCATGATCGCGCCGCGCTCGGCGCAGACCGTGGCGCCATACGATGCGTTCTCCACGTTGCAGCCGATGAAGACGTCGCCTGCCTCCGTGAGGATCGCCGCTCCGACCTTGTACTTGGAGTACGGCGCGTACGCCCGCTTGCGCGCGTCCTTCGCCGCAGACACGAGCGCCGCGACGATCTGCGCCGCCTCGTCACGTGCCTCCGCCGACGTGCTGGACGGGTCGCGGCCGCTCTTCGACTTGGCCGGTTTGCTGGCCTTGCTCGCGTGGCTCTTCTTGCTCATGACAGGGCTCCTGCTTTCTCGATCCATCCTGTGAGGAGCGTGACGAGATCGCCGCGCTTCTTCTTCGCCGTGTCCTCGACCTCGGCGTGGTTCAACGTCGCCTGTGTGATCCCCGCGGCCAGGTTCGTAATGCACGACAGTCCGCCGACACGGACGCCCATGTGACGGAGCGCGATGGTCTCCAGCACGGTGCTCATGCCCACGGCCTGCGCGCCCAGCGTCCGCAGCATGCGCACCTCCGCCGGTGTCTCGTACGTGGGACCGAGCAGGCCCGCATACACACCCTCGCGCAGCGGGAGATTCGCCTCCTTCGCGACGGCGCGAAGCGCGTCAGCCACGGCGGGATCGTACGCGCGCGTCATGTCGGGGAACCGCGGGCCCAGCGTGTCGTCGTTCGGGCCCATCAGCGGGTTGTGACTCGTCAAATTCAGGTGATCCGTCATCAGCATCAGATCGCCTGCGGACCATGAAGGCTCCACGCCGCCCGCCGCGTTCGTGATGAGCACCGTCGACACGCCAAGGCGCGCCATCGTGCGTGCGCCATGGACCACGTGCGCGACGCTGTGTCCTTCGTAGAGGTGCACGCGTCCCTGCATGCACACGACGGGGACGCCGCGAACGCGCCCGAAGCACAGATTGCCAGCATGACCCACGACCTTGGATGCTGGCAAATGCGGGAGCTCCGCATACGGGACCTTCACGAGGTCGTCGAGCGTGTCCGCGAACGCGCCCAGACCACTACCAAGCACCACCCCGATCCGGGGTGTCTCCTTCGCGCGCTTCCTTGCCGCAGCGGCGGTCTCTTCGATGAGTGGGCGAATGTCGGCGATCGTCATGGGTGGCTCATGGGAGGCGGGAGGCGGAATAGACTAGCCGGATCGGGAATACGCTGGCCGACTTTCGCGCTCCTTCTACGTGCCGTATCCTGGAACGAGGTTGGAGCTCGTCATCCTCGGTGCCATCACGTTCGCGTTCTGCCTCTACACGTTCCTCGTGTGGAGGGAGAAGCGGGCGGAGCGCCTACGACTCGCACCGCCCAACGGCAAGATGAGCGCGTATCGGGGCGCACTTCCCGACGCGAAGAAGCTCGCTCCGAACGCGGCCCTCGTGGTCAACGCCGCTGCGCTCGGCACGTTTGCGTTCGCGTTCCTCACGCCGGTGGAGCTCCTCGTGGATCGCCTGGCGGCGTTCATCGCGCGCGGCATGTCGCGCAAGGGCGCGGTGCCGCTCCCTTTCGTTCCGTCGTGGCGCGCAGGGAGATGGCTCCTCCAGAGGGACCTGCGGGCGGAGAACGCCGTGGAGCGTGTGCATCGCCTGCAGGTGCTCGTGAACCTGTTCCTGATGGTCGCGCTCGCGCTCTCGGCGTCTTCGCTTTCGGCACACCCACTGCTGCTCATCAGCCTGGCGGCGCTGCTCGGATTGCGTGCACTACACACGCGATTGCTGGGGAAGGTCGCAAAGGCGTTCGACCCCGCCGCGCAGACGCTCGCGCGCGTCACGGAGGGGCCAGCGGAGGACAAGGAAGAGGCGGTGCCGCCGTGGCTCTCGCGTGCGCTCACGAGGAGAGCGGAAAACCGGCTGGGAGCAACGCCGCTCGGCTCAGCCAGACCCCTGCCACCAGATCGACCCGAAGTGCGAATAGCGGAGCCCCCAGCTTCGACCTCGACCTCGACCTCGACCTCGACTCCGACCTCGACTCCGACCTCGACCTCGGATGACGAGGAGCTCGATGACGAGCTCGATGAGGTTGCCCCGAAGGCTCGTCGTACTATCGGCTGAATTTTCTCGCGAGGGCGGTGCTGACCTCGGGAGGGGCGTAGCGGCTCACATCACCGCCATGGCTTGCGATCTCGCGGACAAGCGACGCGGAGACGAAGCCGTGCTTCGTTCGCGTGGGCAGGAAGATGGTGTCGATCTCGGGGCGCATGTCCGCGTTGGCGTGCGCGATCTGAAGCTCGTACTCGAAATCCGTGGCGGCGCGCAGCCCACGTACGATCACGCGTGCCTGCTTCTGGTTCACGAAGTCGATCAGCAGCCCGTCGAACGAGTCCACCCTCACGTTGAAGAGATGGCGCGTGGCGGACAGCAGGAGATCCTTGCGCTCGTCCGCGGAGAACAGCGGGCTTCTCGTGGGATGCACGCCGATCGCGACGATGACGTCGGAGAACAGCGCGCTCGCACGCTCGATCAGATCGAGGTGCCCGAACGTGACGGGATCGAAGCTGCCCGCATAGACCGCGAGACGCGCGACGGGGTTGTGACTCATGAACGACTCATGTGCCGGCTCACGGTTGCTTCGCCGCGGGAGGCGTCGAGGGAGGCGTCGAGGACGGCGCCTTGGGCGCGGCGCGGACCTTGCTGCTGGGCGCGGACGCTGGTGGTGCGCTCGACGAACCCGGCCCAGGATTGGCCGCAGGCGGGGAAGCGGGGGATGGAGACGACGACGACGGCGGAGAGCTCGTGGCGGGAGGAGGCGGCGGTCCGCGACGACGACCCGAGGAAGGCACCTCCGCGAGGGTGGGATCGGGCTCGACCCAGATGAAGCGACCGTCGTCGCCAAACGTCACGCGGAACAGCGAGAGCACCGCGGAGCCGACGACCCCGCCGAGATCGATGTCGATCGCGTTCTTCAGCTCCGCGAGCGGCACGTTCTGGTAGCCGGGCACGTCCGGCAGGTCGAATCCGAACACGCGAAACAGCGGCAGCGTGCCGCCTTTCACGTTGTCGGGGAGCGACGGATCGCCGCGCAGGACGCTGAGATCGATGCCCGCGCGCTTCCACGTGGAGTCCTCGAGCGCGAGGTAATAGGGAGCGCTGGTGTTCAGGAAGAACGGCGTCTGGCTGCCCTCGTCCTTGCTCACCGCGGCGCGGAGCATCATGAGGCCGCCCTTCGCGTAGAAGAGCGGAACGCGGCTGGCGTCCGGCGGCGCGGGCGGATCTTCGCGACGCACCACGAACTGATCGCCGTGGCGATCGAACGTCACGTGCATGTGGCGGAGCGCGTTCACGCCGATGAGCGCCTTGATGGTGGCGCCGAACTGGCGCGAGATGGGCGTGAGGTCGCGGGTGACCGCGGGCACGTCCTTCACCTCGAGCTTGTCGAACTTCAGGTTCACCCACGCTGGCTCGCGCCGCGTCGTGGAATCGATCACGAACTCGGGAACGGCGGTGTCGACGATGGCGAGGATGCGCTCACCGTCGAGCTCGCACGGAACGACCAGGGAGGCACCCGCGCGCGGCATCTCCACGGCGCCCACGAGCGCGTTCTCGATCGCGAACGGATGACGGCCCTGCCCCATGCGTGCGAGCTTGCCCACGTCGGTTGCCCACGGATCCTTCGCCACCGGGTCCGCGAGGATCGCGTCGATCTCCTCGGCGGCTGCTTCCAGATCGCCCGCGTACCAGAGCGCGCGGGCACGCAGCTGGTGCGCCTCCGTGGTGGCGATGCCCTGCGAGAGCTTCGCTGCATCCGTGAACTCCAGGCGCGAGAGCGACACGCGCGCCTTCATCATGCGCACCTCCGGGTCGCGCGGAGACACCTTGAGCGCGGAGTCGCTCGCGTCCGTGGCGTCAGCCATGTCGCCCTGGCGGTAGCTCTCCTTCGCGCGGCTGAGCCACTTCTCCGCGAGCGGCGGGCGCGCGGGCGCGGCGGCATCCTGCGGCGGACCACACGCAGCGGGCGCGCACATGACGAACAAGAGGCCTAGTGCTGCGCTGGCCCTATTGGTGTGTTGGTAGAAGCTCACGTTGGGGTCTCCACCCGGAGGATGCGGTCGGCGCGAAGCTCGCGTCGGCTACGTCCGGTCACCAGATAGCCCATCACCCGAGGGGGGTCCACGTCCGAGGCGATCCCGGTCACGATCATCGGCAAGATTTCCGACTTCCTCCTGGAGGGGCGATACGTGATACGCACCTCCGTCCCAGCTGCGCGGGCTGTTTCGCAGGCCGCGAGGATGGCCCCGCGGGCGAGCCGCTCCGCCGTGCGCACCTCCCAGAGGTCCCGGGCTGACACGGGCGCAAGGAGCGCCACGATGCGCGTGAAGACGATCTGCAGCGCGGTGACGTCGGCCTCCGCGCGGTGCGCCACCTGCTGAACCACGCCGAAATGCTTGCACAATGCATGCAAACTATGGCTCTCCAGGCCAAGGGCGCGGCGTGCGAGCTTCAGGGTGTCGACCAGGTGCGTGACGCGGTATTCGTGGCCCGCGCGCGCGAGCTCCATGTTGAGGAAGTCCGCGTCGTACTTTGCGCCGTGCGCGACGAACACGGCGCCAGAGAGGATCCCCTGCAGCTGCGTCGCGACCTCAGCGAACCGGGGCGCGCTCTTGACCATCTCCTCGTTGATGCCGTGGACGTGCTGTGCGCCGACCGGCACCTCGGGGTTGAGCAGCGTGGAGAAGAAGGCCTCGCGCTCGCCGGCCCTGGTGCGCTCCACGCAGATCTCGATGACGCGATCCTTCTCGAGATCGAGCCCCGTCATCTCGAGATCGACGAACGCGAACGACACCTCCGCGAACGGGGTATCCCACGGGGGACCCGCCGGCGGGGCGTCGGTGAAAGGCATCCGCGCTCAGACCTCGAGGGTCATGGCGATGCCCTGCCCCACGCCGATGCAGAGCGCAGCCATGCCGCGGTGAGCCTTGCGCGCGCGCATCGCGTGGGCGAGCGTGACGAGGACGCGGCAGCCCGACGAGCCGATCGGGTGACCGAGAGCTATCGCGCCGCCGTGCACGTTCACCTTCGCGGCGGAAAGCTCGAGCCCGCGAATGCATGCGAGCGACTGTGCGGCGAACGCCTCGTTCAGCTCCACGAGATCGAGCTCCGAAACCTTCCACGACGCGCGCGAGAGAGCCTTCTTCCCCGCGGGGATCGGCCCTTCACCCATGAAGTTCGGCTCCACTCCAGCCGTGGCGAACGACACGACGCGCGCGAGCGGCGTCAGCGCGAGCGAAGTCACCACGTCCTCGGAGACGACGATCGTCGCGCTGGCGCCGTCGTTCAGCGGTGAGCTGTTGCCCGCGGTGACGCTGCCGCCCTTCCGGAACACGGGCAGGAGCTTGGCCAGGGAAGCCAGCGTCGTGTCGGCGCGGATGGACTCGTCCTCCTTCACGATCGTGGGCTCGCCTTTCTTCTGCGGGATCTCGATCGCGACGAGCTCCTTGTCGAACGCGCCCTCCTTCTGAGCGCGCGTTGCCTTCTCGTGCGAGGCGAGCGCAAACGCGTCCTGCTCGTCGCGTGTGAGCTTCCACTTCTCCGCGACGTTCTCCGCGGTCTCACCCATCGACTGCAGCGGGAATCGCTCCGCCATCTTTGGGTTCTCGAAGCGCCAGCCAAGGCTCGTGTCGAAGACCTTCGGGGGTGTGCGCGCGAACGCCTCGTCGCTCTTGCCGAACACGTACGGCGCGCGCGTCATGCTCTCCACGCCGCCCGCGATCACTACTTCCGCGTCGCCGGTCCACACGCGGCGCACGGCATCGCTCACAGCCTCGAGGCCAGAGCCACAGAGGCGGTTCACCGTGACGGCGGGTACCTCGTACGGCAGCCCGGCGAGCAGCATGGCCATGCGCGCGACGTTGCGATTGTCCTCGCCGGCCTGGTTGGTCGCGCCGAATACCACCTGATCGATCTTGTCCGCGAGACCCGGGTTTCGGCCGAGGAGGGCCGTGATCATGCGCGCGGCGAGGTCGTCCGCACGCACGGAGGACAGCGCGCCCCTGTGCTTGCCGATGGGAGAGCGAACGCCGTCGAGGATGTATGCTGCACGCATCTGGAGGCTCCTTCGGTCGGGAGTCTACCGTGGAATGCGCGGTATCAGTAGCCGGCGACCGGCGCGGGCGTTCCCGTCGAGAGCACGGTGCCGTTGCCGAGCTGCGCGCTCTCGTTGTTACCCCAGCACGACACGGCGCCCGCCATCGAGAGCGCGCACGCGAAGTCGCCATGCGCGCTGATCGCAGTGATGTTCGACAGACCCGTGACGGCCGTCGGCGATGGCGTGTCTGCGAGGACACCATTTCCGATCTGCCCCGATGCGCCGGAGCCCCAGCACATGACGATGCCATCGGTCGTGAGGACGCACGAGTGGGAGTCACCTGTGGCGACAGCCTTTGCGGTCTTCGCGCCGAGGTTGGGCTGGCGCAGCGATGGGCCGTCGCCGCCGGCGCCACCCAGCTGACCGTGACCGTTGGCGCCCCAGCATCGAACGCTGCCGTCCATGAGGACCGCACAGGTGTGCGCGCCGCCGCTGGCGATGTCCGTGACGCTCAAAGGCAATGCGACCTCGTTCGGGTAGGTCTGCGTGTTGAGGCTGCCACACTCGCCACTGGTCGAACGGCCCCAGCATCCCGCGGCGCCGCCATGAAGCGCGCACGCATGCAGCGGGCCGACTGCGATCTTCGTGACGGAGCCATACGAAACCGGTCCTGGTGGGGGGCCGGCGTCGCCACCATCGAGCGCACTGGCGTCGACGCCACCCGCATCCATCGAGGGGACCGCGAGCACCGGCTGGGGGCTGTTCTGCTGGCCGCCGGGGCGTCCGAGATTGTCGTAGTTGCCGCTGCCGCTGCAGGCCACCGTTCCATTCGACAGCAGCGCGCAGGTGTAGTCGCTGCCAGCGCCCACGGTCACCACGGGGCTTGCGCCGAAGATCACAGGCGGCAGCGCGATGTAGGGCGCGTTGCCATCGCCCAGCGGGCCGTACTGCCCGTGGCCCCAGCACTGCACCTGCGTGCCGAGCAACGCGCAGGTGTGGTTGGCACCAGCGGCCCCTTGTGTGACACCCGCGAGCCCGGTGACCGTGAGCGGCGTGCCGCTTCCGAGGATCGTACCGGTACCGATCTGTGCGAGAGAGTTCATGCCCCAGCACGAGAGCGTTCCAGTGCTGCTGACCGCGCAGGCGTGCTCATCGCCGGTGGTGATCGACTGGGTGGTGCCGCTCGTCTTGACCGCCACGGGGATCGCGGAGTTGATGAGTGTCGCCCGACCGAGCGAGCCCGCGAAGTTCGAGCCCCAGCACGACACGTTGTCACCAGCGTTGAGGATCGCGCATGTGAAGCTACCGCCCGCAGCAGCCGAGGCGACGTTGGCGATACCGACAACCGGGAGCGGAGTCGATGTCGAGCCGGGCGGCATGTTGTCGCCGACGCCGAGCTCACGCCAGCCGTTCGTGCCCCAGCAGTTCAGTGCGCCGCTCTTTCGCCAGGCGCATGTGAAGTTGCTGCCGGCAGTCGCGCCGACAGCGTCGTCGATCGATACGACGTTCACGGGAGTTGCACTGTCGCTCGTAGTGGAGTTACCAAGCTGACCGCTTCCGCCGTAGCCCCAGCACTGGAGGCCGCTGATGCCGTTCACTGCGCAAAAGTGTCCGCCCAGACTGCCAGAGCCGATGGCCTTGATGGCGGAGAGCCCAGCCACCTTCGTGGCGGTGAGGAGCTGTGGCGAGGCTGGGCTGCCCGCTTGTCCGCCGCCGTTCGCGCCCCAGCAGTACACGTCACCGGCCTTCACGAGCGCGCACGTCGTGCCCCCTGAAGCGGCGATCTGCGTGGCGCCTGTCACGCCCATCACGGCGGCGGGCTGCGAGCGCGTTGTCTGCACGCCATCACCAAGCTGACCTGCAGTGTCGTCGCCCCAGCACGACACGGAGCCGTCCTTACGGAGCGCACACGAGAAGGTCGTTCCGACCGCGACGGTAACCGCGTCACTGAGCTGCACCACCGCCACGGGGATTGGTGAGTTGTTCGTGGTGCCGTCCCCCAGCTGGCGGTCGCCGTTGCGACCCCAGCAAGAGACAGTGCCGGACTTGTGAACCACGCACGCGTGTACGCGACCGACCGCGAGACTGATCGCGTCGTTCAGATCTTTCACGAGTACGGGCGCGCTCGACGAGAGGGACGTACCGCCTCCGAGCTGGCCGTATGAATCGTTGTAGCCCCAGCACATGACGGTGCCGTCGATGCGGCGACCGCACGCAAAGTCGTCGCCTGCACCGATCTCGAGCACCTTCGACTTCGGGATCGTTGCATCTGGCGTAGGCGCGATCGCGTCGAGCTGCGGCATCTGTCCGTCGGTCGCCCCATCCGACCCGCCTTGAGGCGTTCCGTCGAACAGGTTGTCCAGACTGACACCGAAGCCGCAGGCCGCAGCGCAGAGCGCGATAGCGGAAGCAAGCAACGCCGAACGCACGCGCATCCCTTCAATCTAGACCAACGATGACACGCGAGCCCAAGATTCGCCGGCCAGACCAGGACAAGGACCAGGACAAGGGCCAGCGAAGTGTCCGGGCGATGCACACAAACGCCTTCTCTCGCACGCACGTCGTTGGTGGTGGTTGGGAATCGTTGGGAATCGTTAGGGGAGGGCGCGGATGGAGTTGTGGCCTTCCGAGGTTGTGAATGTAGACTGTATAGTTATGACGGCCGTGTCCGCTGTCACTCCCAGCGCGGAATCCCCGCTGCTCATTGACCGCTACGCCATCTACGATGCGATAGCGGCGGGCGGAATGGCCACGGTCCATCTTGGGCGCCTGGTCGGACCGCATGGGTTCCTACGTACGGTGGCCGTGAAGCGTCTGCATGCGCAGTACGCGCACGACGCCGAGTTCACCGGAATGCTGCTCGACGAGGCGCGAGTGGCCGCGCGCATCCAGCACCCGAACGTGGTCTCGACGCTGGATGTGGTGGTCGCCGGGCACGAGCTCCTGCTCGTCATGGACTACGTCCGCGGTGAGTCGCTCGCGAGGCTGTGCCGTCGCGCACAGCAGACGGACGCGCGCCCGCCTCCCCGCATTGTCGTGTCGGTCGTACACGGCACGTTGCAGGGTCTGCATGCCGCGCACGAGGCCACGAACGAGAAGGGCCAGCCGCTGGGGCTCATCCATCGTGACGTGTCGCCGCAGAACGTGCTGGTCGGCATCGACGGTATCCCGCGCGTGCTGGACTTCGGAATCGCGAAGGCGGAAGGCCGCGTGTCGACGACGCAGGACGGGAAGATCAAGGGCAAGATCCTCTACATGTCGCCGGAGCAGCTGGCCGCAGACAACCTCACGCGGACAGCGGACATCTACGCCGCTGGCGTGTTGCTCTTCGAGGCGCTGACGAACGTGCGGATGTTCGCGGGTGAGAACGAGGGCGCGGCGCTCTCGAAGATCATCCGCGGCGAGATCCGCGTGCCGAGCGAGGTCGACCCCGGGCTTGCGCGCTTCGACGACGTCGTGCGACGCGCCACGCGACTCCGGCCCGAGGATCGCTTTGCGACCGCAGCCGACATGGCGGAGGCGCTGCTCGACGTGGAGTCTCCGGCCACGTCCTCGCAGGTGGCCGCGTGGGTACAAGAGCTCGCTGGAGACGTGCTCGAAGAGCGGGCCCGTGTGGTGGCCGAGATCGAGCGCTCGAGCACGCGCTCCAAGCCGCCGGTCGCTTTGCCGACACCACCGGCCAGCGGCTCCCTTCCCTCTGTACCGGAGATGGCCGGCACGGCCGCGATCGATGGTGGTCCACCTTCCGCGCGGAACGTGCAACCCTCATGGACCTCTCCCGATGCATCGGCGTCCCACTTTCTTCGGCCCGCGGAGACCGGGGTCAACGTTGGGATGGTGCTGGCCGGCGGACTCGCGGTCGCGTTCCTCGGCGCGCTGATCGTCATCGGTGCGCTGGTCTTCACCAAGCGCAAGGACACGGTCGCCCCGGTCGCCAGCGATCGCGTGGTAGTTCCGATCCTGCATGTCGGTCCCGCGACGGAGAGCCCGACGGGATCGGTGGGCAGCGCTGGCGCTCCGACGCAGAGCAGCAGCGCCCCGTCACCGCCGCCGGTCGTTTCGGCAGTCGCCACCGTCCCCACCTCCACCGCGTCCGTTGTCGTACCGCCGAAGCAGATCTACGTGCGTCCCCCCGTGAATTGCGAGCCGCCGTACACGATCGACAAGAGCGGACGTAAGCACTTCATCCCCGAATGTTTCAAATGACCATGTTCAGATCTGCGCGACGCCCGCGCTCGCAGTGGCGCTCGCGGCACACTCTCCTCGCTCTCGTTTCCGGCCTCTCCGCCGCCTCCACCGTGCTGCTCACGGCGCCCAGCGCGCGTGCGGCGGGGCCTTCGCGCGACGAGTGCATCGCCGCCGCCGACGATGGCCAGAAGCTACGCGACGATGGCAAGCTCAGCGCGGCGCGCGACAAGTTCGTGGTGTGCGCCACCAAGACGTGCCCGGGGATCATCGCGAAGTCCTGCGCCGGGTGGCGTGACGACGCAGACCGCGACATGCCGTCGATCACGTTCCGCGTCCTCGACGAGCAGGGCAAGGAGCTCATCGACGCCAAGGTCGCGATCGACACGGCGACGGAGCAGCCCATCTCCGCGAAGGCCGTGCCGCTGGACCCAGGCGCGCACGTCGCGCATGTGCGAAGAGCTGACGGCAAGACCACGGACGAGAACTTCCTTCTCCGCCCCGGCGAGAAGAACCGCATGATCGAGATCCACTTCATGCCGCCGCCGGCCCCCGTGACGCCGAAGCCGGTGCCAACCCCGGCGACGACCACGGTCGCGAGCGACGGCTTCAAGGTGCCGCTCCTCGGCTGGGTGGGCCTTGGTGTCTTTGTTGCTGGTGGCGTCACCACGACGGTGTTCGCGGTGATGGCGAAGGGCGACGAGAGCGATCTGCGCTCGCGCGGGTGCGCGCCGAGCTGCCCCTCTTCGGACAAGGACAGCATCAACACGAAGCTCCTCGTTGCGAACGTCGGCATGGGCGTCGGCATCGCGGGCCTCGGCCTCGCGGTCGTCACCACGGTGCTCGCGAACACCGGCAACAAGTCTGCGACCACCGGCAGCGCAGGCACCATGCAGAGTACGAAGACGGTCCAATCTGGCGGCGTGAGCGCGCTTCACGTGGACGCCTCGCCGAGCACCCTGTGGCTCTCGGGTTCTTTCTAAACAGCATCGCCTGGCGCGAGATCCATCCCGCCATGCTTCGGTTCGAGCTGCGCGCGGTGCTCACGGACAGAGGTCTCACGATTGATCGGATCTTTCCGCCCGCGCTTGCCAGCCGACCTCGAGCAGTAGGAGGTCGTGGTAACCGCGGGCGAGGACTTGCCAACCTGGGTCGCCGTTGTTTTTGATGTG
>JANXLV010000245.1 GCA_025355005.1 Myxococcales bacterium | reverse complement strand
GCCGTTCGCGACCCACAGCTCCAGGATCAGGTGGCTCGACTTGCCTTCGAGCTTGGGGAGGAGCTCGTCGGTGAAGAGCTTCGTCGTGGACGGGCCCTCCTTGTCCTTCTGCGCGTGCGTCTCGCCGATGCCGATCACCATCGGCGACGTCGCAAGGATCCGCGCGAACGCCGCAGCGTCGTCGTCGAACGATTCGCAAGGCAAGCCGCTGCAGGCGCCGTTCGCACTGACAGACACGGGCGGCGCGCCCGCGTCCACGACGCCGCTGCCGGGTTCTCCAGAGGCCGAGGCGTCGGCGAGCGTGGTGGCGGGGACGCCGGATTGCTTGCATGATGCAAGCATCACGAGGCTAGTAAAACCGAGGACCGAAGCCGATTGGTACATAGAAGAGCCCCGTGTCGTTCGAGGGATTGGCGAAGAAGTAACCGAACCCGACGGAGACCAGCCACTGCCCGTAGTCCTGGGAGGTGATGGCGTAGGAAGCGTCGAGCATGGGAGAGAACACGATGTCGGTGGAGAGCGTGTTGCCGTCGCGGCATGCCTCGCCCTGGCCGCCGTTGAGGCTGGCGCCGAGCCAGAAGGAGCGCGTGAGGTGGTACTCGATCGCGGGGCCGACGGTGAGCACGTGCGCGCCGTACACCAGCTTGCAGCTGGAGCCCGCGGCCGCGAGCACGCGCAGGCCAACGAACGCGTGCTCGGCGAAGGCGTAGCCGATCTCACCGGACAGACCTGCGAACGCGCCGTCGTCATTCATGCCAGAGTGCAGGCGCTGGAAGTGGTACGGCATCGCGAGGAACGAACCGCCGAAGACCAGGCCCGACACCTCGGGAGGACGCGCAGGGTGCGCGGGCGGCGTGTCGGTGGGAACGGGCGGCGGAGTCGATGAGGCCGCGGATGAGGCCGGTGGCGCGACCGTCCCGAGAGGTGGTGGCGGCGGTGTGACGGGACGCACGAACGACACTGTCTTCGGCGCGCCGCTCGCCACGTCCACGTCCTGGTCCGCGCGGCCCACGTCCCACTCGACGGTCATGTGGTGCTTGCCCGGAAGCAGCAGCCACGTCACGGGCGAGCGGTCGTCGAGCTGCGCGCCGTCGACGAAGATTCGCGCGCCGGGTGGATCCGTCTCGACCCTGATCTTGCTGGCGCGGCGACGCAGCTCCGCGGCAGCCACGACGGCAGACTGCGTGAACTCGCCCTGCTCCCCCGCTTCACCCACGTAGCGCTCGTAGTCGTCCACGGCGGCCTGCGCGTGACCGAGGCGCTCCTCGACGAGCGCCAGGTTGTAGATGGTCACCGCCGCGTGATGCGCGCGCTCGGCGTCCAAAAAAGCGAGCCGCGCGCCGGTGTCGTCGCCCTGCTTGTAGAGACGCACGCCCTCCGCGAACTTCGCGCGAGCGGCCTCCACGTCATCCGCGCGCGAGTTTTCCCCTGCAAGCCCCACGGCGAGCGCGACGCATCCAAAGAGGAGAGCCCGAAGTCGCAACGAGCATGGAGACTATCAGGGAAACGACGTCGCCATAGGACGCACGCAACGCCCCGATTCCCAAACGTGGCCGGTCACACAGCAATGACCATCGGAGGAGATCTGGCCTGCGGGGCACTCCGGCTTCTTGGGAGGCTGGGGACGGGAGGAGATTTGGGGTGAGGTCGAAGGACGGGAGGAGGGTGAGGCCGAGGCGGAGGCCGAGGGTGAGGCCGAGGGTGAGGTCGAGGTCGAGGTCGAGGGTGAGGTCGAAGGCGCGGTCGTCGTCGAGGTCGAGGTCGTCGTCGAAGTCGTTGTCGCCGTCGAGGTCGAAGTCGTCTTCATCGCCATCAGCGCGACCACCCCCACGCCCAGCGCGAAGGCTCCCACACCGACGAGCCACATCGGCGATCTCCCTGCGGCGGGCTTCCGCTCCGACCTCGGCTCCGTGGGCTCTCCTTCTCCCTTCGCGCTCTCCACTGCTGCTGTCGCGGGTCGCTCTCCGGAGCCCGCTTCCCCCTCGAGATACGCCTCCAGCGCTTGCTTCATCCCGTCCGCGGACGCGTACCGGTCGTCTCTCTCGATCGCGAGCGATTTCTCCACGATGTCCGCGAGCGCTGCGTCCACGTCCGTCCGCAGCGTGTCCACGCGCGGCGCCTTCTCCGTCACCACGCGCACCGCGGCGGCCGTCGCATTGGGTGCAAGATGCACGGATCTCCCGGTGAGCATCTCGAACAGGGTGGCGCCCGCGGCCCACACGTCGACGCGGCCGTCGATTTCCTTGTCGCCCATCACCTGCTCGGGCGCCATGTAGAGGGGCGTGCCGACCACGACGCCGCTCTTCGTGTGATCGGACACGGTTCCGTCGTCCCCCTGCTCGCGGAACTTGGCGATGCCGAAGTCCAGCACCTTGAGCACGGGCTCGCTGTTGCCGGTCTTCTCTGCGAGAAACAGGTTCTGCGGCTTCACATCGCGGTGGACGATGCCGTGCTCATGCGCGGAAGAGAGCGCCGACAACAGCTCGCACGTGAGCGCGACGGCGCGGCGGATCGGCATCTCCTCGTCCACGTCGTGGAGCGTGCGACCGCGGAGCAGCTCCATCACCATATAGAGCGAGCCGTCCGTGTCCTCGCCCAGGTCGAATACGTCCACGATGTTGGGGCTACCAATGCGCGCGGCCGCCTGCGCCTCCTGCGTGAAGCGGCGCACTGCGTCCTTCTGTTCGGACACGTCGCGCGTCATCACCTTGAGCGCGAAGCGGCGCTTCACGCCCACGTGCTCGACCTCGTACACCGCGCCCATGCCGCCACGCCCGAGCAGCTTGATCACCCGGTATTTCCCGGCGACAAGCGCGCCGTCCTCCTTCTCGTTCCGTCCGGAGGTGGGCGAAGGCTCGGTCATCCTGCGTTGCAGTAGACCACATCCGAGCGAACGTCATGCGCCTCGATCGCTGCAGTGCAGAAGACGGTCGTTTCAGGTGCCGTCGAGGACGTGCGCTGCGGTCGGGGTGCCGCCCGGGGCCACCGGATCGTGTGGGAGGCTTCCTCTTGGTGACCGTAGATAGACGAATGGCGTCACGTTGAGGAAGTTCGATACGCGTGATGTGTATACGTCTGCATATCGCTCTATCTGTCTCGCGAGGTGGCTCTTGTCATTGCCGGCTCTCGTGAGGAGACCCCATGTTGCGTTCGAGAGCTCCGCGGCTTCTTTTGCCAGCGGCGCGAGGCCTGCGTCCAGCACGCTGAGCTTCTCGCGGAGCTCCGTCATGCGCGCTTCCATCTGCGCTTCGCTCTGATCGGATTGCGGACCATATGCCATCTTCATTCGCTGCAGGTAGACCTTGAGCTCCACGACCTCTGCTTCCATGGCCTCTTTCTCGGCCATGCGCAGCGAGATCTCGTGCTCCTTGTCGGAGAACGCGAGGATGGTCTGCACCTCTTCCTCCAGCTCACGCAGCACCAGCGCGGTGCGCCAGCGAAGGACGTTCTTCGTGACGTGGACGTCGCCGAACATGTGATCACCCACATAGAGGATCTCGTCACCGGAGAGGCCGAGGTGTCGCTCGAGCTCGATGGCGGAGCCGCCCAGGTACGCCTTGCCGCGCTCCAGCCTCGGCACGAACGATTTCAGGAGCCCCTCCTCCGTGGCGACCTCGAAGAACGGCGCGCGCGCGGAGAAGAACTCCGGTTTGCGCGCATTGACGATCACGTAGTCGAACAGATCGCGCCACACCATGCCCTTGGGCAGGAACGGGTCGAACGTGTACTTCATCATCGCGAGCGTGTAGCTCCACTCGGAGTTCGTGATGAGCATCAGCTTCTTGTTCGCGTACTTCTGGTCCAGGAGCGCGAGCGGCGTGTCCGGGTCGAGCATGACGAACCGCGCCGGGTCAGCGATGATCGCCTCCTTCAGCTTCCCCTCCATGTGTGTCTTGTCCATGGAGTCGCGGATCATCCCGTAGAGATCGCGATAGCCCATGGCGCGCGCGATCTTGCCGCCGTCCAGGCGATCGACGAGCTGCGCATAGAGGCAACCTTCCGAGAGCGAGAAGAGCGTGTTCAGGAACACCCAGCGCTGGTCGTGCAGGTCCACGATGGTGCGCTCGTACGCGGCGCGCATCTCCCGGAAGTCCAGGACCTTGGTGCCGTGCAGCGCCTTCTTCACGAAGCCGAAGCGGTTCGCCTTCACGATGTTCCCGAGCTGCGTGTCCAGGATGAGCCCGCGGATGATCATCTTCGGATCGAACTCGAGGCCGTCGATGGGCACGCCCAGCTTCTTGAGCCGGTCGCGCACGCCCTCGTACGCGCGCCGCTCCCACTCCTCTACTGCGTAGTGGACCAGCGTGTAGTCCATGTCGTAGCCGACCGCCTTCACCTGCTTCATGTTCAGGGTGCGGTTGCAGAAGACGCCACGCCCGGGGGCTGTTTTCAACATGTCGCGGACCAGATTAGCCCACATTTGCAGGCGTTTGGGGAACGCTTGGGTGTCACGCACATCGCAAACGCGAATCGCGAAGATGGACTGTAAGGTCGGCGCCACCGTCCTCGTTTGGGGGACATGCGCCACTCGAAGCTCCTCCTTTCGCTCGGTCTTGGTTCTGCTCTCCTCTCCATGTCGGCGGTCGCGTCCGCAGATGACGACATCGGGACGACGCCCGCGCGCAAATCGGCGCCCGCAGCCTCGCCCATCGCGCCGGTCGATGCGAAGCCCGCGAACGAGGGCTACGCGCGTCCGCCGGGCGAGCAGCCGATGACGATGGATGGCGGCAGCGCGAACGAGAACGCGCCAAACGCGCCATCCTCAGGCATGTACGCATCCGAGAGCCGCCAGAACCGTGATCGCTTCGTTGCGACGGATCCGCCGGGCGACTGGGCCGTGTTTCACGTGGGCCTTCGTCCGCACCTGGGTCGGTTCATCGGCCTCGGCACCATGGCGCTCGCGCGTGAGCGCACGGAGCAGTTCTACGGTGTGTTCTCGCTCTCCGCGATCCGCAACGACGCGGGCACGCACGTTGGACTCGCGCAGATCGCGCTGGGCCGCAACCTGTCCGACACGTTCGACGGCGGCATGCAGCTCTCACTCACCGAGAACCGCGCGCGCAACTTCGCCGGGCTCACGCAGACCACGCTTGGCTACAACCGCGCGGGCGACATGGTCGGCGTGATGCAGCTCGGCAGCTACAACCGCTCCACGGAGTTCCATGGCGGCCTCCAGATCGGCGCGTACAGCCGCACGGATCAGGCGTTTGGTGGCATCGCTCAGGTGGGACTCTACAGCCGTGCGGACAAGTCGTTCGCAGGCATCACGCAGGTGGGCGGCTATGCGGAGGCGGACCGTGACTTCTCCGGCCTCATGCAGATCGGTGGCGCGACGTCCGTGGGCGAGGAGATGTTCAACACCGACGAGAGCGCCCCGAAGACGAACCGCTTCGCCGGCTTCGCGCAGATCTCCGGCTCCGTCTCCAACGTCGACGGCAACTTCAAAGGGGTCATGCAGGTGTCGCCCGGTGCCTCCTGGGTGTCGGGGGAGTTCACGGGACTCACGCAGATAGGCACCGTTGCCTACGCGCGTGACTTCACGGGGCTCCTCCAGGTCGGTGCCGGCGCGGTCTCGCGTCGGTCGGCCGGCATCCAGGTGGGCGGGGCGGCGCTTGCGTTCGAGGAGCACACGGGTCTTCAGCTCGGCGGTGTTGGCAACTATGCAAAGAAGATGAACGGCGCGCAGATCGGCATCGCGAACTTCTCGGACGACGCGCGCGGCGTGCAGATTGGCCTCTTCAACCATGCAGAGCACCTGCGCGGCGTGCAGATCGGCCTGGTGAACCACGCAGAAGACGGCGTTCTCCCCTGGACCGGCATCCTCAACATGGGCTTTGGCGACGGAGACGGCGGCGGCCCCGACCAGGACTACACGAAGCAGCAGAAGGCCACGTCCGCAGAGATGAACCCCACACGCCGCGTCTGGTGAGACCTTTCTAGAGGCCGCCGTTGACGGGGATGGTTTTGGCGGTGAGGAAATCGCTGTCGAGCGCGACGAACGCTACGGCCCGTGCGACCTCTTCTGCCTTCCCTCTTCGACCCAGCGCGCTGAACGAGGCGAAGTCCTTCGCCATGGAGTCCGAGAGGGCGGCGCTCATGCCGCCTTCGAGAAGGCCCACGCTCACGGTGTTCACGCGTACGTTCGCGTGACCCAGCTCTTTTGCAAGCGCCATCGCGAGCGCGCACTTCGCGCCTTCACCCGCGGCGAAGTGCGACGGCAGCGGGAGGCTCTGCCCAGCATCCAGCGCGCCGATGAGCACGACGTCCACGCGCGGCTCACTATTGGCAGACTTGCCAATATCCCCAGCTACGGGCGCCGCGCGAAATCGCATCAGCTCCTGCACCGCGAGGAAGGGCGCACGCACGGCCAGGTGCATCACCGTGTCGAAGCCGCTCGTCGTGACATCACGGGCCGCTTCACCCGCGAACACGCCAGCGGCGTGAACGAGGATGTCGATCTCGCCGCCCGCGCTCGCCGTGCTCACGGCGCTCTTCACGGCAGCGGGGTCCGTGAGATCGCAGCGCAGCGGATGCGCCCCCGCGGCGACCAGCGCGTCCACCCTTGCCTCGCTCCGCAGATATGTGCACCATACATCCACATCGCGGGCGCGTAGCTCGCGCACCACGGCACCGCCCACGTACCCGGAGCCACCAAGGACCAATGCGCGTCTAGGCACGACCGCAGCCTACAGGGTTCGACCTTTGATCCGGCAACGCGGTTCTCACGTGTGGAGCTGGTCGGAAGGAACTTTCCGACCTGTTCGTCCCATGCTCACGATTCTGGCGCGACGATTGCTAGTCGCGTCGTCGTGAACACCTCCGTGACCGTGCCCAGCCCCGCAGCCCCGTTCCATCCGGGAGAGACCGTTCGCCGCGGGTTCCTTGCCGGCCTCGCCTCCGCCGGTCCGGCCGCGATCCTGCTCGCGGTCTTCGTGCTGCCGTCCATCGCGCTCCTGGTGCAGAGCGGCGTGGGCAGCAACCTGATGCTCGAGGTGCCCACGGACCTGGCGACGGCGATGCTCGCGCGCCACCTCCTCCTTCGCATGGGTCGCGATCGCGAGCCGCTCGCACGTGCCCTGAAGAACGGCGTGCGCGATCTGTTCCGCGCGCTCCCAGCGATCATCGCGGCTGGCCTGGTGCAGGTTCTACTGCTCGCGCTGCTGGTGATGGGGGTGCTGTGGATGGGTGGCTCGCTGCTCACGCTCGGCGCGGGCGCGCTCTTCTCGCATGGTGACGCACCGGCGCACGCCGCGGCCAGTGCGGGTATGGCCACCGGCGGCCTGGTCGTGGCCATCGCTGCGGCGTCGGCCTCCTTTTCGCGAAGGCGCTGTTCTTCACGCTCGTGCCCATCATCGTCCTCGAGCGCATTCCATTCTTCGCGGCGGTGCGACGGAGCGCGCGGCTCGTGCGGCGCCGCTTCTCCGTGCTGTTCGGCGTCTTCATGGCGCTCGCGGGCGTCGACGCGATCACCGTCACGTTCGAGTCGCTCGTTCCCGTGCTCTCGCCTGCGGGCGTCTTCCTGCGGGCGCTGATCCACGCGGGCGCCGTGGTCGCCACGTGGGTCTCCTTGCGTGAGGCCGGCGGCGAGGGCGATCTCTTCGACTTCGTGCGAGAGGTCGGCGGCACCCCCGACGGTGAGCAGGCCTACGTGGAGGCGAAGCGATCCGAGTGGGCAACCGCGCAGCTGGCGACACTCGATGGAAGCGGCGTCCCGTCGTACCGCGAGCCTGCGCCCGTGAGCGTGGCAGACGACGCGCTGCTGAACGCCGCACGCGCGCGTGAGCTGCGGATGAAGCGCCTCCGTCAGGGCGTCTTTGCGCTCGCGGGCGTGATGCTGCTCTTCGGCGCCGTCTCGGCCGTGGTGAGCCGCGTGGGCGCGGCGCGAGAACGAAAGGACCTGCTTGCGACGCTGGGCAGAAGCGGCGCGGAGCATGACACGGACGTGGCCGTGGGCCGCGCGATGTCGCTCTACGGCGCGGACCTCTACGGCATGAAGGCCGGCGACGAGGGCGAC
>JANXLV010000221.1 GCA_025355005.1 Myxococcales bacterium | reverse complement strand
GGCCGCGCTCGAGATCGTGGACGGCGCTGCTGCGAACGCCGCGCTCTCGGATGCGCACGTGAGAGGCTCCGACCACGACGGCGAGCTGCTCTCGCTCCTCGCCACGGAGTCATGGCTCGTACGGGCCCGCGCATGAGCGAGCTGCGCTGGCTGGCCGTGCACGAGGAAGCTGTCGGGTCCTTCCGCATCGGCGAGGACGGCGACGACTACGTCGCGGAATGGACCGGCATCGCGACGCTTCGCGCGAAGGCCCGCGGCGAAGCACCGCGCCTCACGTTCGAGCCGACCTGTCCGGAAGAAGCACAGAAGAAGATCGAAGGCGGCAGCGCCATGCTCCTCCTGCGGCACCTCCGAGGTGAGATGGCGCTGCACGGCGCTGCAATCGCGAAGGATGGGCGCGCGCTCTTGCTGCTCGGACGCAGCGGGGACGGCAAGTCCACGCTGGCCCACGCGCTCACGCAAGACCACGGCTGGGAGCTCCTCGCGGACGACGCCGTCGCGCTCGCGGAAGGTGCGGACGGGTACGACGTCCTCCCGACCGAGTCACTCCTGTGGCTCTCACCAGGCGGCGCCCGCCCGAAGCTCTCGCGCCCCGCTCGTTCGGTCGCGCGCGGTCCCGCAAGGCTTCGCGCGGCGATCACGCTCGCGTTCTCCGAGCACGAGACGCCCGTGCTGGCTCCGCTTGCTCCGATGCTGCGCGCGCGTGCGTGGATACAGAGCTTCGTTCGCTTTGCGATCGGCGACCACGACCTCCTGGCCCTGGAGGCCCGCCGCGTCGCCGAGCTGTCCACGTCGGTCCTCGCCGTGCAGCTCTCGCGACCAAAGGATCTCGCGCGCGTGGGAGAGGTCGCTGCGCTCCTCTCGGAGCTCGGCGCCTGATACACTCCACCTCTATGGACCGACGACGCGCATTCGGAGGGGCTGCGGCACGGCTCCTCGTCGCGCTCGCCCTCGGCGCATGCGGTACGTCGGGGAACAGCGACCAGGGCGGAGGCGCAACGAAGGACGGTGGTCCTGGGACCTTGCTGCCCGACGCCGGCGCCGACATGCCTGGTCCGCAGAAGAACCAGGACCTCGCCCCGCTGCTCGAGACCATTCGCGCGAAGTACGAGCTACCGGCGCTCTCGGCGCTCGTGCTGGGCGGTAGCGAGGTCATCGGGGTCGGCGCGGTCGGTGTGCGTGAGCTCGGCGATCCAACGATGGTCACCACGGATGATCGCTTCCACATCGGCGGTGCGGCGCAGACGCTCACGGCGACCATCGCGGCGACGCTGGTACAGGACGGACTTTTGGGGTGGAAGACCAAGCTTGGTGTCGCGATGCCCGACGTGCCGATGCATGCAGCCTACACGGATGTGACCCTGGCGGATCTCCTCGCGCAACTCGGAGGCGCGCCGACGGTCATTCCGGCCGCAGTGGTGAACGCCGCGCGAACGTCGGGCGAGCCCCGCGCGCTACGCGAGCAGGCGGCGCGCTCGCTCCTCGCTGCTCCCCCGGAGGTAGCGCACGGCACCTTCGCCGAATCGGATGCGAGCTTCCTGCTTGCGGCGGTGATGATGGAGCACGTCGCGGGCACGTCGTGGGAAGCGCTCGCGCAGGCGCGCGTGTTCGCTCCGCTCGACATGAAGACGTGCACGGCGGTGCACAGCGACCTGGGCGCCCACCCGACCGTTCCCTGGGGTCACGTGGTGATGTCGGACGTGGCGGCGCCCATCTGGCCGGGTTTCTTGGACGAGCCCCCCACGGCGTTCGCGCCCGCACAGGGCCTTCGTTGCACGCTCGGCGACTGGGCGAAGTTGATCGACCTGCATCTCGGTGGCGCGCGTGGTGCCACCACCGTCGTCCTGAAGCCACCATCGTTTGACGAGCTCCAGCTCCCGGTCGATGCGACACACGCGCGCGGCTGGTACGCGGTCTCCAGGTCGTGGGCCGGCGCGGGGCTGGCGCTCAACTACGGGTCGCGCGATCCCGCGATCCGCGCGCTCACGTGGGTCCTGCCCGCGAAGAACCTCGCGCTGCTCGTGGCCGTGAACCAGGGCGGCAAAGCGGCCGAGAACGCGGCGGACGAGACCATAGGGGCGCTCGTAGGTATCTTCGCGCCCCCGAACTGAGCCTGTTGCGCAAAACCAGCCCGCGCACCGAGCCAAGGGCGGTGCGTACATCTGCCCCCGCGTTTCCTCTGGCGGAGGGGCGCAATACCCGTACGATGAAGCGATGATGCGGGGACTTCGCGGCGGAGCAGCGGGCTTGATATTGTGTGGCCTTGGTGTGCTTGCGGTGGGCTGCGCGGCAGGCCCGCCAGCTCCCGAGGACACCGGCGCGATCTCCTCGGACATCCTGAATCCGCAGCGCTCCGCGGTCGCATACACGGAGGCCGTCCAGGTCAGCGTCCACAACAACGCGAACGACTTCTGCTCAGGCGTCGTGATCTCGCCGCGCGTTGTGCTCACCGCAGCGCACTGCGTGTCGTTCAACCCCGACGACGACGGAGCCGGTCCTCACGGCACCTGGACGGTGACAGCGCCGTTCGCGGTCGGTGGCGCACAGACCCGCACGGCGTCCTCCGGGGAGCCGTACGATCCCGCATTCTACACGCTGAGCGTCATCAACTACGACTCGACCGACGCCGCGCTCCACGACATCGGGCTCATCTATCTGGACACCGCGATCACTGGCGTGACGCTGCCCACGTGGAACGCCACGGTGTACCCGATCGGCGCCACGCACCCCACGGTCTCCGCGGTAGGACGGGCATTCGTGTCCTCTGGCGCGGGCCTGGTGCTGAGCGCGCCGGTCACTCTGTCCGGGCCGGCAAACGGGTACACCCACGACAACAACACGGCGCGCATCACGGACGGCGGTGACTCCGGCGGGCCGCTGTTCCTGGAAGGGACTCACACGCTCATCGGCACGGAGACGCGCTTCGATCCATCGGCAAAATGGCTGGATTACTGGGCGCGGCTCGACACGGACGTGTACGCGTTCCTCCAGTGGGCCATCTCGCAGCACGGCGGCGCCACGAACAACACGGTCGTGGATTTCGCCGACGAGGTCGCGGCAGTCCTGTGCGGTCGCGTGTCTGGTTGCTGCTCCGCCATCCAGGCCGGCTACGTGATGAAGCCGCTCTCCTGTCGCCAGATCTTCGATGCGCTCGGCTACGAGATGACGGGCCGCGGGCTGTACACGGCGAGCCCCGCGAACGTCACCATCAATCCCGCTTCACGATCCAGCTGTCTCACCGCCGTCGGCAACACCGCCACCTGCACCGCGCTTGGCAGCACGGTGAAGACGAACGTCGCGAACTGCATGGCCGCGCTCACCGGCAACGTGGCGCTGGGCGGAGCATGCACCGCGTCCGTGGAGTGCGCCGGCAATGCCTCGTGCGAGCTCTCCGTCGCGGGCGCTGGCACGTGCAAGGCGCTCCATGCGTCCGGCACCAGCTGCGAGGTCGCCTACAAGGGCGGCTCGATCGACCAGCGATACAACCAGGGGCAGGAGATGTGCTCCAAGCGCGGGAGCGAGACGCCCGTCGCCCTCTACTGCAACGGCATCGCGGGCGGCGCTTACACGGCGGAGAACATGTGGACGTGCGCGGCGTCGAAAGGCAATGGCGCGGCGTGCGGCTCCGATCCGGAGTGCACGTCCTTCGTCTGCGATCCGGGCACGTTCACCTGCGTCGCAAGCACGCCGTTCGTTAATGCGAACGTGTGCAACGCGTTCAAGTGACGCCTCTCCAGTTCAGGGCTTCTGGGCCTTGAAGAATGCCCACGCGCCGGCCGCGGTGTTCTGCCAGACAGCGTGGCCCATGCCGGGGATCTCGCAGTAAACAACGCCCTGCCCCGCGGGGCATGAGTCGTACTGGGTGCACGGCGCGGGTCCGACCGCGGTGGTCGTGTTGGCGCAGCCGTTCACGTAGGCCCAGTATTGACCGTCGTACTCGCCGCTGTCCTTCGTCACGGTGCCGTCGACGGCGCCCTGCACGATGAACGCCGGGACGGGCGCCTCGTTGTTCACGCACTTGAAGTCGCCGCTGGGGTAGTGCAGCGGCCAGTTCATTTGATCCGTTCCGGGCGCGCCTCCGGAGTTGGACGCGATGGCGGCGATGAGCCCCGGCCGGTTGCACGCGAGCTCGTTGGCGAAGAACCCGCCGTTCGACCAGCCCGCCGCGAACACGCGGGTCTTGTCGACTGTGTAGCTATTGGCAAGCTTGTCAATAACGGACGCGATGAACGGGAAGTCATGGTTGTTCGGGTCCGTGTCGTAGAGATCCCAGCTCGCGTCGATGCCGTCGGGGTAGATGACGATGGCGTCCGTTCCGCTCGCGGCCTCGAAGAAGAAATAGCCGCGGAGCGACCCGCCGTTTCCGCCGTCGCCGTGGAACACGAACACGAGCGGATACTTCTTCGCCGCGTCGTAGTTCTTCGGAACGCTCAGGGTGTAGGTGCGGCTGGTCCCGCTGATGTCGATCTTCTCGTTGGTGACGTTCCACAGACTCGGGGGTGGGCTCTGGCCGGTGTCCGCGCCGCCGCCAGCATCCGACCCGTTCACGCCGCCCTCGGTGACGTCGACACCACCCTCGGTGCCACCATCGCCGCCGCCGCCTCCTCCACCACCGCCGCCTCCGCCTCCGCCTGAGGAGGACGAGCTGCAGGCAAGAACGAGCGCAAGGAGGACCGACGACGTGGTGAGTGTGCGATTCATGAACCCGTGGGAAGGTGCGGAGTGATGAAGGAGCGGCCGAAGCGGACGCCAACCTCCATCATAGCTCAGTCCCGGCGCACCCGCCCGTCGCGCCCCCGGGTCCCTTTACAGGAGCTTTACAGGAGCAGAGGCGGGCCCTAAAACGCCTCGTGAGCGCCATGGCGAACCGCAGCGAGGAGCTTCGCAAGAAGTACGAGGAGGAGGTGAAGAACCTCACCGAGATGTGCGCCGACCTCGAGAAGGAGCGCAAGCACCTGCTCTATCTGCTGGTCGCTGCCGCGCTCAGCCCGCTCGCGGCGTTCTACAGGCCGCTCATCGGCGGCGGCCTATTCGCGTTCTTCATCGTGATGTTCGTCACCGGCTACTACTTCAACTTCGTCCATCGGAACGAACGCGCGCAGCACCTGGAGATCGCACAGGACGAGCTCGAACGCATGAACGGCGGCGAGAGCCCCGCGCGCCCGGGCTGATGATCCGCCGCGCCACGCCGAGCGACGTGCCGGCAGCGTGCGATATCGTGTTTGCCGCGCTGCGCTCGTTCGGGATCGAACCGGACCCACGCGGCACGGACGCAGACATCTACACGTTCGGCGCGCGCAGCACGCACGACGACTGGGTCTACGAGCGCGACGCGCGCGTTTCGGGCCTGGTCGCCCTGGAGCCACACGACGACGGCGGCTGGGTGAGCAAGCTGTTCGTTGCGGCGGATGCGCGCGGCGTCGGTGTGGGGCGTTCGCTCCTCACGCGTGCGATCGACAGTGCCAGGGAGCGGGGCTACACACGCGTTGGATTGCGCACTCGGACAGTGTTCACGGAGGCCATCCGCCTCTACGAGCGCATGGGCTTCACGCGCGGGCCCGAGCCAGAGTCGCGCGGCGCGGGTGAGGATCGCATCTACGAGCTACGGCTTGGGTAGGAGCTGACCATCGCCCGGCGGCGGTTCCGGTGGAGCCACGTGAACGAGCACGTGCTCCCATCCGCGATCGAACACGATGACCACATCGATCAGCTCCTGGAGCGTGGTCGCTCGCTGTACGACGACATGGACGTCCGGCGAGGACGGCGTGGCGTCTACCGAAGCGCGCAGCTGCTCCGCACGCGATGCGCCCGGCAAGATCTGGCGCGGCGCGCCCAGAACGCTCGTGGCGATCGCGATCACTCCATCGTGGCGTAGCTCGAGGCGCGGCAGCGATTTCACGGGCTCTCCCACCGGCAGCACCAGATGCACCGGGACCACGGGTGGTCCAGTCGGGACCAGCCCCGCGATCTCGGGATCGATGGAGGGATAGAAGAGCGGCACCTCCGAGCGGACCACGATCTCGAGCGTGCGCTCGCCTTCGTCAACGAGGGCCACGCTGACGCCGAGCTCCATGACGGCCGCCGAGACCGGCATGTCGCCGCTGGCCGCAAGCGCGTTGACGCCCCCGGGCGCGTTGGGCGTGCGCAGTCCAAGGAAGCGCGGCACCTGCGGGTTGCGCGTGGCGAGCGGCAGACTGGTTCCGTCGTGAACCACCGGCAAGCTCCCATTGAAGACCGTGTCGATTCGCGCAAGCATTCCGACCTGTCGGAGCAGGTCGGGGCGCTTCGACGTGACGCCGTAGAAGGCCGCCACCGTCACGACGAAGAGTCCACATGCGACGATGGCGCTGCGGCTGACCGCGGATGTGCCGCGACCCTGCGCACGAATGATCGCAGGAGCGAACGAGAGCAGCGTGCCCACGCCGTGGACGAGTGTCACCATCGAGAAGGTGCGCTGCGCGACGACCCACTCGTGGAGGAGCCGGGCGCGCTGGCTCGCGTCCACGCCGCTGTCCGAGACCGCGAACCACACCTGCCGCTCGACGAACAAGAGCACCGCGCGGTCGACGAGCACGATGCAGAGCGACGAGGCGAGCGCTGCGCACACCATCGCTCCAGCGATGTGCCGCGCCTCATCCGCGTCATGCCACCCAGGCAGACATACGGACGCGCGCGTGACGAGCACCGCGAGAACCGTGACCACGATCTGCGAGATCAGACCGAGCACGAAGATGGGCAGGCCTCCCGACATGGCCTTCGTGGACACCACCCACGCAAGCCCCAGCCCCATACACGCGATCGAAATCGTGAGCGACAGGAGCCAGAGCGGGCCGGACCGAAACGACAGGCGCGCGTGGTCAACCGTGCCCGCGACGCCTGCCGCGCTGATCGCGGCCCCGAGCAGAAGGAGCGCGCACGCAAGCGCGGCGTAGAGCGGCACGTTCGTCTCCCAGGCCATTCCTTCGAATGCGATCCGAAGGCGCGTTCCCGGCTCGATCGCTTCGTCGCCGAGCGCCGCGGCGGCTTGCCGATGGACGACGATCTCACCCACCACTGCCACCGCGATCGGCATGAGCGCCGCGCTCACGACCGCCGCGCCGGGCAACCTTCTCCCACGGACGAGCAGCAGACCGAGGGCGAGGACCACACCTGCTGACACCACGACGGACAAGACGAGCGGCCACATGCCGGCTCCGCCCAGCTTGATCGCGTTCAGCACCCCGAGGCTGTTGCCGAGCAGAGCGAGCGGCGCGCAGATCGCGGCGAGCGCCAGAAGGCCAAGCACTACGCTGAACGCGCGCGCTCCCTTGCGAGGAAATGGAAGGCCCGTGGCCTTGCCGGGCTCCCTGTAGGGCAGGCCCCCGGTGGCGATCAATCCGTCACCGCGGAGGCGAACGAATCGGGCCTCGCTGCGCGCCAGGCACGTACGTAGCTCTTCGGCAGTGGCTCCGAGAGCAGCTCGTTCGCCTCGATGTACTCGTACATCTCTCCGTAGTGCTTCACCTCAGTCGGGCTCACGCGCCGGAGGATGTGCCAGGGGCGGAGCTCGCTCGGATGCTTCATGCCCGACGCCGCGAGCAGCTCCTGGAAGGCGCGCACGGTGTTCTTCTGGAAGCTCTGCACGCGCGCGGCCTTGTCTGCCACCACGAGCCCCGCGACGAGATCTGGATTCTGCGTGGCGACTCCGGTGGGGCAGTCGTTCGTGTTGCACTTCTGCGCCTGGATGCAGCCGAGCGCAAACATCATGGCGCGTGCGCTGTTCGTGACGTCGGCGCCGATGGCGATCTTCTGCGCGATGTCGAACCCGGTGACCACGCGACCACTGGCGATCACCTTCACTTTGTCACGTACACCGATCCCGACCAGCGCATTGTGCACCAGGATCAGCCCCTCATCGAGCGGCGTGCCAAGCACATTCGAGAACTCCAGCGGCGCCGCGCCAGTGCCGCCCTCGCCGCCGTCCACCGTGATGAAGTCCGGCAGGATCTGTGTCTCCAGCATCGCCTTGCAAAGCGCGAAGAGCTCGCGCCGCTTCCCGACGCAGAGCTTGAAGCCCACCGGCTTTCCGCCCGACAGGTCCCTGAGCTTGCCGATCAGCTCGCAGAGCTCCAGCGGGGTCTTGAACGCCGAGTGGGCGGGAGGCGAGAGGACGTCCTTGCCGATGGGGACGTTCCGGATCCTCGCGATCTCGGCGGTGACCTTGCGCGCCGGAAGGATGCCGCCATGTCCGGGCTTCGCTCCTTGTGAGAGCTTCAGCTCGATCATCTTCACGTTCGGGAGCTGCGCCTTGTCCTTGTAGCGCTCTGGATCGAAGGCGCCTTCGCTGTCCCGACAGCCGAAGTAGCCGGTCCCGATCTGCCAGGTGATGTCACCTCCGCCCTCGAGATGGTACGGCGAGAGCCCGCCTTCGCCGGTGTTGTGCAGGAACCCGCCCATCTTCGCGCCCTTGTTCAGCGCGAGGATCGCGTTCTTGCTCAGCGCCCCGTAGCTCATGGCCGACACGTTGAGGACGGCCGCCTCGTACGGCTGCTTGCAGTCGGGCCCGCCGATCTTTACGCGCGGCGGATCATGCGAGGGCTCTTGCGCCGCCAGGGAGTGATTCATCCACTCGTAGCCGACCTCGTAGACGTTGCGCTCCGTGCCGAACGGTATCGTGTCGTTCTCGTTCTTGGCGCGTCGGTAGACGAGGGACCGAAGCTCGCGCGAGAACGGCCGCCCCGATCCGTTGGTCTCCACGAAGTACTGATGCAGCTCGGGCCGGATGATCTCGAGCAGGTAGCGAAACCGTCCGACAACCGGGAAATTACGCCGGATCGAGTGCCTTTCCTGGAACCAGTCGTAGGTGCCGAGCAGCACGACGGCGAGCACGATCGCGAACACGAACCACGCGCCCGGCCGGTACCACCCCAGCGTCGCGGAGAGCGCGAGGGTCACGATGGACCCGATCACGAAGATGCGGCGCGGTGTCATGCCGGGCGCAATGTATCAGCTCGCAACGCTTCCTTGCACCGCTTGGCGCTGAGATCAACGCCGATGGCTCGAAGACCGAGCTGGTTGGCCACCGCCAGCACCGTCCCACGGCCGCAGAACGGGTCGACGATGGTGTGCGCACCTGCTGCCCGCGCCACGTAATTGCACGCGACCTTGCATGCCGTCTCCCCCATCGCGCGACTCCACTGCATGTGCCCCGCGTCCGGCAGCACGTCCGGGCCGGGGGCGTCCGTCTGCTGAGGAGCGCCGCGCGTGATCCCGATCATGTGCGAGTACGAAGGGCGGCCGAGCGCGATCGTTCCGGGTGGCTTGCGACAGACGATCTTGTGGAAGAGCACCCGCGCGGAGAGGTCCTCTGCTGCGCGCTGCACCAGATACCCCTTGTCCACCCAGACGCCGTCACGCTTGATGTCACTCTGGTAGAAGACAGCGATCGACTCGGCGGGAGTCCAGGCGATCACGGCGCGTGCAGCCTCCATGAACCAGAGCCTCCACGCTGGAAACGGCAGCGGCAGCTCCGACACGTCGGGGAGCGAGGTGATGACCGCCGCGCCCTCGGGCGCTGGGTTCGTGGCCATCCACGCGAAGGCATCCGCGTTGACCACCAGCCGGGACGGCGAAGAAGCTCCGCCAGGTTGGGGGAGCTCCTCCACTAGCGTAGGACCCGCGGTGAGCGCTGTTGTCGCTTCTCCGGAGATGGAGCGGCAGCGCCTGCGGGACGGGAGGAGTCGGGCTCGGTGGGGGCCATGGTGCCAACGGCCTTCACGTTGCGATGGCGCTCGGGCCGCATGCTGTCGTCGCGCCACGCATCCACGAACCCTGCCGCGAGGGCCAGCGCCGTGGGAAAGCGATCGGCGGGCTCGTTCGCGCACGCGCGCGCGAACCATGCATCCACGCCTTTGGGGATCCGCGGCTGCACCTGCGACGGCACGGGCGGCGGCGCACATACCGCCTTCACGATCTCGGAGATCGACGTGCCTGCGTACGCGCGCACGCCCGTCATGGCCATGTACGCCGTCACCGCGAGGCCCCAGATGTCGAGCGCGGGACTCGGCGGCTGCTCTCCGCAGAGATGCTCCGGCGTCATGTACATGGGCGTTCCGGCCACGCTCACGCCGGCGCTCTCCTGCCAGTTCGGGTGCGCAAGACCAAAGTCCACGAGCTTGGCCTGGAAGGCCCCGGTGCCAGACGGATCGTCGGTGAGGACGATGTTCTCCGGCTTCACATCGCGGTGGATGATGCCGCGCGTGTGCGCTTCGTCCAGGGCTGAGGCCACCTGCGACACGAGCAGGATGGTCGCCTCGGGCGTGAGAGGTCCGTCGCGCTCGACACGATCCCACAGCGCATCGCCCGCGAGGAACTCCATGACGAGGTAGGGCGAGCCGTCGTGGGTGAGCCCGTGGTCGTAGACGCGCACGGTGTGCGGATCGCGGAGCTGCGCGGCGGCGCGGGCCTCGCGTTCGAAGCTCGTGTAGTCGGCGTTCTTGGTGAACTCCGGCTTCATGAACTTCACGGCCACGTTGATCCCGAGCGAGAGGTGGAGCGCCTGCCAGACGGTGGCCATCCCACCTTCGGCGATCTTCTTTTCCAGCCTGAACTTGCCGCCCAGCGTGAAGCCCGCCGGCAGCGCCCCCGAGCCCTGCGAGAGCGGCGGCACGCGGTCGGTGTTGCGGCGCTCGCGCGTGGAGACGCCCTTCGCGATGCGGAGCTGGAGCTCGCGGAGCTCGAACGGCTTGGAAATGAAGTCGTCCGCGCCCGCCTCGAGCGCCTCCACGAGATCGGTGTGAGCCTGGCGTGCGGTGAGGAGCATCACATACGACTGATCGCCGCCCTCGCTCTCGCGCAGCATGCGGCACACCTTCACGCCGTTGAGGCCAGGCATGTCCCAGTCGAGAATGACGACGCGCGGAGGATCGACATCACTGAGGATCCGCCAGGCTTCCAGGCCGTCCTTCGCGACCACCGCCTCGTAGCCCCAGTTCGACAAACAGCGCGAAAGGACCCGAAGGAGGCCGGGTTCGTCGTCGGCGATGAGGACGCGCATGCGCCCGAGGATAGAAGCGTCTCCAGGTACCGCCAAGGGTCAACGCACCACCCGAATGCCGGGAATGAGGCCTTTTACCCTCGGCGCTGCTAGGGTGGCGTCAACCGTTTGACGTTGCCCATGACCGAAGAGAAGAATCCCCTCGAGATCACGAAGTCCGCTGCAGAGGGCGGCTACGGAATCACGTTCGAGCCCGACTCGATCGCGAGCCTGTCCTCGGCGCTCCGGAAGGCGCGCCGCAAGGTGAACGGGTACACCGTGGAAGCCGTTCTGCAGTTCCTGGCGGAAAAGGGCGATCCGGACTGGGCGGGCGACCTGGAGTTCGACTCCGAGCGCGACATGTTCTGCGTGCGCTGCAAGGAGAAGGCGCCCCTCTCGAAGCTGGTGCATAGGCTCGAGAAGCGCATCGCTGACCCGTCGCTCATGCGGCGGCTCGTGCGCGCCGTGCCGCCGAGCCTGTTCGAAGACGTGGTCGGCTAGCCCTGGTTGTCGATCCACCGGGTGGTTCCACCGGGGACCACCTTCCGCTGGATCTTTCTGCGCACGAGTAAACAAGCCGTTTCGAACTATTGAAATTGATTCAATAGTGTCTTTTGCGATGGTCACGGCACGCTCGTTGCGACGGGGCCACGCGACTTCCGGGAAGAGGTCGTGGACGCGAGAAGGATCGTATGCGCTCGCTCATCGTTGGTTGCGTGGTGTTGCTTTCGGCAGCTGGGATCGCGGTTG
>JANXLV010000196.1 GCA_025355005.1 Myxococcales bacterium | reverse complement strand
CGCGCGAACGAGAGCAACCGAGCGGCCGCAAACTCCAGTCCGAGCTCGCTGGCCGCGCGCGCGGCGGACAGAGCGAGCTTCGCGGCGCGTGAGCCATCTCCCGCGCGGGCAGCGTGATGCGCAGCCTCCGCGCGCGCCAGGCGCCCCTCCTCATTCTCCAGGATGTCGCTGATGATCCTGTGCAGACCGCGCTTCTGCTGCTCGTCGATCAGATCGGCCAGAGCTTCGCGATGGGTCCGCGAGGGCAGCGCAACGAAGCCTTCCTTCGGCTCCGTGACGAAGCGCGCGCGAGACAGCTCCTCGAGCGCCGCACGCGGTGACGACACGCCGAGATCCCCGCGAGAAAGCACGCGCTCTATGCGCGCAACCGACGCGTCACCGCCGAGGATGGAGAGCAGGCCCAGCGTGATGCGCGCGGGCGGCGATACCTCCAGGGCGCGAAGCGAGATCCACTGACGCGCGGGCCGTACCTTGCCCTTGCCCGAAGAGCGACGGCGCGGATGCGCGCAGTCACCGTCCCACACCACATCACCGGTGGCGATGCCGTGACTGAGCGCCTCGATCACGCCCAGTGGCGTGTTGCCGCCAAGCCGCGCAAACCGCCGCTTCACCGCTTCGGCGGCGGGAGAGTCCAGGCAGGCAGCGAGGAACGCCTCGGCGGCCTCGCGTGGCAGCGGCCCCAGATCCGCCTCGGGGCCGGGCGCGAGCTCGATGCATGATGCAGGTGTTGCATCCGTTGCGTCGAGGCGAATGACGAACGGAAACGAGCGCTCTGCCGAGAGCAACGCGCGCGCACATGCGGAGAGTGACGCCTCGTCGACCTCGGCCGCGTCGTCCACGAGCAGGGGTCCAGGCTGCTCGGCGGTGGACTTGGGCCACAGGAACGCGGCCACGATCCGGGACGCCTCGTCCAGCGTGACGCCCTCTCCCATGGAGAGGCGCTCGACCGTGGGCGCGAGCTCCAGCAGGAATGGGTTCACGTCGTCGGTGCGTGCGATGGCGCGACGAAGCGCACCGAACGGCTCGAGGCCGCTCCCCGAAGGCGACACCAGGAGCGCGCGCGCGGGCTCCTGTGCACGGGCGATCTCCTTGAGAAAGCGCGTCCCACCCAGCCCCGGGTCCGCGCGAAGAATCGAGAGCGAGCCCGGCCACACCAGCTGCGCGGGCGCCTCGTCGCCGAGCAGCGTGACCGGCGGACCCAGACGCGCGAGCTGCGCAGCGGCCTCGCGCCGGAATGGCTGCGAGGTGTCGAGGCGCGCGCCGCGGAGACGCGTTCCCATGGAACGCACCGACACGGAGCCGAGCGTGAGCAGCTCTCCCTGGCGAAAAGCCTTGAGCGCTTCGCTCACCGTCACCGCAGCGGGCTGCGTGATCGACGAGAGGGCGCTCGCGACGATGATGGGCGTGCCCCACTGGATGCCGCGGCCTTCGACCAGCGGCAGGACGTCGCCCTGCGCGATACCTGCTGCAAACGCCGTCTCGCCCTCTTCGAGCACTTCCGGCGTGAGCGCCAGGCGAAGCGCGAGCTCGAGCGACTCAGGAGGGAACCCGAAGAGCAGCTCCACGGGTGACAGGCCCAGCACCTCTGCGCGCAACGTGGTCGCCCGATCCAGCATGGTGCGGACGCGATCGGCCTGGCGTGAGCCGAGCATCTCGAGCGGAACGCGGAGCGAGACGACTATCCGTTCTGCCATTCGCCTGGGCTCAGACGCGGATGCGCTTCTTCAGTGCGGCGAGCTCGTCGTCGATGTCGTTCTTTTCGCCGCCCTCTTTGCCACCGCCGGTGCTGCGCTCGAGATCGCGGAACTTCGACTCCAGGTCCTCGTTCGAGCGACCCTTGCCGAGCGCCTCCTCGACCTCTTCCATCGCGACGCCCTCGGCCTCGCGACCTTCGATCTTCTCCTCCATGTCCTTGAAGTTCGAGAACGCGCTGGAGCCGCCCTTCGATCCAAGGCTGTCGGTGGTCGAGCCGCGGCGGGCCTGCTCGGCGCGGGCGACGATGGTGCCCTTGCGCATCTTCAGCTCTTCGAGCTTCTCTTCCATGCGATCGAGCTCGGACTTCATCTTGAGTGCGATATCGCGCTGATCGGCGCGGGCCTTGTCGGCCTGCTCGGACTCCGCCTGCGTGCGCTTCTTCTGCTTGAGCGCCTCACGGGCGAGGGCCTCGTCGCCGCTCTTCAGCGCGAGCTCGGCGCGCTTGTCCCACTTCTCGACCTCGGAGTTCAGCTCGTCGACCTTCTTCTTGAGCTGCTTCTCGGCGGCGATGGCGGAGATGACGTCCCCCTTGCCGCTCTTCAGCTGCTCGCCCATCTCCTCGAGATTGAGCTCGACGAGCTTCTTGTCGTCCTCTGCCTTGTCGAGCAGTGAGTTGACGTTGCTCGAGATGACCTTGCCCATGCGGTCGAAGATGCCCATCCTGCGCTCCTCTGTGGCTTCGATCATACGCGACGGACGGGGAAAAAACAGAGCTATGATGGGTGCTCCAGGGAGGGCCCGCATCATGTCGTTCGTCTGCAAAGAGTGCGAAAACGAGGTCGACAAGCTCGTCTCCGTCAAGGTCTCGGGGAAGGCCAAGAAGATGTGCGAGGACTGCGCGGATCGCGTGCGCGAGCAGGCGGAGATCGCCGAAGAGAGCGAGTCCGTCGTGCAGGGCATGATGGGGTTCAAAGGAAGGCGCTGACATGAGCTCTAGATTTCTGCACATGCTGAGGCACGGCGAGACGATGCTGTCCGCGGACGGCACGTTCTGCGGCGAGATCGACACGGACCTCTCCCCCGAGGGGTACGCCCAGGCGGAGCGCGCGGCGCCGCTGCTGACGAAGCTCGACCTCGAGGCCATCTTCGTGAGCCCCCTGCAGCGCGCGCAGCACACGGCGGCGCCACTGGCGAAGCTCACGAAGCTCACGCCCCAGTTGGAGCGCGACCTCCGCGAGATCGGCTACGGCACCTGGGACGGCCGCAAGGAGTCCGAGATCAAGACCACCGACGCAGACAACTACCAGCGCTGGGTCCAGGACCCCGCCATCCATGCGCCGCCCGGCGGTGAGAGCGGCTACGCGATCGCGGCGCGCGCCATCCCCGTGGTGGAGCGCGTGCTCGAGGCACACAAGGGCAACATCCTCCTCGTCTCGCACAAGGCCACGATCCGCGTCATCACGTGCGCGCTCCTAGGCCTCCACATCGGCCGCTTCCGCGACCGCGTAGCCTGCCCAACAGCGTCCCTCACAAGCTTCGAGTTCGGCAGCCGAGGCCCCATGCTGATGCGAATAGGCGAAACCGTAGACAACGGAATGTCCTACCCGTAGCGCCCGACATGCTCGAGAGCAGCCGCGAGCGGCTGCGATCCCGGGTGCCAGTAAACCACCCTCGTGCGAAGCACGAGTCGCGCTAGCGAGCGTGGGGAGGCTCGGAACGCGCAGCGTTCTGAGGGGCGCAGCGCGCCCACCAGGGTCGACGACCGACGCAAGTCTCTGAGAGTGTGGCGCGGCGAGAACAACCGACTTCGCCCGCACCTACAGCCAAACGTCACCGATTCAAAATATGCACAGCGTGACCAAGCCCGTTCATAGACGCCTCCATCAAACCCTCACCCAGCGTCGGGTGCGGGTGGATGGTGAGGCCGATGTCTTCAAGGAAGGCATGCATCTCGAGGGCTAGCGCGCCCTCGCTGATGAGATCGCTCGCGGACGGGCCGACGATGTGGATGCCGAGCACCTGGTGCGTGGCCTTGTCGGAGACGATCTTGAAGAAGCCGTCGGTCTCGTTCACGGCCATCGCGCGACCGAGCGCGGCGAAGGGGAACTTCCCGATCTTCACGTCCAGGCCCTTCTTCTTGGCCTCTTCCTCGGACACGCCAGCGACGGCGATCTCAGGGTCCGTGAAGATCGCGGCGGGGATCGCGACCCAGTCCTTCGCGGCCTTGTGACCCGCAATGATCTCGGCAACGACCTCGCCCTCCTTGCTGGCCTTGTGGGCGAGCATGGGCTGACCGGACACGTCACCGATCGCATAGATGTTCGGCACCGCGGTGCGACCGAGCTGATCGCACGGCACGAACCCGCGCTCCACCTTGACGCCGAGCTCCTCGAGGCCGAGCCCTGCTCCATTCGGGCGCATGCCCACGGCGACCAGCACCATGTCGGTCACGATCGTCTCGAACTTCCCGTCGCCGAGGTCAACGCGCACGGCGAGCGAGCCGTCCGCTTGCGTCTCGTAGCCGGCGGCCTTCGCGCTCTTCATGATCTTCGCGCCGTGCTTCACGAGGCGCTTCTCGACCACTGCGGTGAGATCCGGGTCGACGCCGGGCAGCAGGCTCGCCGTCGCCTCGACCACGGTGATCTCCGAGCCGAGCTTCTGGTAGACGCACCCGAGCTCGAGGCCGATCACGCCGCCGCCGATGACGAGCATGCGCTTCGGGATCTCGCGCAGGCTGACCGCCTCCTTCGCGCCGATGATCTTCTTGCCGTCGAACTTGAACGTGGGGATCTCGATGGTCGACGAGCCGGTCGCGACGACGATGTTCTTCGCCTCCACGACCTGAGTGCCGCCCTCACTCGTCGTGATTGTCACCTGGTTCTTGCCGGTGATCTTCGCGTTGCCCATCACGAGCTCGACACCATTGCCGCGGAAGAGACCACGGATGCCGGTGGTGAGCTTCTTGACGATGCCGCCCTTCCAGTCCTGCATCTTGTTCACGTCGACGCGGACGTTGTCGCAGATGAGGCCCATGGACGCGCCGTCCTTCGCCTTCTCGTAGGTATGGCTCGCCGCGATGAGCGCCTTCGACGGGACGCAGCCCCAGTTCAGACAGACGCCGCCGACCTCGTCCTTCTCCACGCACAAGACCTTCTGCTTGAGCTGAGCGAGGCGAATCGAGCACACGTAGCCGCCGGGGCCACCGCCAATCACAACCGCGTCGTAGGTCGTTGCCATGAGAACGATCTAGGGCCGGTCGCCGCGTCTGTCACGCCGTTTCAGCGGTCGAGGGACACCCTCGACGCTCCCGGATTGTTGAGAAGTTCGACGTACCGTGGAAGCTTTCAGCCGTGCGGGACGGGGGATGGGCCGCGGACGAGCGCATCACGCTGCTCCCGCAGGTGCCAAGGCAGCGTGGCATACACATCGTCGAACAGGGAGGCGCGGTCCGGCGGGGGCAGCGCCTCGACGCGCTTGATGGAGGCCGCGACCTCCGCGGAGAGCTCCTCGTCCATGGCCACGTCGCCTGCATCGCTGACGAGGCCGCGGAGCACGAGGTGCTTGCGGAGGCGGTCGAGCGGGTCCTTCTTCTTCCACGCGTTGACCTCTGCTTCGGAGCGATAGCGCGTGGGGTCGTCGCTGGTGGAGTGCGCGCCGATGCGGTACGTGAGCGCCTCGACGAAGGTGGCACCGCCCCCGTTCTTCGCGCGTTCCTTGGCGTCGGAGAGAACCTTGTAGAGTGCAAGTAAATCGTTGCCATCCACGCGAACACCCGGCAGCCCGTAGGCGCGTGCCTTGATCGCGATCGTGCGCGACGCCGTCTGCTTCTCCGTGGGCACGGAGATGGACCAGTGGTTGTTCTGGCAGACCAGGATGCACGGAACCTTCCACACGCCCGCGAAGTTCATCGCAGCGTGGAAGTCCGGCTGGCTGGTGGCGCCGTCACCCATGAAGCCGAACGCGACATTGCCGCTCTTCGCCTTCTTCATGGCGAACGCGGTGCCGACGGCCTGCGGGATCTGCGGGCCGATGCACGACGACCAGCTGACCTGGTTCACCGAGCGACCGGAGTGGTGACTCGGCATCTGGCGCCCCTTCTGGACGTCGCCCGAGTTGCCGAAGACCTGCGCAATGAAAGCGTCGAGCGGGAAGCCGCGAACGAGCATGACGCTCTGCTCGCGAAGCGCGGGGTAGACCCAGTCGCCTTCGCTCGCGATGAGGCCGGTGGCGATGGGCGTCGCCTCCTGACCCGTGCACGCGCCGTAGAAGCCGACGCGGCCCTGTCGCTGGAGCACGATCATCTTCGCGTCAATCATGCGAAGCCGCCGCATCTCGCGATAGCCGCGAAGCAGCACGGCATCGGGCACGTTCGGATCCGTTTTCGGATCCGCGGATCCGTCCTCACGAAGGACGGTGAACAATCCAATATCCGGATCGTGCTCAGAAACAGGAGTCATCGACCACGCAAGCTACACGACTTCGACGGCGACTTCGACCTCGACTCAGTACGGGCGCGCGCAACGTGCGCCTGAGGCGTAGTAGTTCCGGAAGATGGGGTAGTTTCCGTAGCGGTTCGACACGTTCACGGGGTGGGCGATTTCCCAGGAGCCGCCGCGCATGACGCGTCCGCCGTCTTGCTGGAAGGAGGCCATGAGATCCTGTGCGGAGCCGTTGGCGTAGTTCCAGTTTCGCCAGTAGGACGGGTGCGCGGGGATGCTGGTGTCACCGACGATCGCCGTGCCGTTCGGATCGATGTTCGCGGCGTGGTAGTCGACCCAGTCCACGTTCGCGCAGTCTGCGCCGGTGCACGCGGGCTCCACCTGCTGGCGGCCGGTGCCCGGGTTGATGTTGACGGAGTTGTCGAGCGTCCACTCGATCAGGTTGCCGCTCATGTCGTACTGGCCCCATTTCGCGATGTCGAGCTTCGTGCCCGGCGGCGCGACGTGCGCGGCGTTGACCGCGCCCTGCCCAGCGTTTGCGTTCGCGCCCGAGTAGCTGAAGCACGCGCGATTGCCGCCGTTCGTGCAGAAGCCGTGGACCACGTAGAGGCCCGGCGCCTGCAGGAAGTTCGGGTAGACTGCATCCTTCGTCTGCGCGGCTGGGAAGCCGTTGTTGTTGGTGTACGCCTGACCCATGTAGGCGTTCGGATCCTGGCAGGCGCCGTCGCCGGCATTCCCGCAGCGCGGGAGCCAGTCGGTCGCCTTCGGGAGCGCGGGCGCGGAACCATACGCGAACGTACGGTTGTCGCTTCCGCCCTGCGCGGCGTACTGCCACTCATGCTCCGTGGGAAGGTAGCCGCCGTCCCACTCGCAGAACGCGAAGAGGGTGTACCAGTCGAAGCAGTTGGCGGCTTTCAGATCGTTCGCGCTAGCCGCGTTGCTCCACGTGGCTGCGTCCTCGCCGCCGAAGCAGTCGGACAGACCGCTGTCTTGCGCTGCGTTGCCGTTGTAGACGCCGGAGCGCTGGTTCACGTTCGTCTGCGCGAGCGCCGCGGTGGCGCCTGCGGGGAGGCGGTCGTTCCAGCTGCTGACCCAGCCGCTGTTCGCGATCTTCGCGTGCGCGCCGGCGCCGGCTGCGGGGGGACTGCCGCGCAGGTTCCAGCCCTTCGAGCTGAGGAACTGACGCATGCGACCGACGGTGATCTCGTACTTGTCGAGCCGGTAGGGTGAGACGCTCCATGCGCCGACCGCGCCGCCCGGAACGGGAAGCGTGGTGCAGCAGTCGTCGTTGCCAGCGGGGCCGCACGTCGCGCGGCCGTTGCCCCCGCTGCTGCAGCTCACAGCGCCGTTGCACACGTTGCCTGCGCCGCAGATGTTGTACGCGCAGTCGGTGTCGACGAGGCACGCCTGACCCTTGTCGCAGCGCGGACACGCGGGACCGCCGCAGTCGATCGCCGTCTCCTGCCCGTTCATCGAGCCGTCAGTGCAGCTGGGAGCGGTGCAGAGGCCGCCGCCGCATGCGCCATCGATGCAGTCTGCACCGACCTTGCACTTCTGGTTGTCGGCGCATTTGCCGCAGATGGCGCCGCCGCAGTCGGCGTCGGTCTCGTCCTGGTTCTGAACGCCGTCCATGCATGTCGGCGCCTGACAGGTGACGTTGCAGACGCCGCTCGTGCAGTCGCCCGCAGCGTTGCACGTCTTGCCGTCGGCGCACGCGAGGCACACGCCTCCGCCGCAGTCGATCGCGCTCTCGGCGCCGTTCAGCACGCCGTCCATGCAAGACGGCGCGGTGCACGTCTTCTTCACGGCGTCACAGATCTTGTCCGCGCAATCGGCGCCGTTCACGCACTTCAGACCGTCAGCGCACGGCAGCGCGTTGGGACCGCCGCAGTCGATGTCGGTCTCGCCTTCGTTCTGGATGCCATCCACGTTGGTCGCCGGCACGCACGCCGCGCCAACACAGTCCTTGCTCAGACAGTCGGCGGGATCTTTGCACGCGAGCCCGTCCGCGCACCCGGGGCACGACGCGCCGCCGCAGTCCACCGCGGTCTCGGTGCCGTTCATCATCCCGTCCATGCACGACTGCGCCGCGCAGACGCCCATCAGGCACGCCGCGCCCGCGACGCAATCAGCCACGCCCTTGCAGCCCTTGGTGAGGGCACATTTCTGGGCGCACGTGCCGCCGCAGTCCACGTCCGTCTCGTCGCCGTTCTTGATCTTGTCGCCGCAGGTCGCGCTGGGTGGGCCCGAGTCCGCGCCGCTGTCGTGCCCGGCGTCCTTGGCCGTGCCAGAGTCCGTCTTCGGGCCGCTGTCCTTGCCCACGCTGCCGCCGCTGTCGTGGACGACGTTGCCGCTGTCCGCGGCACCGGCGTCATCATCCAAGCCACCACCGACTATCTCCTCGTTCGACGAGGAGCACGCGGCCACGACGGCGACGGAGACGACAACCCAGGCGCCACGAGACAGTGCCCTTCTCATTCCGCTCTCCCTCTATTTCCGCGCAAGAGCGGAATCTCGATGGTCGCGGTTTCGCCGTCCAGTTGCAAGCCCCTCAGCTGGCTCTTAGCCAGTTCTCAGCCTCCGCCGGCGTCGGCCGCCGCTGCGCCGGCGCAGAGGAGCTTGATGCCCGGGTCGGGCGAGCCCTTGCTGTCGAAGCACTTGCCGAAGACCGCCTTGAGGGTCGTCGCGCCGCCGCAATCAGTGGTCTGCTTGTCGTTGTACTGCTTGCAGTCGCCCGCGATGGCAGCCGTGACGCACTCCTGGTCCGTGATGTCCGTGCAGGTCGTCGCGCCCGAGGTCGGGTCACGCGGGCACGCGGACTCGAGGCAGGACTCGAGCTCTTCGGCAGACTTGCCGCACTTGGCGTTGCCGCCCGAGAGCGTGGAGCCCATGCAGGCGCCGAAGTTCTCGAGGGAGACGTTGGCGTGCATCGTGTCGGACCAGATGAAGAACTGCGAGTTCGTCATGTCGGCGGCCTCGGAGAAGAGGCAGCCGGCGCAGGTCGAGCTGACTGCCGCGAAGATGTCGGCGAACTTGCCGGTGATCTTCGTGAGCTCCGTATCCGTGCAGGAACCCGTGGTGTTGTCCTTCGGCGGGTTGACCTCGGCGATGTCCATCGCCGTGATCGCCACCGGGCAGTTGCCCACGGTCGGGCCGCTGTCGGTGCCATTGCCGCCGTCCGGGTGCGCGCCACCTTCGGTCAACTTGCCGCTGTCAGGGGGGTCGGTGATCGTCGTAGACGAACAGCCACCCGCGAACACGCTGACCGTGGCCGCAACACCGAACACAAATCCAAGACCAATCAACTTCTTGAGCATATCCGCCTCCTGAAACAACGTTCTGGCGACTGAGTCGCCGTAAGAAATCCGAATGCACCACACGCCACACTGAAACTCACATGCCTTGCTGGTTTCCTAGCAAGGTCCCGGCCGAGCCACTTGCAGAAGCGTCAGACGGAGCCGGTGCTCGATTGTTCATCGAACTGAAACGAGCCGGGCTCATACCCCGCGAATTCTCTGTCGTCAACTCTTCCCTTGCAGTTCTGCCCGCCTCGAAACTTTGCACCCGCTGGGAGAATCACGAAAAGGGCTCCGTTGGACCCGGGAGAGGTCTCATCTGCTGGTCTTCTGGGGCGGGGGGTATGGCACCCGTGCCTCAGATGACAGTTTCCTAACGGCTGTGGCTGCGACGACGAAGTGCCTCTGGTCATTTTCCCGAAAAACCGCGCGATCTGAGTGGGTTAGAATCTCCTCCGCGCTCGGGTCATGCCTGCCTTCGTCGTAATTTTCCACCTCCGCTATCCGGATGTACGTCCGGGTCTGTCCGCTCAACACCCTCTGCGCTGGTCGGCGCAGGGGTAGTCGCAACGGTTGTGCCGAGGCTCGTCAGCGTCCACACCAGCAGCACCACATAGAGGAGCCCGAAGGCGAGCTCAGCCTTCGCGAGGAGCTCTGCCTGGTGGTGGGTACGCTCGAGCTCGAGCCCGAGGTCCCCGACCCCGCGGAGGGCACCGGCCATGTGCAGCGCCTCGATCTTGGGCGACAGCATCGTGCCCTCGTAGATGGCGAGCGCGCTCATCACGATGCACGTGAACGAGCGGGCCACGTCGCGGGCGGTGCGGGTGATGGTCGCGAGGCCGACCTCGCACAGGAGCACGATCATGGACGCAACCACCGCGATGCGATCGTAGCGACGAAAGACGAGAGTCATCGCGTCCGCGCCGCCCGGCGGGGGGATGCTGTGGAACACCGTGGGCGCGACGATCGCGCCGAGCACGACCATGCCGCCGAGCCACGGGATGCACGCCAAGAGGGCGACCAGGCCGAGGAGTCTCACCTTCGTCATGAGTCCCTGTCCGCCTCCGTGTCGCTCGGGGCATCGGCATCTGCCACGCTCGCGACCCCCAGCTTCGAGACCGCCTCGCTCGCGAGCGTCGCGATGCGCGGGTCGAGATCGCGCGTGGCGATGTCGTGGAGCACATCCTTCGCGTCGACGATGCGAGCACGCCCGCACGCGACGATCGCGCTCTCGCGAAGCGCCGCGTCCTTCCCGTCCAGCGAGGCGATGATCTCGGACTTCGCGCGGGCGTCGCCCATCGCGGCCAGCGCCACCTTCGCGGAGAACGCGCACGTGTCCTTCACGTAGCGCGCGAGCCCGAAGGCGCGTCGCGTGAGCGCCTCGCGCGCGGACTCGTAGCCGAGCAGCCCGACCAGCTCGACTGCTGCCTGCTCCTCTTCCTTGCTGGGCATGCGCCCAGACACACCGCTGCCGCCGCCTGTCGCGATCTGCACGAGCAGCTCTTTCGCGCGGTGGTCTCTCACGTTGCCGAGAAGGATCGCAGCCGCTGCGGCGACGTCCGCATGCTCCGCGCTGAGCAGCGCGGCAGCGCGATCCAGGAGCTCTGACGGCAGGTCTGCGTGCTCCTTGCCGGGAGCCGGCGCGCGCTCCTCCGCGAGCCGCAGCGCGATGTGGACGATCGCCTGGTCGTCGTCCTTCGTGGCGCGCAGGAGCTCGCGGAATACGTCCGCCTCCTCCTGCGCCACGCGCGCGTACGCGATGAGGGCCTGGTAACGGACCTCGGGACGGCTATCGCGGAGCGCGCGCGAGAGCCGCTGCTCGCCGCGCGGATCCTTGAGCTCACCGAGCGCGTTGATCGCCATCTGACGTACCATCGGATGCGCGTCCTCGACGGCCAAGAGGAGCGACGGCAGCGCCTGCTTCGCGCCAAGGTCCGCGAGCGCAACGGCCGCGGCCGAGCGCACCTCCGCGCTCTCGTCGTCGCGTAGCAGCTTCTCGATCGCGGGAACCGCACGCACCCGGAGCTGGTCGTCGCCGAGCGCATGCCGCACCACGTCGGCCAGCGCACCACGACGCGTATCCGGCTTCGCCGACGACAGGTCGCGAAAAGCAGCCTCGACGTTGCGTGGCAGAGACGGAAGAAACACCGCAGGTCCTATAGCGCCTTTCCGTGAAAACAAACCTACTAGCGGTCGGCCGCGCGTCCGGCCAGCATCATGGAGGAGCTCAACGCGAAGACGGATAGAGCGCCTACCAGCAGCACGGTCGGTGCGCGCAGCATCGACGCCACGCCCTGGTCCAGGATGCATCCGAGAGAGACGCGATCACTCGACGCCAGCCCGACGAACGCGAGCGCGGCCTCTCCGACCACGATGGCTGCGGCGGTAGCGCCGAGCTGCACCGCGATCGTGCTCATCAGGTTTGGAAGCACGTGATGACCGAGGAGTCGCGCCTGGGTCGCGCCGAGCGCGCGCGAGGCCTCGATGAAGCTCTGACTCCGGAGGACTCGCGTCTCCGCGAGCGCGAGCCGCGCAAACGGAACCCACGCCGTGAGGGCGAACGCGATGCCGAGGTGCACCCGCGTGGGACTCCGCACCGCGGCGAGCACGGTGATGGCGAAGAGGAACGACGGAAACGCTTGCAGGAGATCGCACGTGCGCGACACCCACGCCTCCGCACGCCCGCGCATCATCGCCGCGAGCGCGCCGACCGGAACGCCGACCGCTGCACCCAAGAGCGAGACGCACAGCGCGAGGAGCGAGCCGCGCAACGTGGCATGCGCGACCACGAGCATGAGATCCGAGCCGCCCTCCCCCGCCCCGAGCCAGTGCGCGGCGGACGGAGGCGCCCACGCCGCGGACGGGTCAAGCGTCTCCGGGCGCTGCGGCGATGCGAGCGTGAGGACGAGCGACACGAAAACGAGCAGCACGAGCGGCGCGAGCCGAACGATGCGCATGCGCGTGACGTGCGTGCCCTCGCTCATGCGCGCACCCTCGGGTCGACCGCCGCGTGCAGCGCACCAGCGATGGCCTGCGTGACGACGAACAGAAGACCAGACGCGCAGATGCTTGCCTCGAGCACTGGCAGATCGCGCGTGAAATACGCCTCGATCATGAGCGTACCGAGACCCTTGCGCTCGAAGAGGCGCTCGATGACGACCGCACCGCCGAGCAGCGCCCCGAGCTGCGTGCCCAGCACGGTGACCAGCGGCCCCATCACGCACGGCAGCGCATGCCGGAGCCACACGGAGAGATGGGAGGCACCCTTCGCCCGCGCGACACGAAGGAACGGCTTGTCCGCGATGTCCGAGAGCGCCGCGGCGCCGATGCGTCCGGCGTGCGCGCCGAGCGGCAGCCCCAGCAGCGAGCCCGCGAAGAGGAGCCCCGAGAGGCCGGCGTCTGGATCGCCCGGCAACGGCAACAGGTGCGTGCGCACCGCGAGCGCGAACGTGAGCGTGGGCGCGAGCGCAAGGAGCGGCGTCGCTGCCACCATGACCAGCACGCGATTGACCCATCGCTTCTTCGCGCCGAGCCATGGCCCGTTCGCGAGCAGCGCCGCCGTGATGCCGAACACGGCGCCGAACGCCACGCCGATCACCGCGAGCTCCGTGGTGGGAAGCAGCGCGGACGCCACGCGCGCCCCCGCCATGATGCCAGGCTTCCGGATCGACTCGCCGAAGTCGAACGTCAGGAGGCCGCGCAAGAAATATGCATACTGCACGGGTAGTGAAGCATCCAGTCCGAGCTTGGCGCGGAGCACAGCGCGATCCTGCGCGGACGACTCGTCACCTAGCACCAGCGCGGCCGGATCACCGGGCAGCAGCCTGAGCGCCAGGAACACCGCCGTGGCGAGGATGAGCATGACCGCCGTGCACGACAGCACGCTGTGACCGAACGCGATCGCGACCCCGCGCGCGCGCTTCACATCAGTCCGCGGCGTCCGCGCCGCCGTCGCTGGGACCCGCGTCCGCGCCGGCGTCGGAAGAGCCTCCGTCGATGCCAGCGTCGGAGCCCGCGTCGACCTTGATCACGCCGGCGTCGAGCACGGGCGGAGCGCCGGCCTCGATGGGCGCGACGTCCGGGCCCTGCGCCTGACACACGTTGGAGCCCGTGGAGGCGTCCACGTCGTACGAGGCGAGCGGGTCGACCAGGCAGGTGAGCTGCGTCTGATCGTCATCGAGGATGAGCGCGTTCCAGGGAGGAGTGCGCGGATCGGCGCAGACGTAGCCGGTGCGGCAGTCCGAGGTCGAGTGGCACTGCGCGACGCAGAACTGGCGGCCCGTGCGCGGAATGCCTCGATCCGAATACGTGCAGCCCGGGACCGCGCTCTCGAAGATCACGCACGCCGCCGCGTTCGGGCACTTGTCCGGCACGCAGTTGAACTGCGTGCAGTAGCCGCCAGGCTGCGTCGTGTCGCACAGACGGTCGCCGGACGTGGAGCAGTCCGTGGAGAGGACGCACTTGTCACCGATCTTCGGGGTGCAGCCAGCCACGAGCACGAGAAGCGCGGCGCAAAGCCAGACCAGAGGTCGGCGAGGGGCGCGTGAGGACGACGAAGAACGCAAAAAAGGCAACAAGCGGCGCGGACGCTACCCGGAAGGTGCATCCCTCTGCAAGCTCCCAGTGGCGCGGCCAGCCGAAGGTACGGTTCACGGACGGGGCTCCGCTTGGTTTGACTTCTTCGCGTGGGTTTCATAAGTACCCGCGACATGGCGACTTACATCACCGCCGACTGCATCAACTGCGGCGCTTGCGAACCCGAGTGCCCCAACGAGGCCATCAGCGAGGGTGATGAGATCTACATCATCGACCCGGAGCTCTGCACCGAGTGCGTCGGCTTCTACGATCACGAGGCGTGTCAGGCCGTGTGCCCCGTCGAGTGCTGCCTGCCGGACCCGAACCACACCGAGGACGAGAAGTTGCTGATCGAGCGCGCCATCAAGCTCCATCCGGATGACGCCGAGCTGCAGAAGCGGGCGGGCGCCAACGACTACCCGTCGCGCTTCCGCAAGTAAGCTCGTGAAGCGGGGACTCACCGCACTCGGAGCCGCGCTCGTCCTCGCGCCGCTCTGCATGGGCTGCGCTGGCGGCTCTCCCCTTCTCCACTCCGCGCGCGCGCTTCCTACCGGCGATGTGCGCGCGTCGCTCGGGCTGTCCGCGAATGTCGCTGGTGGCGGCCTGGGAACGGACCTCCGCCGCGCCAAGGAGATCGCCGCGACGAACCCGAACGCGCCGGGCCCCGCCGGGTCGAGCCCCGACTACGCGAAGGGCGCGCTCGTGGCCGCCGCGATCTCTCCTGGCGTCGCGCCCTTCGTCTCCGCGCGCGTGGGCGTGGGCAACCGGTTCGACGCAGCGCTGTCGTACACGGGCCGCGCTGTCCGCGTGGACGCGCGCCGCAGCTTCGACTCGGGCCACTACTCACTGTCGATCGGCGCGGGCGGCACCGCAGCACTCTACGGTCGTCAGTCCGGCAGCGAGCTCTCTGGCGTGGACCTCGGCTCACTGCACGGATACGGAGCGGACGTTCCGATCCTCGTCGGCTGGCAGAGCACGGGCGCGCTCTATCAAGTGTGGACGGGGCTCCGCGGCGGCTTCGAGCACGACAACATCTCCGAGGTCACGAGCGAGCCAAAGAGCGTGACCCTCGGGACACCGCCCCTCGCCCTCTCCGTGGACCGATTCTACGGCGGTGGCGTGCTCGGCATCGCGACCGGCCTCCGGCACATCCACGTCGCGCTCGAGGTGGCCGCCAACTACGAGAACGTGAGCGGCTCCTTCAACGGTAGCAACGTGAGGAGCCAGGGCTTCTCGGTCATACCCGCCACCGCTCTCTGGTGGACCTTCTAAACGGCATCGCCTGGCGCGAGATCCATCCCGCCATGCTTCGTTTCGAGCTGCGCGCGGTGCTCACGGACAGAGGTCCGTTCCGCTCCGTGCTCGCTCGAAGCCTCGCCTGACGGGCGGCTCTCGCGCCATGCGACGCCGTTTACGCAGAAACGAAGAAGGGAATGATCCACCGTCCACGCGTTTCCTGATGATTCGTCAGGGTCGTCGTTGTGTCCTGGCTTTCGCGGGCGGTGAACACGAGAGGGTGGTGAGTGCCCGCGATGTTCGGCCGGGTGGCGCGGCGCGGCGTCGCGAAGGAGTCCACGCGTGGGGGCGAGCTCGGACAAAGTCGGACCGGCGTCATCGGCTCGAACCAACATCGCCAGCCGTCGCGCCCCCGATCGAGTCCACGGCTGCGGACGACGCGCTGCGGCCACAGGCCGGACATGCGGGCGCTCACCGCCAAACGCGATTCACGGTTCACGGTCAACGCGGCTCGAAGACCCGACGAATCATGAGACGCGTTTCTGTTTAGGTCTGCTGGCGGAGGCGGGACGCGGCGAACAACGCGGCGCGCTTGCTCGCTTCGACGTGATTGGCTCGCCACTGCGACCGCCCCTGCGCGCCCACGACGTTCGCAGCGCCCAGGATCACGCCACAACGAATTCCATGCATCATGCATGCTTTGACGACCGCGTAGGTCTCCATGTGCTCGGCGCGGGCGTGCGTCGCGTCCGAGAGCGCGCGCGCAGCTTCGTCGGACGTTGTTACGCCCAGCGTCGTCGCGATCTCCCCGAGCTCCGCGGTGGCTCCAAAGGTCTCGGCGATCGGCAGGCGCGCCGTGAGCGGCTCCGGCAATGCTGCGTGAGCGAGCGGCGTCGCAGGGTCGGCGAGGAACGCAGCGCTGCCCACGATGACGGCGCCGGCGTCGTCCTCGCGGAAAACCCCGCAGGTTCCGAGGAGCACGACCAGCTCCACGTCTCCGGACAGCGCCGCCGCCGCGAGCAAGGCGCTGGTGCCGAGTGCTGCGTCCACGAGGCCGATTCCAACAGCAACCGCGCGCACTTCCGGAAGTGCTTCTCGAAACGTCGAAAGCTCCGGCTCGAACGCGGCGACGACGACGATGCGGTTGCTCACGGGGATGGTGGTGGGCATCGTGGCGGGGGTGATGATTGCAACCGGGCCGCTCGACGTCTATCCTTATTGGACATGCGAGGACTCCCCAACCTGGGACTGTTGCTGCTCACGCTCACGGCGTGCTCGGCGAACGTGTCTTCTTCGGGGGAGTCGGACGCGGATGCGTTGACCCAGACCACGGCCGTCGTGACGTTCGAGAGGACCACCACGGGTGAGGCCGGTCGCGAGGTCGTTCGTGGCGCCGCAACCGCGCGGTTCGTGCAGGCTCGCAGCGCCCAGACGACACAGGCATCGCAGGCATCGCAGCTGGATGACCGCGCGCTCAAGCTGGTCGGCGCCGCGTTCGAAGCGCCGCCGTCGTTCGGTTGTGTTCCGCTCTCGGAGGAGCTCGACGCAGCCGCGGGGCGTTCGCTCGAGCTCGCGGACGTCGGAGGTCTCCAGGTGACGCAGACGTCCGCAGGAGCCACACCCGGAGGAGCCGCACCCGCCGGACGCGCATTCCCGCTCGTTCCGCGACAGGTGCCGGATCCCGTCGGTCTCGTCGGTGGTGTCCTCTATTACGCCGCCACGCCTGCGCCCGAGCTCTCGTCGCTACTGGTACCTGGCTCGCGCTACTCCGTTCGCGCCGCCGGCTCACCGGGCGTTGCCGCCTTCGAGCTCTCGGGCTCGGCACCGCTCGAGGTGTCGGAGGTCCGCGTGTCGGGCGCCCCCAACAACCAGAGCGCACAGGGCACGGGTCGCGTCGCGATCGCGGGCTCCGCACAGACCGTCGAGGTGGCATGGTCCACGGCGGATGGCAGCGCGGCGCGAGAGACGGGCGACGTGTTCTTCGTCGACGTGGTGCTGCAGCGCACGAGCGGCACGCTTCGATGCGCGGCGGACGCTTCTGGCGCGACGATCCCGAGCTCCGCATTCAGTGTGTCTGGTGCCAGTGACAGCGACGGGACGATCGCGGTGCACCGCGTTCATCGTGAGCGCGCGCGCTCGAATGGTGGCGCCGCGAGAAGCGCGCTCGAGTCGAGCGAGCTCCGCTTCGATTTCTCGCGCGTGATTGCCTTCTCCCGCCGCTGAGCCGCTGCTGGGAATGATGCGCGTGCGGGTCGGTATCGTACGGACGTTCGCAGCGGGCGCCGCCGTGCTTCTCGCGCTCACGGTCATCTTGCGCATCGCAGACGCTGCCCCGCCCACGAAGCCCGGGCCACCGCACCCGGCACCGGCCCCGCGCGGGTATGCGCGCAACGTGCAGAGCTGGCACGCGGCACCTCCTGGAAAGGCGCAGCCAAGGAGCGACGCCGGGCGCGCGCTGCTCTCTCTGCGCGGGCTCAACACCGCGGAGTACGTGGAGCTCTCTCCGCTTGGCGACCAGGGCAGCTTCACTGACCTCGAGATGGACCGCCTCTCCCGCTTCGCGCGTGAGCCGCAGAGCGGCATGACGCATCCGCTCCATCCTCGCCTCGTGGACCTGCTCTATCGCGTGCAGACCCACTTCGACGCTGCGGAGCTCCGCATGCTCTCCGGCTATCGCAGCCCGCGCGCGGGCAAGGCGTCGAACCACGGTCGCGGGCGCGCCATAGACCTCGTCGTACCTGGGCACACGGACGAGGACGTCGCGCGCTTCGTCCGCGATCAGGGCTTCGTCGGCGTTGGTGTCTACCCGACCAGCGGCTTCGTCCATGTCGACGTGCGCGACAAGAGCTACTTCTGGGTCGACGCGAGCGGACCGGGGCGAAAGAACCGCGAGCGCGGCATCCTTCACGACGTCGCGCAGCACGCAGACTCGCGCGCGCTCGGTCGCGGCGACAAGCCCGTCGAGCCGTACGGCGTCGACCTCGACGTTGAGCACGCGGCCTCGCGCTTCGACGCGTCCGCTCCGGATCCGGACGAGGACGACATGACCGAGGCCGACGGCACATGACGAACTTCCCGCCCGACATCCAGGCGCTGGTGCGCGAGAGCCGCCTCGCGGAGGCCGCAAGCTTGTGCCTGTCGCGCGGGGACCTGGCGGCGGCGAGCGAGCTCTTCGAGCGCGCGTGCGCATGGCGCGAGGCCGCCGAGAGCGCGCGCGGAGCCCGAGATTTTCCCCGCGCGCTGCGCCTGTTCGTGGAGTCCAAGCACGACGGCGAAGCGCTGTCGGCCCTGGCCGCGATCGCTGACGCAGCCACGCACGAGAAGATGGCGTTCTACTTCGATCAGCGCGGCGCGTATCCGTGGTCCGCGCGCTGCTACGAGGCCGCGGGCAACAAGCTCGGCGCGGCGGACGCATGGGAGAAGGCACAAGACGCCGCACGCGCTGCCAAGCTCTACGAGGAGGCCGGCGACGTTGTCCGCGCCGCGCGCACGCTGGAGGCCCAGATCCGGCGGGAGCCAAAGCGCGCCGCGTTGCGCGTGGCGCTGGGCTCTCTTCTCCTGCGCTATGGAAAGACGGAGGCAGGCGCGAAGCACCTGCAGCAGGTCCCGTCGGACGCGCTCGAACGGCGGCATGCGCTCAGCCTCCTGCTCGGCGCCCTCGACCGCCTTGGCCTGATGCAGGCGAAGGACGAGGCCTCCGCGGAGCTGGATCGGCTTGGCGGGCCCGTATCGACCGCGGAGCCCGAGGCACCGCAGTCGCAGGTGAAGGCGCGCGTGTTCGGCCGTTACGAGGTGCTGCGCGAGGTCGCGTCGTCTCCATCCGCACGCGTGCTCGAGTGCGTGGACGCCGTTCGCGGCGAGCACGTGGCCGTCAAGATCTTCGCGGGCTACGACGCGCGCGGCGCAGGACGCGATGCGCTCGCGCGGTTCGAGCGCGAGGTGAAGGTGCTCGGCTCCCTGGACCACCCGAACGTGGTACCGCTGCGCGACTACCTGCCGGACGGGCCCGCGCTCGTGATGGAGTGGATGACGGGCGGCACGCTGGAGCACATGCTGGCGAAGGAGGCCGTGGCGCCTTCACGCGCGATCGAGATCACCACAGCCGTCCTGTCCGCGCTGGGCGAGGCGCACCGCCTGTCCGTCCTGCACCGCGACGTCAAGCCCGCGAACGTACTGTTCGACGGCGCTGGCGTATCGAAGCTGGGCGACTTTGGCGCGGCGCACCTCGGGGATCTCTCCGCCACCGCCACTGCCGGCATCATCGGCACTCTCGGATACATGAGCCCGGAGCAGCGCGAAGGCCGTCCCGCCAGCATCAAGAGCGACCTCTACGGCGTCGGCATGATCCTGCGCGAGATGCTCACGGGCGAGCGACCCCAAGCAAACGAACCGCTGCGCGTGCTGCCCAGCGGCGCGCACCGCGACCTGGATCGGCGTCACGACGCCATCGTTCTCTCGCTGACGGCAGACGCTCCCGAAGATCGCCCCGCCGACGCGTTCGCGGCCCGGCGTACGCTCACGGCATTGCCGTGGCCCAGCACCATCGAGCGCGCCGCCCTCCGCGCAGAAGTCGCGCGTGCACCGAGCGAGCACCCTCGTGCAGGCCGCGTCGCCCACGTGGGCGCGAGAGTCATGGACACGTTCCTCGATCGCCCGGTCGAGGTCTTCCCGCTCGACACGCCGTCACTCGTGCGCGCGCAGGCGTTCGCGCGGGCCGAGCACCCGGCGCTACAGCGAGTGCTACGCGTGGACCGCCCCGCGTCGGAGATCTGGTTCGACGAACCGAGGGGCATGGCGCTGGTCTCCGTGCTGTCGCCTGCGCAAGGAAACGCGCTGCGAGAGGCGCTCGCGCTCCTGCACTCCGCCGGCGTCGTGCATGGGCACATCGATCGCGATCACGTGCGCGTCGACGAAGAGGGCGGCGTCATCTTGCGCTTCGAGCCGCACGAGGATCCGCGCGCGACGATCGACACCGACCGACTCGCGCTCGCGAGCCTCGTGGACCTCCGCTAAGCGGCTACTTCGTGCCAGGAGCAGCGACAGGAGCAGCCGGACCGGAAGGCGCGGCGGCAGGCGTGGCAGGCGGAGTCGCAGGAGCGGGAGCCACGCCGAGAGGACCGGGTGCTGTGCCGCCGTCATCGATGATCGGAACGGTGACCGTCTTCGGCTCGCCGTTGCGTTCGTAGTCCACGCGGAGCTCCTTCGCCTTTTCCAGGCTGCGGAACACGGCGATCGCGTGCTCCGGGCGCTCGATGGGCATCTTGTTCACGCTCACCACCACGTCGCCGGGCTGAAGGCCGCTGCGCTCGAGGCCGTCGCGAAGAGCGATCAGACGAAAGCCGTGGAACTTGCCGTCCGCGAACACGGCGCGATCGTCCAGGTCGATGCTCTGGAAGAACTCGCCCGGACGCTCGGCGAACCGCTTCAGCTGCGAGCGCTTCACCTCGACGGGGCCCACGGGCGCGTCGGCCACTGGCGGCGCGGCCTCGAGCTTCTGTGGCGTCCTCGGCTGGGGCGCAGGCTGCGCACCACCACCACAAGCGACGACGGAGGTGACGAGCAAGGACGCGAGACCCAGGGAGAAGAGCGACTGCATGCCCTGGAATGTGCCAAGAATCGGGTCAGGTCTCAACTTTTCGACGAGTAAGCCGTAAAAACCCGCTCCGAAACCTGGTCGATGGTGCCCTGTCCGTCGAGCATCACGACACGATCCTTCGGCATATGCTTCGGTAAGTCCGTGTAGAATGCAGCCAACGCGCGCTGCACCTCGTGCTGCTCGTAGAGCTGCGCGGCCTCGCCGCGGGACTCCCGTCGCACCGCTGCGACGTCCGCTGGAAGGTCGATCACGATCGTGAGGTCGGGCCGGAGCGCATGAGAGTTGAGCGCGCGGATCCACTCCACTGCCTCCGAGCTCGAGCGGCCGCTGACCACGCTCTGGTAGGCGAGGCTCGATGCGTCGTAGCGATCCGAGACGATGATGCCGCCGCCCGCGATGAACGGCTCGATCTCCGACTCCACATGGTCCATGCGATCCGCCGCGAAGAGGAGCGCCATCGTCGCCCATCCCGGCGCGAGCCCGCCCGGCACGACCACGCGGCCCGTGAGCACCTGCCGGATCAACGTACCGATGGGACCGTCGCTCGGCTCGCGCGTGGTGCGCACCAGGAGCCCGCTCTTCCGGAGACGCGCCGCGAGCAGCGCGGACTGGGTCGTGGTCCCCGCGCCGTCGATCCCTTCGATCACCACGAACCGGCCACGCTCCTTGGTCATGCTCGGCGAGTACCACGAAAGGCCAGTGGCTTCTACGCCAAGACATCCTCGCCGAGGACCGTGTTGTCGATGAGCCTGGTTTTTCCGACGCGGCATGCGATCGCGACGAGCGCGCGGGCACCGACGCTAGGGGGCGCGCCGCTGGCGACATCCGCGGAGAAGACCGAGAGCGTGTCCGGATCCGCGACGTCGACGTAGTCGATCGAATCTGCGTTCGCGACGACCTCCGCATGCACGAGCCCACGCAGCGCGGTGGCGCTCCGCTCGCCCGACGCGAAAGCCGCGGAGGCCTTCCGTAGTCCGCGGGACAGCGACAGCGCACGCGCTCGCTCGTCGGCGCTGAGGTACGCGTTGCGTGAGCTCAGGGCCAGGCCGCTCTCCTCGCGGATGATCGGGTGCCCGACGATCTCGACGGGCATGTAGAGGTCCTTCACCATCCTGCGGATGACCGCAAGCTGCTGGTAGTCCTTGCGCCCAAACACGGCGACGCTCGAGCCCGCGAGGCCGAGCAGCTTCGCGACCACGGTGGTGACACCCTCGAAGTGACCTGGCCGAAATGGGCCACACAGCACCTCCGTGAGGCGGCTCACGCGCACGCGCGTCGCCTCGCCCTCCTCGTACATCGCAGCGGCAGCGGGCGCGAAGAGCAGGTCCGCGGAGGCGCCGCGCAGCTTCTCCGCATCCCCTGCGAGATCGCGGGGGTAGCGCGAGAAGTCCTCGTTTGGCCCGAACTGGGCCTCGTTGACGAAGATCGACACACACACGAGCTGCGCGTGCTTCCTCGCCTCACGCACCAGGGCGAGGTGTCCTTCGTGCAGCGCCCCCATCGTGGGCACGAAGCCAACGCGCTGGCCGGCGCGGCGTGCTTCGTCGCAGGCTTCTCGAAACTCCGCGGGGGTGTGGACGAGCCTCATGCCGGTCTTTTTTGCACGTTCGGCCACCGGGGAAAAGTGCTAGAAGCGTGACCCATGGTGGGCAAGCGTGGCGCGCTCTCGATCGCGATGATGGCAGGCATGGCCTGCGTGCCCGTGCTCCTGTGCGTCGCATGCGGCGCGCGCGGTCCGCTCGACGCGCCCGACTACCTCTACGGCGCAAGCGCCGACGGCAGCGACGAGGGCAGCACGGCCGAAGGCGGCGACATCACCGACGCGTCGGGGCTTCTAGATGGAAAGACCAGCACCGATGCTGGTGTGGACGCGGCGAACCCGATCAACTGCGCGATCTGCGTCGGGCAAGCGTGCTCGAACCAGATCATTGCGTGCGTGACCAGCCAGTCGTGCATCGGCACGTTGCAATGTGTCTTCAGCAAGTGCCTCTCGGGCGGCTCGGTGAACCCGGTCTGCGCGTTCGGCTGCTCAGGCGAGGCCGGGCCGTCAGGGCTCCTGGAGGTGCTCGCCGTGTTCCAGTGCATCACCAGTTCGTGCGGAGCTGACTGCAACTCCGTCATCGGCGGGCTCGGCGGTGGGCTCGGCGGCGGGATGATGACTGGCAACAAGATACCGGACGCGCGCGCAACACGCCGCGCCGCACGCGCGGTGTTCGCCAGCTTCCCCGAGATGTGCGCGGCGCTCGAGCAAGCCGACAGCGTCGACGCTCCGACCAAGAATCAGTAGGCATGAAGCGCGCGCGACTCTGGCTCTTGCTGTCCATCACGCTCGCATCCGCCGCGCCGCATTCTGCGCGGGCTGGTGATCCGAGTCCGCAAGAGGTCCAGCTCGCACGGACGCTCTTCGAAGAAGGCATCAAGCTCGAGAAGGGGGGCAACTGTCCGCAGGCGCTCGAGCGCTACCGCCGCGTCGCCACCGTGAAGAGCTCGCCCTCCCTCAAGTACCACACGGGCTTCTGCCACGATCAGCTCCACGAAGAGGTGCTTGCGCTCACCTACTATCAACAGGCCGAGGTCGAGGCGACGCAGAAGCAGAACCAGGAAGTGCTCGCGGCCGTGAAGGCGCCGCTCGCGCGGCTCGCGCAGCGCGTACCGAAGCTCGTGCCCATGGTGACCGAGGTGCCCGGTCTCGAGGTGTCGATCGACGGCAAGCCGATCCCGCAGGGGCTCTGGGGGCTCGAGATCCGCGTCGAGGTCGGTCGTCACACCGTCGAAGGAAAGGCCGTCGGCTACACCGCGTTCTCCGAGACGCGCGAGTTCGCGGACGCCTCGCGCACGGAGATCAAGGTCAGCGTCGCGCCGGTGCAGCAGACTCCTGCGGTCGTGCCCCCGCCGTCTGCAACGCCATCCGGCACGGCAGCCGCACGCCCCAGCGCGACACCAGTGAGCTCGTCGAAGCCCGCACCACCCGCTGCGGCTCCGCCCGCACCGGACAAGCCCGAAGAGAAAGGGCCGTCGCACCTGAACGCGATCCTCGCGACCGGGGGCGCGGTGGTGCTTGTGGGCGGCGGCGTGGCGTCCTTCGTCCTCGCGGGCTCCGCTGCAGACGACGCGAAGGCGGCGTGCCTCAAGCAAGTGAGCTGCGACGACAAGAGAGGCCCCGTGCGCACCTACGACGCGCTCGCGCTCGCTGGTTTCATCGGCGGCGCAGGCCTTGGCGCCATCGCGGTGATCCTCTGGTCATCCGGTGGGACGAAGGACTCGCCTCTGCCCAAGCGGACCACCACGATCACGCCTGGGCCGCTTGGCGTCATCGTGAAGGGGACGTTTTGATGCGCGCTCGCCCGCTGCAGCTCGCGTGCGCCGCTCTTGCCGTTGGCGCTGCCGTAGCCCTGGTCGCATGCGTGGATCTATTCCACGACACCAACTTCAAGACGCTGTGTGAAGCAGACGCGAGCGCGCCGGGTTGCGGCGCCGTGGACGCAGGGCAGGTAGCAGACGTGCAGACCGCTGCGGACGCTGGCGCGGACGCCGCGACGGATTTCTGCGCGCTCGACACCGATGCGGCAAAGGCCACGGCCGCGCACGCATGCGCGTGGCTCGGAGCGTGCGAAGGCCCATACGAGCACAACACGTTCGGGCAGTGCGTCTTCGAGGCCATCCAGGCCTACGACTGCAGCGTGCGCCCAAACATGAAGGTGAAGGGCTCCATCTTCGCGTACTGGAGCTGCCTCGCGAACGTGAAGACCTGCGATGACGTGAACCGCTGCGTGTACCCGGGCAACACGCCCGTCTGCAACGGGAGCGGCGCGAAGTTCAACTCGTGCGCCGGAAACAACGTGACGCGCGTCGCCTGCTCTGACACTGCGCAGATGAACGCGCATCCCACATTCGTTGCAAACTGCAACGCACAGGGCAGGCGCTGCATCCAGCCCGACAAGGCCGACTCGATCGCGTTCTGCGCCGCGAGCGACACCTCGAACGACGCAGGATGCAACTCTGGATGCGAAGGCGCGATCCTCCACGACTGCGAGGATGCCGGGTTGACGTACGCGCTGGACCTGGGCCGCGACTGCAAGAACGTCGGCGCTGGTACCTGCGCGGGAAGCGACGGCGGCAGCGTGTGCGCGCCTTCCGGTGTGGCCTGCGCAAATGGCACGCTCGTCTGCTCCATGAACGTCGCCATCGACTGCCGCTCTGGCGTCGAGGACCGCGTCGACTGCGCGAAGCTGGGCGCCAACACCGCGACGTGCACGACGCCCGCCGTCATGGGCCCCGCATGGGATCCCGCGTACGCGTGCGTCGGGCCCACGACGTGCGGTCCCGACTCCTGCACGGGCACCACGGTCCACGGTTGCGCCAACGGCATCGTGTACTCCGTCGACTGCAAGGCTGTGGGCCTGACCACGTGTGCTGCATCACAGCCGGTCCCCGTCGGACCGGATTACGATCCAACGGAAGTACGCGCGGCCTGCAAGCCGTAGGAGCTTGGTGCGCGCTGACTAGGACTAGAGAGAGTTCTCGAGCTGCGCCTTTGACAGCGCGTCCGCCGCCTTCTTGAGCTCGTCGTCCTCGCCTCCACCGCCACCCTTCGCGGGCTTCGCGGCAGGGGCGGGTTTGGCCGGCTTCGGTGGGGGCGCGGCGGCGACGGGCTTGTCGTCGTCGTTGTTCGCGGCAGCAGCGGGCTGCGCTTGCGGCTGAGGACGCGGCTGCGCGCGCGGAGCCTGACGCGGCTTCGGCGGCGGATCGGCGGCGGCCACCGCCACTGGAGCCGGCTGCGCAGCGGCGGGCTGTGCCGGCTGTGCGGGTTGGCCGGGCTGGGGGGCCTGGATCGCAGTGCCAGGCTGCATACCCGTCGGCGACGTGCCGGTGTTGATGCCGCCATTCGTGAGCGGTGCACCCATGCCGACAGCGGTCGGATCAGGCGGGTTCATTCCGGGTTGGGGGGGTTGGGGAGGCGGGTTCATGGGGTTCATGTTTGGCCCGCCGACTTGCGGAAACACGGACTGTCCATTGGGAGGCACCTGAGCGAACGGCTGCTGCTGTTGCTGCGGCGGGAGGGTCATCGTCGGCAGCGCCGGTTGCCCGGTCGGTTGGGCCGCGTTCGGGTCCGGTGCACCGACGTGCTTGCCGGGACGCGACGGATCGACGAACGACGCGCTCGTGTCGGCAAGACCATCGGAGCCACCACCAGCGACCACCGCGGCGACGAGACCAACGAAGACACCGACCGCCATGAGCGCCGCGGCCCACGACATCGTGCGGCTGCCACGCGATGTGTTCTGCGTGAGGACAGTCGCGGGCGGATCCATGCGTGTATCGCTGTGCGCCATCTGCGGGACCGCAAAGTGCGCGGGCTGCGACATCGCCGGAGCCGGCATGCCATGCTGGTGCGGATACGCACCGGAGAGGTGCGCCACCATCGGCTGCTGCGCCTGCATCGTCGGTGCATACGCCAGCTGTTGCTGCTGCTGCTGGGGTCGCATCATGCCGGGGTGCTGCTGCATCCCGTGGGTCTGCTGCATGCCGTGGTTCTGCTGAAGCATCAGCGGATGGGACTGCGCGGGCGCTGGGCCCTGGAACGCCACCTCGACGGAGGGCTCGCCAGCGGCGGGACGAACACTGGGGCTCGGGGCGCCCGCCATCGCGCGCGTGGGGTCGGGGGCATCCGCCGGATGCGCGTCGCCGCCGGCGATCAGACCAACAGTGCGCTCGTCCTCGTCGTCGCTCGGGTGGATCTTGCTGTTGGGCACCAGCATGCGCCCGGCGAGCGGCGCGCGGATCTGCGTGCGGCCCTCGTCACCTTCGTCGTCGACGCTGAGCGCCTTGCCACGCATCTGCGAGGTGGGCCCGGATGATCCGGATGATCCGGCCGAGCCGCCCGGCGGCGGATTGGAAGCAGGACGACCTGCTGCGGGCGGCGGCGCCTTGTTGCCACGCGCCATGAGGCGCTCACGCTCCGCAGACTTCGAGGGCATCAGCGTCGTCATCTCTTCGTCGGAGATGGACGGTTGAAAGAGACGCGGCGTGCCTGCACCGGGAGGCGGAATGGAACGCTGCTTACGACCCGACGACGGAGGAGTCGTCTTGGCGCGCTTGCCGGGCGGCGGCTGAGAAACGGGCTTTGATTGAGCGGAGGCTTGTGTCGGTGGGGGCACTGTCTTCGCGCGCGCAGGCAAGCTGTCCTTCGTGACCACGTCCCCGCCCCCGTTGTCTTCTGCTCCGCGGCCAGGTCGTTTCGTGAAAGGCAGCACGTATCCTCCGTTGGTTCCCGAGCTTCAACTCTGCACCCTGCGGGCCAGGCGACGCCCAGTCGTACCAATAAGAGTACATGGAAGGTCGCGCTCACAAAGGCGCGTGGTCGAACTTTTCCAACGATAGGTGAGCGGATGTACGGGGGGTGATCGCGGTGTGATCGCCGGTGTGATCGTGGTGTGATCCCGTCCGCACCCGAGGTAGCTCCAATGTGCGCGTGGGCAGAGCCCCGTCCATGGTGGGGAAAAAAAGATCCACGTGCATCACCCGAATGCGACACCACCCACACCACCGCCAACACTGCAGCGCCCGCTCGAGCACCACGCTGCCGCGCGGTCGGACGCACATGACGCACATGACCTTCTGAAATATACGCGCGGGCGCCATAGAAAGATTCCCACAGTTGTCAGAACATTTCCCCTGCGCAGACGTCACTCCTCATCGAAGAGAGGTTCGGATGGGAATAGGTTCGGGTAGCTCACTCGTACAACGGCTCGTGAAAACCGCTTTCCCGTTCCGGGCGCCACGCGTGTTCTCGTCGTTGCTCTTGCCGCTGCTGGCGCTGGCCGGCACGCTCGCGCCAGGAACCGCAAGCGCCGGGGTTGACCTCGGCGCGCTCGATCCTTCCGCCCCGATGGAGCCGACGGGCGCGCTCGTGCTCGCGGAGCCGTCGCTCGGTCTACCGAGCCTCAGCTCCACCGGCATGTCCGATCTCGTCGTTCACATCGAGTGGGCGCGCAACGAAGACGCGACGGTCACGCTCCAGAATGCGTACAACGCGAACGCGAAGCCATACGTGGAGAGCACCATCCGGGTCGACAAGAGCGCGACGCTCGTCGTGCCGGTGGACCCAACGCGGGAGTACTCGAGCGATCTCGCGATCGTCGTGCGCGATCATGGCGGGCACGAGGTCGGGCGAGCTCGCGTGAGCTCCACCACGCGTGACAACCCACTGGTCGTGGCGATGACGAACGACGAGAGCGAGCTGCTCTCGCTCCTTGCGCAGGCGCGCATCGACCACCGCACCACGTATGGGTCGCCCGAGGTGAAGTCGATCACGGTCACGCACCCGCCGACGATGGACGGCAAGGTTCGGGCGCCGGAGCACGTCTACGGCTATCAAGAAGCCACCGTCGTCCTGGCCTCCGACTCCGTGCTCGCGAGCCTCACCGACAACGCGCGCTCTGCGCTCGTCGCATGGGTGAAGCTCGGTGGACGGCTCGTTCTGGTCGACAAGCACGAGGCCTCCCTGCCGGAGCTTCCGCGCCAGACCCCCCTGTCCTCGATCCGCAGCGTCTCGCTGGGCGCTGGCCACGTGGTCACGATCGCCCCGAACGAGCCGCGCGTTTCCATGGATGTCGTGACGGAGGAGGTGCGTCGCGCGCTCGACACGCCGCACAGTGGCGTGCTCACGACCTCCGGTCGCAGCTACGAGATGGACACGATGCGCCGCGCGCTCGACCCCAACGAGCACTTCCGTCCGGCGCTGGGCGCAGCAGCGCTGCTGCTGGTCGCCTACTCGATCGTCGTGGGCCCGCTCCTCTACAGGCGCGCGAGACGCCGCGGCAAGCCGCTCGAGGTGCTCTACACGGTGCCCGGCGCGGCAGCGCTCGCGTTCGGCATCATCCTGGGCATCGGCCTCTTCTCGAAGGGCATTCACGGCAGGTCTCGCAGGCTGACCTTCGTCGAGCTCGGACATGGCGAGGACACCGGCCCGTCGCGGATCTACCGCGCGTTCTACTCCACGCGCGCCACCACCGTGAACATCGAGCCCGCGACGCAGCTCTCACTCCCGCGTCTGGCGATGGCGAGCGGCAACCGCGAGGGTGGCGAGACGCTCGTCCTCTCCGGCCGAGAGAGCGTCCTTCGCGACGTCACGCTGCCGCCGTGGCAGGCGGTCATGACGACGGACGAGGCCGTGACCTCGGTCGACGGTGGCATCTCACTCCTCGCGGACTCGGTGAAGAACGGCACGTCGCACACGCTTCGCGACGCGATCATTCGCTCGGCCGACGGGCAGTGCACCTACTTCGAGGAGATCCCCGCCCACACGGCGACGAAGCTCTCCCTCGGGCGGACCGCTGGCCATTCATGCACCAACGGCGCGTTCTACGCGTGGGAGCTTGGCCTATCCGTTCCGTCCGATCGACGTGATGCGTTCGTGGCGGCGTGGACCGCCATCTCGGAGCAAGCGAGCGACCCGCTCTTCCAGAAACATCAGGCCACGCTCGTGGGAGAGGTGGTGGGGCTCTCGGCGCCTGACAAGGACTCCGGCCTCCGCGTGGAGTCGAGCCGCACCCTGGTGCGCGTGATGGGCGGTGCAGAATGAGCGCCGCGGTCTCGCAGCCAGACGTCACGCCCGCGATCTCCGTGAAGAACCTGTCGATGCGCTTCGGCGGCTTCCAGGCCGTGCAGAACCTCTCCTTCGACGTCGGCCACGGCGAGATCTTCGGATTCATCGGCCCCAACGGCGCTGGCAAGACCACGACCATCCGCGTGCTCTCGACCATGCTCGAGCCCACGGCCGGCACCGTCGAGGTCTGCGGCAAGGACACCACGTACGATCCAGAGGAGGTGCGCCGCCTCATCGGGTACATGCCCGACCACGCAGGCGTGTACGAGCGCATCACCGTTGGTGAGTTCCTGCAGTTCTTCGCGGCGGCGGTCGGCGTTCCGAAGCATGTGGTCGCTGGCGTCATTGAGCTGACCGACATCGGTCCGCTCCGCGATCGCATGGTGACGAGCCTCTCGAAGGGACAGAAACAAAGGGTGCAACTTGCACGCGTTCTCTTGCACGACCCGAAGGTGCTGATCCTGGACGAGCCCGCGAGCGATCTCGATCCGCGCGCCCGCATCGAGATGCGCGACCTTCTGGTCGACCTCGCGAAGAACGGAAAGACCGTGTTCCTCTCGAGCCACATCCTCACGGAGCTCGCCGAGGTCTGTACCCAGGTCGCCATCCTCGAGCGCGGACGCCTCGTCGCGTGCGGCCCCGTGGACGCGATCGGGCGCAGCATGCGCAACGAGACCCACAAGGATACGGCCCGACTTCGCATCCTGCCTGGTGCTCACGACGAGCGCGCGACCGACATCGTCCGCGCGACAGCCGGCGTCCACGACGTCACGCCCGTGCAGAAGGGCTTCCTCTCCTTCGCCTACCAGGGAGGCGACGAGACCATCGCCGCCGTGGTGAGCGCGCTCGTGGCTGGCGGCGTCGGCGTCGTCGGCGTCGAGCCCGAGCGCTCGGAGCTCGAACAAGTCTTCCTCTCGGTCACCGCTGGAGAGCAACAATGAACCTGCACCACCCGATCTTCGTTCGCGAGATGCAAGCCTCGATGCGCCTCGCGCGCACGCCGTGGCTGCTCATGATCCTGACCCTCGTGCTCGGGCTCGGGCTCGCGGCCTTCGGCGCCATGGCGACCTCCGACAGGGGAAACCCCGCGGAGCTCGGCCAGGGCATCTTCCAGGCCTTCTTCTCGGTGGGCTACCTGGTCGCGATGATCTTCGGACCGGCGATCTCGTCAGCCATGGTCGCGAGCGAGCGCGAGGGGCGCACGTGGGAGGCGCTCATCCTCTCCGGGCTCTCGCCGCAGAAAATCGCAAAAGAGAAATTCCTCGCCGGCCTCGCATCGAGCGGGCTCTACATCATCGCGCTCTCCCCCATCGCAGGCCTGTCCTTCCTCTTCGGCGGCGTCAGCGCCACGGAGGTGTTCCTGGGTTTCGTGGTGCTGTTCGCCGTTGCGTGCCTCGCGTCGCTCCTCGGCACTGCGCTGTCCGCAGTCTGGAAGCAGCAGCGCGGCGCAACCATCGCAACGTTGACCGCAAGCATCATGTTCGGCGGCCTCTTGTTCGCGCTCTTCGGCTTCGGCTCGTCATTCGCGATGCACGACAAGTGGCACGCCATTCCGGAGGCACACCCGATCTGGCTCCCGCTCGCCTGGGTACGCGCTCCGTTCGGCGTCGACTACGTGCTGCTCCTCATCTGCATGCCGATCATCCTGTTCGGCACCGCGGGCTGGTTCCTGTACGAGACCGCCGTGGCTCACATGAAAGAGGACACGGACGACCGCGCGAGCGGCTATCGACGCTGGTTCCTGTGGTCCGTTCCCGCGCTCGGTTTCGCTGCCATGTGTCCCGTGCTCGTCGCCGACAGCGATCGCAATCGCGTGGGTCTCGCGGTGGTTTCCGGCGTGCTCTTCTTCGGGTTCACGTTCGCGGCGCTCCTGTTGCTCGGTGCGGAGCCGGTGACGGCGTCCAAGCGGGTGCTCATGAGGCTCGCGCGACAAGCCGGCCGGCGTTCGATCGCGCAGCCGGGCCTCGTCACGACGATCGCAATGTTCCTCGGCGTGTCGCTCACCACGGCGGCGGCGATGATGCTCGGCGTGATCGCCACGCTGGGATCCGGCGGCAATAGCATGCGCAATCTCGGTCAGGTGATGTCGGCGTATGCCTACGGCGCAGCATTCTTCCTGTTCGTGGGCGGCCTGCTCGCGGTGCTCCGCGCGCGCGGCTCGAACGCGCTCCTCGCGAGGCTCATCACGGTTGGTGTGGTCGTGGCCGCAGCGCTTGGCCCACCGATCTTCCTCCTCATCATGAAGGCCACCACGGACGGCGCGACGGGCGACCTCGTCCCTCTCGCGTCACCGAGCCCGCTCTACGTGGCGGCCATGTTCGACGCGCTGGAGAGCTCGTACCGCGCGCGCGACGCGGACCTGTACGCCGGCATGCTCTGCATCGTGGGTTGGACGACGCTGGGAACCGCGCTCTTCGGCTTCGCGTACATGCGCGCAAGGCGGCTTCGCGCGCTCGCGAATCAGTGATCAGCGCAGCGCGACGAACGCGACCACCGCGATGCCCAGCGCGAGCGCTGCGACGCCGACGATGACAGGCAAGAGCCACGTGTTGCCGCCGCGGGGCACACCAGCGGCGCTTCCGTCGTCGTAGTACGCCGCCTCTCGCGAGGCCTGGAACGCCTGGTCCATCGCGCGCGATGCGTCGCGGGGCTGCATGGCCTGGCCACCGCCGCCGCCCACGCCCGGGCCCGGCGAGGCGAACGGATCACCAGCTGCCTCGACCGGCTTCACGGCCGCGGCGATCCTGGGCGCGGCCTCTGCGACCTGGCGCGCGAGATCCGCGACGGGCGTCGTTGCCCAAACGCGATGGTCACCCGCGAGCCCATACGCATGACCGATGGAGTCCGCGAGGGCGCCCACGCTCTTCGTGCGGATGGCCGGGTTCTTCGCGAGCGCCACCTCCATCACGTCGTCCATCGTTTGCGGCACGGGGTGCTTGGACGCCTTGCCCGCCTCGCTCGGTGGGACGGGATCCTTCGTGAGGATGGAGAGGAGAATGCTGGGGCCGTTGGTGCCGGTGAACGGCACGGAGCCGGTGAGGCACTCGTAAGCGATGGCAGCGAGGGCGAACACGTCCGCGCGCGCGTCCAGCGTGTCCAGGCCCTGCGCCTGCTCTGGTGCCATGTAGTAGGGGGAGCCGATCGTGGTGCCGAGCACCGTCAGCTTCTTCGCGTCCTTGTTGGTGTCCTTCACGGATCCGAAGTCGAGGATCTTCACTTCGTCGCCGTCGCGCGTGCCGCACAAGAACAGGTTGTCGGGCTTCAGGTCGCGGTGGACGAACTTGCGAGCGTGCGCTTCGTCGAGGCCGAGCGCCGTCTGCGACATCATGCGGATGACGCGCTCGGGGGCGATGTTCTTCTCGCGCTTCAGGACCAGCCGAAGCTCTTCGCCGTCGAGGAACTCCATGGCGAGCATCCACACGCCCGCGACCTCGTCGCGCTGGAAGTCGAACACGCGGACGATGTGCTTGTGCGGGATCTGCGACGAGATGCTGTACTCGCGCTTGAAGCGCTCGAGCGAGACCTCGTCCTTGGAGACGTCGTCGTGGAGGACCTTCACGGCGATGCGCTCGTTGTTGTTCTTGTCGATTCCCTCGTACACGCGGCCCATGCCGCCGTCTGCGACGACGCGACGGATGTCGTAGCGGTTGCAGAGCTTCTGCCCAACGCGCGGATCGTCGGAGGTGCCTGCGACGGGCACCATGCTGGCGAACGTGAGCCCAGTACCGTCCGCCGGGCAGAAGCCCGCGTCATCCGGGAAGCTGCGCTTGCACGTGGGGCAACTCTTCACGTCATCCCTCTTCCTTGGAAGCCTTGCCGTCGTTCGCGGCGGCCGGCGCCACATAGTAGATGATGCGGTTGCAGGATGGGCACTGGTCGATCGTGGGCTCGCGACGGAGCTTGTGGAACATCTGCGGAGGCAGACCCATGTTGCACGCCTTGCACGTGCCGTCAGTGGTCCGCGTGACGGCGTAGACCCGCTTGCCGCGCAGCTGCTCGTAGCGACGGTAGAGGACCGGCGGGATGCGCTTCGCGAGAACGTCGCGCGGGCTCTCCTTGCCGGACTTCTGCTTCTCGAGCTCCGCCATCTTGGACTCGATGCCGTCCTTCTGCGCGGCGAGCTCACCGCGGATGACCTGGGCCTGCGCCTCGGTCGTGGTGATCTGCGCGTGCACGCCGTCGGCCTCGCCGGCCAGCTTCTGGACGTCGTCCTCACGATCCTTGAGCAGCTTGCGGAGCTCCTCCATCTCGCGCTGGGCGGCGTTGGATTCGCGCTCGGTGCGGGAGCGATTGAGCTTCTCTCGCGAGTGCTCGATCTGGTTGGTCATGTTGCGGACCTCCAGCTGACACTCGCCCTTCGTCTTCTCGGTCTGGGCGAGGTGAGCGCGGTCGGCGGTGAGCTTCGTCTCCAGCTTGTTCAGGCCCTCCGTCAGCGCAGCCAAGGTCGTGCGCTCCTCGCCGAGCTTGTCCGAGATGGATTTCATCTCGGCGTCCATGGCGGCAAGTTCTTCCAGGGCTTTGATTTGTTCGGTGACGCTACTCAATGCGCGCGCTCCTTCGATATTTTCCGTCGGAAGTCCGTGGGCCCACCTGGGTTCGAACCAGGAACAGCCCGGTTATGAGCCGGGGGCTCTGACCGATTGAGCTATAGGCCCAGATTCATGCAGATACATGCAGGTTCGCACGGTTCGTTTCGTGCACCGCGGTTCGTTCGGCAAGAACCGTACTCGAAAGGGGGCAATGCCGGCAAGGGTGGCCGCGCGAAGGCCCGTAAATGTCCATCTACCAAGTTCCATGGACCGAGGCTACGGAGCGCACGACAGGACCCACAGCTCCGCCGCCGCTAAGGTGGTGCCGGAGGTGGTCCCGGAAGTGGAACCCGGCACTTTCAAGGCCAGAACCAGTCGTTCCGGGGTCCGTCCCGGAGCGGGAAGCATGGCGAGTGGCCGCCCGGGGTCCATCGTGGGCTCGAGGGTCGGGATGGTGTCCGGGGCGCTCTCCCCGAGCATCTGGTGCTCGGCGACGTCCGCGAACGAGATGAACGCTGCCCCCTCCGGAGCATCGGCGGTTGGTGATACCGGCAGGTAGTCGAAGAGCGCATGGCCGACGTTGCGCGCGACGAGCACGCGCGTGTCGCGAGCCTGCGACTGCGTGAGCATGAACGAGAGAATGCGCCCACCGGCGCCGTCGGTCTCTGCTCCTTCGTCCTGCACGAAGGCCACGGCTCCGCCGGGCGCGGCGCCGAGCTCCACGGCTACCACGTGGCCGTTCTCCGCCGACGCGCGATACGGAGTGAAGAGGGGCTTCGGAGCACCTCCGTCGTCGAGCGGCTTCACGAGCGACGGATCGAGCTTGTCGGGATCGGCGAAGGCGACCTCGGCCCAGCGGAACGCGCGCTCCTCGGAGGGGCGCTCCAGCTCGTGCTCGCGTCCAGCGTCCACCGGCTCGTCACGGCGACCAGTCCACGCAACGACCACGCGACCGTCGGCGAGCGCGAGGAGCTTCGGTTCCTCCGCGTCCGTCGTTGCAGACGAGACCGTGAGCGCGCCCTTCCCTGCGCGCGCGATCCGGATGACGCCGCGCCGCTCAACGTCCTCTTCCCACGCTGCGATCACCGAGCCCTTCGCCCACGCGACGTCGAACGCGAGCGACGAGCTACCGCCGCGCGCGAAGTCGATCGGAGCTCCGGAGTCATCGAGGAGCTTCTGGGCGCGCAGCACGAGGCCCCGCGGCGCCGCACCGCCATCCGCATCGCGAGCAGCCCTCGGGTGGAATGCGACCCAGAGGTCTGCTCCGCCCACGAACGGTCGCGGAGGCGGACCGTCGGCGACGCCCACGCCGAGATCTTTCACTGTCACCTGCGACAGCGCGTCGTCGGTGAGGACGACGCCTTGATGGACACCGCGACCGCCATCCGACTCGAACAGCACGCCGACCGCGACGGCGCGGCCGAGCACCACGGCCTGCCCCACCTCGGTCACCGATGGCAGCGCGCGCTGGTTCTTCGGCCCCGTGCAGCGGGCCGTGCGCTCTATCGCGGCGTCCGTCGCGCGCGCGCCCGCATCCGGCGTCGGGTCGCCGCTGCCCTTGTCGCACGACGATGCGCACGCAGAGAGGCCGAGCGAGAGGACCGCCACCAAAAGGAAGCGCGCAGCAGCGAGCGACCCCGCGGGGCGCGGACCCGTCATGTCTTTTCCAGGAAGCCGTCGACGACCTCGAGCGCGAGCTCGTAGCGCTCGAGGGGCGGCATCACGTACGCACCAGCGACGCGGCCGCGCACCTCGCCGAGGAGCTCACGCGCGATCTTCACGCCCTCCTTGCGACCCTCGACGCCTGCGCCGGCCTTTCGCATGCGGTCGCGAATGTGCTCTGGCACCTGCATGCCGGGCACCTCGTTGTGGAGGAACTCTGCGTTGCGGTAGCTGGCCAGCGGGAGCACCCCGACGAGCACCGGCAGCTCGAGCGGCGCGATGTCGTCCAGGAACTTGTTCAAGACGCGTGCATCATACACGGGTTGCGTCATGATGAGCTCGGCTCCGGCGGCCTTCTTCAGCTCCAGACGGGATAGCTCGCGCGGGTAGTTCAGCGCCGCCGGCTCCGCGCCCGTCGCGAGCACGAATGACGTCACGCCCCCCAGCGCCTTGCCACCCGGGTCGATGCCGTGGTTCAGGCGCGACGCGAGCTTCAAGATGCCGATCGAGTCGAGGTCGTAGACGGCGCTGGCGTCCGGGAAATCGCCCATCTTCGGTGGGTCGCCGGTGATGATGACGAGGTTGCGGATGCCGAGATCATGCGCGCCGAGCAGGTGCGCGAGGGTGCCGAGCAGGTTGCGGTCACGGCCGCACACGTGGACGATGGTCTCGATGTCGGCCTCGCGCGACATGCGCACGGCCATGGCCAGGTTCGACATGCGCGCCTGTGCGCGCGCGCCGTCGGCGATGTTGATGAAGTCGACGCCGCCGGCCTTGAGCATCTTCGCGGCTTCCACGGCGCGGGCGGGGTTCATGCCCACAGGCGGATTGACCTCCACGCTCACGACAAAGCGCTTGCCGAGCTTCTTCGCCAGCGGGCTGCGCTCCGCGAACGGCACCGGAACCATCGCGTTCTCGTTGGCCTCCGGGTACGCGGACCACGACTCACCGCGGGCGTGCATGCCAGCCTGCGACTCGCTCTCGGGCGTGGCGTCGGGATCGCGCTGCGAGATCATCTTCGCGGAGGCGGAGATCCGGCGCACGTGGTCCGGCGTGGTACCGCAGCACCCGCCGACGAAGCGAACCCCGAGCTTGAACATGCGGCGCGCGTAGACGCCGAAGTACTCGGGCGTGGAGACGTACACCAGGCGCTCGTCCACGCGACGTGGCAGACCTGCGTTCGGCACCGCCCAAACTGGAAGGCCGTGCGGGAGCATCTGTTCCACGGCCTCGAGCGCCGTCATGGGTCCGTCGGAGCAGTTCACGCCCACCACGGACGCGCCCCACTCCTTCATGAGCCGCGCGATCTCGCCTGCGGTGGTCCCATCCGCCATCGCGCTTCGCTCGTCCACGGAGGCGGAGCCGATCACGGGGATCTTTCCGCCCGATGCGCTGACGGCGGCCTCGATCGCCACGCGTAGCTCGTTCGTCTGGCGGAACGTCTCCACCACGATCGCGTCGACGTCGGCCTCGACGAGCACGTGCGCCTGCTCGAGGAGCGACGCGCGAACCTTGAGCAGGTCGTCGGCGCTCGCCTCGCCCAGGAAGTAGCCGCTGGGCCCGATGGCGCCCAGGACGTACGCGCGACCATCCGCCGCGGCGCGCGCGATCTTCACCGCGGCCAGGTTGATCTCGCGGACACGATGCGAGAGCGCGTGCTTCTCGAGGCGCATCGCATGAGCGCCGAAGGTGTTCGTCTCGATCAGGGTGGCGCCGGCCCGGATGTAGTCCTCGTGGACCTTCCGAATGAGCTCCGGCCGCGACAGGTTCAGCTCCTCGAAGCACATGCTGTAGAGGACACCGCGCTCGTAGAGCTGCGTGCCCATCGCGCCGTCGACGGTGAACGCGCCGTCGTGGCGGAGGAGGTCCGAGAACGCGCGCTCTGGTTTTCTCGGGCTAGCGGGGGTGTTGGGCGTGCTCATACGGAGGGGGGACCAATTCTTAGCCCTTCGTGAGCGTGAACTCAACGACGTGAGCCGCTTCGCATCCGTTCTGGATATGCTGGCCCTCGCATGGTCCCTCCCGGTCTTCCGATCGAGAACGAGCGCTTCACGGTTGCTGCGGCGCGCTTCGCCGCATTCTTCAACGAGCTCGGCAAGACATTCGTCGAGCGCGAGGAGCTGCTCGCGCAGGTGGCGCTGGGCCTGCTCGCACGCGAGCACTGCCTGATGACCGGGCCGCCGGGCACCGCGAAGAGCGGTATCGCCTCCGCCGTGCTCCGCCGCATCGTCGACGAACAGAGCCGCGCGCCAAGCGTCTTCGCGAAACAGTTCACGGAGAGCACCGTTCAGACCGACCTCGTCGGCCCCATCAACTTCAAGACGCTGATGGAGACCGGTCGCACGGAGCATTTCACCGACGAGGGCATGCTCGGCGCCGTGCACGCCTTCCTCGACGAAGTCTTCGACGGCCGCGACATGCTGCTGCGTTCCACGCTCAACGTCCTGCAGGAGCGCGAGCTGAAGCAGGGTGGGCGCACCACGCGCGGGCAGATCGAGTGCGCGCTGATGACGACCAACCGCTACCTCGCGGAGGTGCTCGAGGGCTCGCGCGAGACGCTGCTCGCCTTCGTGGATCGCATCGCTTTCGTGTCGTTCATCCCGAAGGGCTTCGGCGACGACACGAGCTTGCCGCGCGTGCTGAAGCGGCAGCTGGGTCAGGGCGCGCCGTTCACGACCGACCTCACGATCCAGGATCTGGACGCGCTGCAGGCCGTGGCGGACGCCGTGCCGATCCCGGACGCGGTCCTGGACCGCCTGAGCAAGCTGCTCGCGCTCTTCGACGAGGAGCTCGCGCAGACCACACGGAGCGATCCGCAGTTCCTGCCCACGCGCTATCTGTCCACGCGCACTGCGGTTCGCCTGGGCAAGCTGCTGCGAGCGGTATGCGTGTTCGATCGCATATTCTTCAGGCCCGACCGCGAGCTCGAGGTCGATCACGGCGACGTCAACGGCCTGCGCTACTCGCTCGTGCTCGCAGGTCCGCTGCCGAAGACATTGAACGCGCTGCTCAAGACCGAGACGGACCCGCGGGAGCGTCGTCAGCTCTCGATCGTGCGTGCGGAGCGCGAGATCTTCGAGCGCTGCATCCAGAAGCTGCCGGCCGCGCCGCTCACGTCCGGAAAGAAGAAGAAGAGCGCGTTGCCGGCCTCCCCCGAGGCCGTGCGCCTCCGCTCGGTCGGGACCTCTCTCGCCGCGCAGGACGTGCCCACGCTCGTCGCGGCGACACAGGCGCTGCTCTCGGTGGAAGGTCCGCTCGGGGTGGTCGAGTCGCAGAAGTTGCTCGGTGACGTGGTGTCCGAGCTCACGCAACGCGCGCTCGCCGCAGGTATTCGCGCGCCCGGCGAGGCCGCGCACAAGGATGCTCTCGCGGTCGCACGGGAGCTCTCGGCGCTCGCCGCCGAGGTGGAGCAGGCCGCGGGCGCGACACGTCCCGTCGCGCGCTGGCTGCGTGGACGTGCGCTCGGCCTCATCGACGAAGCCGCGCAACGAGGCGCGTCGCCACGCGCGGCAGCGCTCCAGGCGAAGCCGCCCGAAGGCAGTGTCGCAGCCGCCAAGATCGCGGAGCAGCTCATCGCCGGCCTCGAGGAATATTCGTCGGAGCGCACCCGAATTGCCGCCCAGGGAGCGGCGGCGGACGACGGCGCAGACGCCTGGAACGTGGCAACGCAGCGACTGGAGACGGAGGTCGCGCAGATCATGGACGAGGGTCTGCGCGCGGACGTAGCCCAGGCCATGACGAAGGAGGGCGACGAGCTCGCGGCGCTGGTGCTGGGGATCGCTGGCCCGCTGGACACCATCGACGCGTGCGCCGCCCGCCTGTCGAAGCTGGGCAGGGCGCCGAGCAAGCTCAAGACGCGCGTCGTTGGGCCGCGGCTCTTGCCGCTGTGCGCGGCCACGTTCGCGCGCATCAAGTCGCCGGATCGCGTGAAGCTCGTCCTGGAGGTGGACCGCCTGCTCACGACGCTCGCGGCGGCGAGCCTCGAAGGCGCGCTCCTGCCGAAGGACATCATCTGCATGACGGCGGACACGCTGGTGCGAAGCGCGGCGACGACACCGCGTCCGCCGGAGACGCCGCTCGACAAGAACACCTACCGGCAGCTTCGTGCCGCAGACAAGCGCGCGCCGGGCGCCTTCACCCTGCTCGAGATCGCGCTGCGTGTGGCCAAGCTGGACGCGAGGTTGGGGCCCGAGGAGTCCACCGTGATGGTTGCGGCGCTCGCGCGCGGCATGCCGGAGAGAACGGCGCAGAAGATCGCGCGCTTCGACCTGGAGCGGCTCACGCATTGCGTTTCATTCCTGGAGCGCTGGTGGACGGAGCTCGAAAGCGCGGAGGGCGCCGCTGAAGATCGGGTGGAGGCGTGGACACGCGCGGGGATCTTCGGCGTGCTGCGCGACGAGCAGGCGCTTGCCCGAACGGCGCTCGAATGCAGGCTCGTGAGCGAGGTGTTCCCCGAGGTCGTCAGCGACACCGACGCGCTGATCGCCCGGATCGACGCGCTCGAGGACCGCGCGACGCAGGCGCTCACGCAGGCGCTCAAGGCGCGCTCCGATGCGGCGTGGGCGATCACACTCGACAAGAAGCCGTGACCACGAACCTCGACGGACTGGGCAAGCGGATCGAGCTGCTCACGGTCGACCCGGGTGCCATCGACGCTCCCATGGTGCGGCTCGTGAGGCCGCTGCTCGCGCGCCTCGGATTCACGCCAAAGGTGGAGATCACGAAGATCGCCGCACTGCTCACGGAGGTGAGAGCAGTTGCGGATGGCGAAGGCGCGCGAACGGAGATCGCGATGCGCGACGCGGTGGCGGAGCTCGAGCGCAACGTGACGCAGGTGGAGCGCGCCACGGTGGTGCGCGGAAGGTCACTGCTCGCGCACGCGACGTGGCTCCGCAGGCTCTACGAGATCGTGGTGCGGGCAGAGCGGGCTCTGCATGCGCCGGACGATCCGGTCGCGATGGCCGCTGCAGCGCTGGACCCCATTCGCCTTCTTCCGCCGCTCGCCGTGCGCGGCGTGCTCGACGCGGGCACGGACACCCACCACAAGGCCGCGCCCAACGTGGACGCGCACGGCGAGCGACTGATGGAGGTGGAGCTCGCTGCGATCGACCATCTGATGGATGCTGCGAACGACGAGGCGGAGCTCCTTGGGCGGCGGCGTCGGCTGCTCGAGGCGGCGCGCCAGATGCTCCTGGAGTCACAGGCGGCCGTGGCGCTGGAACAGACAGGGCTCGAGGCGCGCCGGCGCTACCTGGCGCGCGAGATCGCGCGACTCGATCGGCTGGAGGCGCAGGGGCTCTCGCCCGACGTCGCGCTGACGCACCAGATCCGCGAAGCAGTGGCGCGCGGCGAACGTGAGCGTCTGCACGCCGGCATCCTCGCGATCGAGGCGCCAGCGCTCGCGCGCGGTGACGAGCGCGTCCTTCGTCTCTCGCGCGAGGCGCTCCGCCGGCTATGGAAGGGAGCCGATCCGCGGACGACCGCGGCCCGGGCCGACTCGATCCACAGGAGCGCAGGGCAGGTCTTCGGCGGGGACATCGCGGACGTCGTCGCGAACGCCTACGCGCGTGGCCTTCGCGTGTATGCGCAGACCAGCGAGAACGCGACGCGAGAAGAGCGCGAAGCGGCGAGCGTTGCTACCGAGTACTTCAGCGGCGAGGCCACGCAGGCGACCCTTGCCGCGGCGCTCGCGGTGGACGGCTGCTTCGATACGGGCGGAGCGCTGACTCCACTGCGTATCGTGGAGGTGGAGCTTCGCTCGCGCGCCGTTCGTCACCCCACGCCGGACCTCCTGCTCTTGCCCGCCGTCGACGTGGGAGACATCGGTGACGCGATCATCACGGACCCGCGAAGCATCGTCATGGATCTGGCCGCGGGTCGGCTGCTCGCGCGCAGGTTCGTGTACGACGAACAGATCAAGCACCCGCGCACCATCCTGCAGTCGGAGGTGCGGATATACGTGCTGGATGGCTCCGGCTCTATGACGGGTCCGCGGGCGCGCGTGCGGGACGCGCTATTGCTCGCGGAGCTCTCCTCGCTCCGCGCGCGGGTGACGGAGCACGCGAAGCTTGTCAGCACAGCGCTGTATTTCAGGTACTTCGACGAGATCCCGGGTCCCATCACGCGTGTGGCCACGCTTCGCGCGGCGACCGAGGCCATGACGGAGGTGCTCTCCACCGTGCGGCTCGGTGGCACGGACATCGAGCGCGCGCTCCTTGCGAGCTTCGAGATGATCCGCGAGGCGCAGGCCAGCGATCCGGATCTGGCGCGCGCGCAGATCGTCTGCGTGACGGACGGCGACTCGCCCGTGGACGGCAACGTGCTCAACGCAGCGCGCGAGGCGCTGGGCAAGCTGCCGCTCGGCCTGAGCGTGATCGCGCTCGGGCAAGAGAACGAGGCGCTCAGGCAGATCGTGGCCAGGCAGCGTGCTCGCGGCGAGCGCGCGTTCTACCATTTCGTGTCCGACGACATGCTGAAGGAGATCGTGGCCGGCGGACTGGAAGACGGCGACGCGCTCCACCTCCCCCGCGTCGCACTTGGCGCCGATTCGCCGCAGGAGCTAGCGAATGACGTGGGCGCGCTCATCGCGGAGATGGCAGACCTGGCGCGCGCACGCGAAGTGGAGGCGATCGAGGCGCTCGACGTGCAGCAGGCCGCTGCGCGCGAGGTCGGGCTGTCGACGAAGCAAGCTTTCTCGGAGGGCGAGCTGGCGAAGGCGCGCGCGCTCTATCGAGATCGGGCGGCGCTCTGCGCGCAGTTCGATCGGTTCTTCCCGGAGCCCACGGTCGCCGCAGACGCCACGGATCTGTCGGAAGATCGGGAGGCCGTGGTGGTCGCCCTTGCGACCATCGCCGAGATGCTCGATGTGGTGTCCGGTAGCGACCTCGGCCGCCGCGCGGATGCGATCGATCTCCTGGAGCGCCTCATGCCCGACGCGCATCTGTCGCCCGCCCGATGGCAGGCGGTCGTCACGGCACCCACGGAGCGGGTCGCCCAGGCCCTTTCGGTGGTGCGCAAGGGAGCTCTGCGGCTGGGACAGGGCACTGCGTAGGGGATTTTGCGCCCGGTCCGCGCTGACAGAGCCGTGACGAAACGGGCCCTGGCATGACCAAAGCGTGGCGCGCCCCAGCGCAAACCCAGTCCTAGCATTGGCGGCAATGGAGGCGCTGCCTCCGAAAGTGGAGGCTCCGCGTGGCTATCGTCATCTTCTTCCTCGTCCAGTGGCAGCTCTCGGTGTTCTTCCAGAGCTTCTTCCTTCATCGCTACGGCGCGCATCGCCAGTTCTCGATGTCGAAGCGGATGGAGCGCGTGTTCCACTTCCTCGCGTGGTTCGTGATGGGGTCCTCTTTTCTGTCACCGCGCGGGTACGCGATCCTCCACAGGATGCACCACGCGTACAGCGATACGCCGAAGGACCCGCACTCCCCCGTGCAGCAGCCCAACCTCTACAAGATGATGAACGGGACGCACGAGATCTACCGCAGCATCCTGCGTCGCAGGCAAGAGCCCGAAGCGCGCTTCGAAGGCGGCTACCCGACCTGGCCGGCGATGGACCGCATCATGAGCTCGTGGCCGTCCAGCTTCGGCTTCGGCGCGATCTACGCGGCGATCTACGTCCTCTACGTGCAGGCGACGGGCTCATACTGGGTCCTCGCGCTCTTGCCCTTTCACTGGTACCTCGGACCGATCCACGGCGCGATCGTGAACTACTTCGGTCACAAGCTCGGCTACCGCAACTTCGAGAGCGACGACGCCTCTAAGAACACGCTCGTGTTCGACGTGCTCACGGCGGGCGAGCTGTTCCAGAACAACCACCACAAGTTCGGACAAAGCCCGAACTTCGGCGTGCGCTGGTTCGAGCTCGACCCGACCTACCAGGTGATGAAGGTGTTGAACGCGCTCGGGCTCATCGACATGAGCAAGTCGCAGGTCGCCCGCTGGACACCGGAGAAGAAGGACGCGGAGCCCGAGGTGGTGCCCGAGCCGTCCCTCGACCCCGCGACGACCACGTAGGCTGTGATATCCCTGTCGGCATGACGCTGGCGGCGGATCTCGTGAGGGCGCTTCCTGGGCTTCGCGCTTCGGACGACCTGGCCGAGCGCGTCTCTTACGCGCGCGATCTCTGGCCTCGCCACCACCTGTCCGTGCGTGCCGGCAACGTTGCGCGCGCCATGCCTGGCTGCGTGGTGTGGCCCCAGACCACGGAGGACGTCGCGCGTCTCATCACCTTCTGCGCGAAGGAGGGAGTGCCCGTCGTGCCTTTCGGCGCGGGCAGCGGCGTGTGCGCAGGCATCCTGCCGGAGAAGGGCGCCGTCGTCCTCGATCTGAAGCGCATGGCGAAGCTCCGCGCGTTCGATGTGGCGCGGCCCACCGTCACCGTCGAGGCCGGCTACATGGGCGTCCCGTTCGAAGAGGAGATGAACCGGCGCGGCTTCACGCTCGGGCACTTTCCCTCCTCCATTCTCTGCAGCACGGTGGGCGGCTGGATCGCGGCGCGCGGTGCAGGTCAGTGCTCCGGCAAGTACGGCAAGATCGAGGACATGGTCGCCGACGTCGAGCTCGTCACCGGCGAGGGCAAGGTGCGGCTGCTCCACCACCGCACGTCGGAGTCGGGGCTTCCCAGCCTGGTGCCGTTCGTCATCGGCAGCGAAGGCACGCTTGGCGTCATCACCGCTGCCACGCTACGCCTGCAACGCGCGCCCACCGCGCGATCATATGCAGGATACACGTTTCCCTCCACCGAGGCTGGCTGGGAGGCGATGCGCGCGGCATTCCAGGCGGGGCTGAGGCCCGCCGTTGCGCGCCTCTATGATCCGTTCGACGCGATGCTCGCGCGCATGGGCAGCGTGAAGAAGCATGGCGACGTGAAGAAGAGCGGCAAGAACCGCGCGGTCGGCGAGGCCCTGCTCCGCAACGCGCTCTTCGGTCCGAAGCTCCTGAACGAGCTCGTTGATGGCCCCGCGAGCCCGCTGCTCGGCGGCGCGCTGGTGATCGTCATCTTCGAGGGTGAGGGACAGACGCCCACCACGGAGGCCGAAGAGTGCCAACGCATCTTCGAGCGCGGCGGCGCCACGCACCTTGGCGAAGGGCCCGCGCGGAAGTGGATGCTCCACCGATACAGCGTGAGCTACCGACAGGCGCCCGTCTTCAGCGGCGGCATGTTCTCCGACACGATCGAGGTCGCCGCGCCGTGGTCCAAGCTGGGCGCGCTCTACGACGGTGTCCGCCACGCGCTCGGTGATCACGTCTTCGTGATGGCGCACATGAGCCACGCATACCCGGACGGATGCTGCATCTACTTCTCCTTTGCCGGTTCCGCCGGTGACGGTGACTCGTGGGATGAGGCCTCCGAGGCGACCTACGACAGCGCTTGGAGCGCCGCGCTCGCAGCAGCCGTCGCTGCGGGCGGTACCATCGCCCACCATCACGGGGTGGGTCGCTCCAAGGCAAAGGGCCTCGGACCGGAGCTCGGCGATCCTGGGCTCACGGCGCTCGCTGCATTGAAGAAGGCATTCGACCCGCACGGCATCATGAACCCCGGCAACCTGCAGCCCGCGCCGCGCCCCGACCCCTACGCACCCGCCGCGCGCCCGCACAAGGTGTCGTCATGATCGAGCTCGATCGCAAGAGCCTGCTCGTCAATGCATCAGGCGACGTCACCGTTGGCGCGCTCGAAGATGCGATGCGCACCGCTGGGCTCACGCTCGATCTCGATGACGTCCCACGCGAGACCACCGTGAAGGAGCTCGTGGAATCGGGGTTCCGTGGCGCACGTTCACCCTGGGGCGACGCGGCGGATCATCTTCTCGCGGGGCTCTCTGCGAGAGAGGTCGCGTGCAGCACCAAGCGCACGCTCATCGTCCGGCCGATTCCGCGGCGCGCCACCGGGCCCGATCTGCTGTCACTCGTCGTCGGGATGGGTGGCCGCCTGTACGCGGTCGAGAGCGCGTGGCTGCGCGTGCACTACCGGGAAGAGCGCGACGGAAAGCTCGGCGCCGTGCGTCCCCCGTCGGTGCCCTTCGCCGCGTTCGAGCCCGCGCTCTCCCCCGACGAGAGCGAGCTGTGGGAGCGCATCACGAGCGCGCTCTCGGCGCCCAGCGCGTGACGGCTCGAACGGGAGCCGCTCACTGTCTCGTCACTTCACATCCGCCGCGCAGCGGAACCCGATGCCGTGGCTGCGGACGGTGGGCGCGCTGCCATAGCGGAACGTCGGCCTCACCCAGCTCGCCTCGGAGCCGTTCCACGCACCGCCGCGAATGACGCGCGTCGGGGCATCGTCCTGGCCCTTGGGCGAGATGGCTTCTGCCTCCGCGTAAGGCGCGTAGCCATCGGAGACCCACTCCCACACGTTGCCCACCACATCCACGAGGCCATAGCGCGACGCGCCGGCGGGGTACGAGCCAACAGGTGCAGTATGCACCCATCCGTCGTCGCCTGCGAACATGGCGGGGAGCTCCGTGTTGACGCTCTTGCCCCACCGCGCGCACTCGGCGCCGCATGCGTTCATGCGCTCGGGGGATGGTGCCTCGTCGCCCCACGGGTATCGCCTGCCGTCGGGCCCGCGCGCCGAGAGCTCCCACTCGGCCTCCGTGGGAAGGCGCTTTTTTTGCTCGCGGCAGTAGTTGTCCGCCTGCGCGTGGTCCACGCAGTTCACCGGATGCGTGCCGCGCGCGTCGGGCGCAATCGCGTTGCAGAGCGGGTCATAGGTCTTCTGCTCGGTCTTGCTGATCCCCGGCCACGTGTTGCTGACGCCGGCACGCTTGCATCCGCCCGTGTCGCTGCAGCTCTTGTAGGCCGCAAGGGTCACCTCGGTGCGATCGATGCAGTATGCATGCAAGATCACCTTGTGCTGCGGCTTCTCCTGCGGCATCGCGTCCGCGTCGTCGGAGCCCATGAAGAACTTGCCGCCGCTGACCATCACCATTCCAAAAGGGCAGCCGGGCGGCACGGAGACCGGCGGCGCAGCAACGACTGCGCTCGCGGCGCTGGAGATCGGCTGGGCGTGCGGCGTTGCGCGCGCGAGGTGCACGAGCGTGGCCAGAGCACCCGCCGTGAACGTCAACCCCACGAGCGACGCCGGAATGACCCACCTTCGTGGCCGACGACGCGCACCCGGAGTCTCCGTGCCGGGCGCCGACGGCGGTGTCTCGGGCACGTCCGGGACCTGCACGGGAAGCGTCGCCGCGCTCTCGATCGCCAGCGGGACGCGGCGGCGGGAAGACCGCGGACCATCTGCGATCGAGACGCGTGAGAGCGACGACGGAAGCGCGGACGCGTCGACACCCAGCGCGCCGGTGAGCGCTGCCCAGAATGCGCCGACGTTCTCGTACCGGTCTGCGATTCGAACCGCGAGCGCTCGTGCCATCACGGCCTCGACCTCGTCCGTCACCGCCATGCCCAACTGCCGCGGCGTGGGCCTCACCGATGCGCGCGTGGTCGCGTAGGCCAGCTGCCCGATGTCGTCTCCGGTGGCGAGCCCGCGCCCCACCGCCACCTCGAGCACGACCAGCGCCAGACCATACACATCCGTCCATGGTCCCGTCGGTCCGACCGCCTTGGAGAACTGCTCCGGCGCACCATACGCAGGCGTGAACGACGTGAGGTCAGCGAGGGTCGAGTTGAAGCCCTCGAGGCTCTTCGCATCGGCGACGACCTTGGCGATACCGAAATCGAGCACCTTGATCGACGCATCGATCCCCCGCGGCGCACCCGTCACGAACAGATTGCCCGGCTTGATGTCGCGGTGGGCGATGCCGCGCGCATGAGCCAGTGCTAGCGCGTTCGCGGCCGGCGTGAGCAGCACCGCTGCCTGCGCGAGCGAGCGCGGCGCGAGCCCCGCCTGCTCCTCCTCGTCGAGAACCGCCTCGAGCGTGGCGCCGGAGAGCCACGACAGCACGAGGTACGGAGCCCAGTCGCCCGCGGCGGTCGTCAGTGTGCCGATGTCGTAGGCCTGCACGATGGCTGCTGTCTGCTCGGACAGGGAGGCAAGGAGCTCTGCCTCGACCACGAGCTTCGCAAGGACCTCGGGCCGCGCAGACTCCTTCATGGTGCTGAGGTTGCGGATCACCTTCACCGCGACGGTCCGGCCCCAGGTCACATGGGTCGCGCGATACACCGTCGCAGCACCGCCCGCGCCGGCGATGGCGTCGATGTGGTACTTCCCATCGATGGTTGTGCCGACGAGACGCAAGGTGTCGGTGTCGTGCATCTGAGTCTCCGGACCCGTCCCCCGCTCCCCAGCCTGTGGATGTCTACGTCCGGCGGGGCGGAAGGTTACGCTGTCTATCGTCGCAGGAGTCGTTGCGAAAAGCCGCACAAACCTGTGTAATCGGCCGATGTGCTTGTTCTGTAAGATCGCTCAGCACGAGATCAAAGCGAACATCGTGCTCGAGGACGAACATGCCGTCGCTTTCCGCGACATCAACGCTGCTGCGCCGACGCACGTGCTCGTCATCCCGAAGAAGCACATTGTCTCACTCAGCGAGGCGACCGAGGCGGACCAGGCGCTCTTGGGTCGGCTGCTGCTGATGGCCCGCGCTGTGGCAGAAAAGCTCGACCTTTTGAATGCGGGGTACCGAACTGTCGTCAACAATGGGACGGATGCGGGGCAGAGCGTTTTCCACCTCCACATCCATGTGCTCGCTGGGCGGAAGCTCACGTGGCCGCCGGGTTGAGGGGCACGCCATGGAACTGAAGGAACGGGGAACTCTCCGCAGGGTCGGGCGCGCGGCGGCCGTGATGTCGCTCCTCTTGTTCGCGCTCGGTGCGTTGGGCTGTGGTGGCGTCACGCAGAACGTTCGCGCCTACCGCGCCTACGCGGATGAAGAACCCAACATCAAGGTCGCGATCGACCGCGTCGAGGACCTCGTCGTCACGCTGGAGCTCGTGGACCGCATCCTCTCTGGCACCAACTACACGCCTGGCGATCTGTGGCCCCGACGCCTGCCCATGACGGATGGTGAGTACCACCAGATCCGGGACGACCTGCGCGATCGCTTCCCATACAAGGGCCTCGACCACGTCGAGATCCCGATCATCAAGTGCTACCGGATGCACATCGAGCAGACCCTGCGCGAGTACGGGCCCACGCCGGACAAGGCGAAGTACCCGTCGCTCTTCGACGCGCTCGGCGCGCTCTCGCCGCGCACGAAGGACATCAAGGCGCACTGGGCCCTCTACCACAAGGCGGGCCTCGACCTCGCCGCGGCAGTGGAGGAGCACGACAAGGTCCAGTCCGAGGACACGCGCATGAACGAGCAGCAGCGCAAGGCGCACGCTCCGGTCATGGCTGCGGCCAACGACAAGGTCGCGCGCGCCCGCGGTGAGGTCACTCGCACCAGCGACCTCGTGAACCAGGACGCGGTGAACCTCACCGAGGACGCGAAGCTCGCGGGCGGCGAGAAGGAGCAGATCGCGCGCGACGCGTTCTACGCCATCAGCGTCGCGTTCCGCATCGAGCTCGAGGCGCTGGCGATGATCCCCATCATCATCATCCAGGCCGTCCGCGGCATCCCCACCGCGCCGCGCGACCTGATGTACAAGTCGAACCTCAAGATCGCGAAGACGGTCTACGACATGCCCTCGAACGTGAAGGGCATCAAGGAGTCGATGACGAAGCAGGCCGCCCTGCTCGACGACATGACCGGAAAGCTGGCCGCCGCGTTCAAGACCACCACGGACAAGAGCCCCGGCTTCGAGCTGCGCGAGAGCGTCGTCGACCAGGTTGTCGGCATCACGCTGGACTCGTTCCGTATCGATCTGAAAGCGGGCGCGGATGCGTTCATCTTCTCCAGCATCGGCACGTCGGACAAGTCGGGCGACCAGAAGAACTCGTACGACTACCGCGGCCGCAATTACAAGCTCGACTACCGCATCCAGCCTATCGTGCTCGCGAGCGCGCGCCTGGATGTCGTGCTCGACTGGATCCGCTTGCCCGGCGCGGCGGACCTTGGCTTTGGGTATTCGACCGACCGCGTCTGGAAGAGCGGCGGCACCGTCGAGAACAGCTCTCTCACCAAGCAGCTCGGCATCACGGGCATTGCCAGCGACGTCATCGACGCGGGGCTCGGGCTCCTGGGCATTCGCACCAGCGTGAAGATCGCCACGTTCACGGCGGGTGAGCTGCACCAGGTGAAGGCCCAGGACATCTCGACGACGGTGTTCTCCTCGCCGCTGCAGCTGAAGTACATGCAGACGGATGTCGGCTACGACCTCCTCTGGCTCATCACGGATGACTCGTTCCGCGCGTACACCGAGGAGCTCGTCGTGGGCGGGCGATATGTAAACTACACGCTTCCGCGCATCGTCTACGAGCTGCAGGACACGTCGACCGTCGCAGGCGAACAGCACTTCACCTACTTCCGCGAGACCCCTCCGCAGAACGTCAACTCGCAGTTCTGGATGGCGGCGGTCTCCGCGCGCTTCGGCCAGGGCGACGGACCGCGCTTCTCACCGTTCCTCGACCTCTACCTCGCGGGCGGCGCTGGCCCGACCAAGTTCTACTTCTTGAAGGACGGCACGGTCGCGGACACCGAGGCCAACCGCCTCAACGATCACGACCTCGCATGGGCGGTCAACGCGGGCGCAGGCGCAGGTCTTCGCATCCGCCTCTTGCCACGCGGCTTCCGCGTTCGCGCGGACCTTCGCATCCAGTACCACGCAGATCTCATCTACTCGAAGGTGAACGTCACGGACACGAACGCCGGCCGCGCGCTGTCGGCGGACTTCGGCTCGTTCGACATCTTCCACGCGCCCTCACTGGCCTTCCGCGCCGCGCTCTGAGGCGCTCGTGCGCTCGTGCGCTTGTCACTGCACGGTGAGCGGCGTCAACGCGAAGACGGGATCTCCGTTGCCGTCGTAGAGCTGCGAGGCGACCGTGATCTTGATCGGCGTGCCGCCGGAGATCACCGTTGCGTCGTTCGCCATGTACATCTGGATCGTGCCGCCTGCGCCCGTGGGCAAGAGCGCGAGGGCCGCCGCCGGGAACGTCACCCCGCCCGAGCCGCCCATGACCTGCCCTTCGCCGCGAAGGACGACAAGGGCCGAAGCGCTCTTCGCCGACGTGAGGATCACGACGAGCTTCCCGTCCGTCGCGCTCGACGCGATGACCGTGAGCGGCATCGTGTGATCGAGCACCAGCGGGGCGCCTGCCGACGGCTGTATCGGGCTGGACAGCGAGGCGATGGGCGGCAGCGCCAGCATCGACGAGAACTTCGGGATGGCTGCGCCAGCTGCCGCGATGGTCACCGTGTCGCCGATGACGCCGAGCGGAAGTCCCGACGTCGCCGCGTACGCATTCTTGGAGTCAGGCGGCATGTTCAGCGTGCTGGCGGGTCCCGTGAAGGAGATCTCGCCCGCGGAGAGCGCCGTCGGCACGGCCGCGACCTTGCCGGAGTACGCGATCTCGGTGATCGACGCGTTCACGGCGGTGGTGGTGACGGTGTAGCCGGTGCCAGGCGCGAAGCCGGTGTTGAACGACGCGCTTCCGGCGCAGCTCCCGAAGGTGCTCATCGCGCCTGCATCCGTGACCGCGCCCTGGCAGACCACGGTCACGAGGCCGCTGCCCGCGCCCTGCCCTCCGTCGACCGTCCCGGCGGCGGCGCAGATGCAGCCCAGGTCCGGATCGCACTGGAGCGGCGCCTTGCACGCGTTGGTCGCGCTGCAGGTGGCCTGCGTGGTCTCGGGCTTGCACGTACCCAGCAGACATCGCGCGCCGGTGACGCAGTCGGTGGTGGAGGTGCACGCGCCGCAGATGGGGGTCGTGTGGCCCTTGCAGCCGCAGACGCCCTGGTCACATGCAGCGGGGCCGATGCCCGCGCAGTCCGTGTCGATGCTGCACTGCTTGGTGCACACGGAGCCGGCGCACGCAAAGCCAGAACCGGCGCACTCGGCGTTCGCGGTGCAGGCGCCGCACGCGGCCACGATACCGCCGCTGCCGTCAGCGCCGCCATCGGAGTTGCCACCGTTGTTGTTGCTGCTGCTGCAAGCAACGAGGACGGCGAACGGGGCGAAAACCAGGAGACCGAGCGTGAGCCAGCGGCGAGTCATCGTCGCGGTACATAGCCCTGGCCCGCCACGGATAGCAATGCCGAGATCAAGAACGGGATCGGGTTGTCCCAATTGACGCCAACGCGGCCGTAATTTTCGTGTAGTATGAGAAGAATTAGCTCACTGCGTGCGAGTCGAGGGCCTTGCGCGCTGGGCAACGGAGGTTTCATGAAGCTGCAGCTTTTGCTTGGCTCGCTGGCGTTGATTGGAGTGGGCATCGCGGCTGCGTCGTGCGGCTCCGGCGACGGAAGCCAGTTCGCGGGCGGTGACGGGTTCGATTCCGGCATCGACGAGTCCGAAGGCGGCCTCCCCACGGGCTTCGGCACCGGCAAAGATGGCGGCAAAACCGGCAGCGGAAGCGGCTCGTGCAAGGCACTCACATGCAAGGACCTCGGCATCAACTGCGGCCCTGCGGGTGATGGATGTGGCGGCAAGATCCAGTGCGGCACATGTACCGTGCCCGAGACCTGCGGTGGCGGTGGCAAGGCCAGCGTCTGCGGCGGCACGGCAGGCTGCGTCCCGCGCACGTGTGCACAGCAGAAGGTCGCGTGCGGACCTGCGGGTGACGGTTGTGGCGGCACGCTCGCCAACTGCGGCACCTGCCCCGTCCCGCAGTTCTGCGGCGGTGGCGGCCCGAGCCAGTGCGGCGGCGGTCTGATCAACGACGGCGGCATGTCGGTCCTCCCCGACGGCGGCATCTGCGCACCGCGGACTGTGTGCGTCGCGAATGAGTGCGGTCCGGTCGCGGACGGTTGCGGCGGCATCCTTACCTGCGGCGGCTGCGCCGCGGGCCAGAGCTGCGGTGGTGGTGGCGTCGCCAGCATGTGCGGCGCTCCCGCGTGCGTGAAGACCACGTGCGCGGCCGCTGGCGCGAACTGCGGCTACGTCGCCGATGGCTGCGGCGGCTTGCTCGACTGCGGCGGCAGCATGGCGAACGCGGGCTGCGCGGTCGGCTTCTGCGGCGGCGGCGGCTCGAACAAGTGCGGCACGGGCGGCGGCCTCGACGCCGGCACGTGCGTGAACTTCTGTCTCAACCAGGCCGTGTGCCCGATAAACTCGCAGACGACGATCACCGGCAAGGTGTTCGCGCCGAACGGCACTCTGCCGCTACCCGGCGCGGTCGTCTACGTCCCGAACGGCTCGCTGGCCTACCCGTACGGCGTCACCGCCTTCACGGACGGTGTGGCCGGCGGCACCTGCGACACGTGCAACGGCACTGCAAGCGGGGCCCCGCTCGTCAACGCCGTCACTGACTTCGACGGCTCGTTCAGCCTGAGCAACGTTCCCGCTGGTGTGTCCTTCCCGCTCGTCGTTCAGATGGGTCGCTGGCGCAAGATCGTCACCATCCCTGCGGTCACGAAGTGCACGACTGCCGCGCAGACCGCGGGCACCATCCGCATGCCGACCAAGCAGGCCGAGAGCGGCGCGATGGACAACATCCCGCTGTTCGCGCTCTCCACTGGCTACATCGACCCGCTCGAGTGCGTCTTCCGCAAGATGGGCATCCTCGACACGCAGTTCACGAACCCCGGCGGCACCGGACGCATCCAGCTCTACCAGGATGACGAGAGCGGCGGCACTGCCGGCGCGCGCATCAACGGCAGCACGCCGAGCGTCAGCTCGCTCGTCGCCACGCAGGCGCAGATGGAGAAGTACGACGCGCTCCTCTTTGCATGCCCTGGTGGTCCCACGGACAAGATCACGGCAGCGCGCACCGCTGCGTACAACTACGCTAACGAAGGCGGCCGCGTGTTCGCGACGCACTTCAACTACACGTGGCTCTACGACGTGGCCTCGCCCGCCGCAAACCTCTACAGCTCCACGTGGGGCACGTCAGTGCAGTGGAGCCCCAAGAACGGCCTGGGCGTCGGCACAGCCGACCCGGACGACGGCCTCGTCAGCACGACGGTCGCTGGCGGCACGTTCGACAAGTGGCTCAACGCGACGGGCGTCAACGCGCTCTGCAACGTTGCCTCCTCCAATCCCAAGTGCGCGGCGACCCCCGTGACGGGCGCACCCGATCGCGTCAGCATCAGCCAACCGCGCTACGACGCCTTCCTGCCGGCCGCAGCCGGCGCTACTCCGTACATCACGGAGTACAGCCCCGGTGCGAAGGGCACGCCTGTGTTCCACTACGCATTCAATACGCCGTTCAACCAGGCGACGCAGTGCGGGCGCGTCATCTTCTCCGACTTCCACGTCTCCGGCGATACCAGCAGCGCCACGACGAACTTCCCGAACGAGTGCGTGAGCACCACGTTCACTCCCCAGGAGAAGGTCCTCGCGTACATGCTGTTCGACCTCACGTCGTGCATCAAGCCGATCGTGGTCACACCGCCGACGTGCACGATGATCGGCTGCGGCGCTCAGACCTGCGGCCCCGCCACCGACGGCTGCGGCGGACAGCAGAGCTGCGGCGTCTGCCCGGCAGGCCAGGTCTGCCAAGGCGCCCCCGCGAAGTGCGTGACTCCGCCGTGCACCAAGGCGACTTGCAAGATGGGCATGTGCGGAAGCATCCCTGACGGCTGCGGTGCAACGGTCGACTGCGGCACGTGCGGCATGGGTCTCACCTGCGGCGGCGCGGGCCCCAGCATGTGCGGCTCCAACTCCTGCTCGGCAACGACCTGTATGGCTCAGGGCATCGCGTGCGGTCCGGCTGCGGACGGCTGCGGCAACCTGCTCCAGTGCGGCACGTGCCCCATGGGTCAGACGTGCGGTGGCGGCGGAACGCCGGGCCAGTGCGGCGCACCGATGTGCACGCCGCGCTCGTGCAAGGATGCAGGTGCGACGTGCGGCATTGTCGCCGACGGTTGCGGCGGCGCCCTCGACTGCGGCATGTGCCCCAACGGGCAGACCTGCGGCGGTGGCGGCACGCCCAACCAGTGTGGCGGCGGCGGCATTCACTGAATCACTGATCACTGGCGGAAGCTCACCACTGGTACCAGTGGGTCGACGAGTAGACGGCGATCGTAGGGATGCCGTCGAAGAGCTGGCCGAACGCCATCTGCACGTTGGGGTTGCCGTAGAAGGCCTCGATGTTGGTGGAGTCCGGCCAGACGTCGACTGCGAGGAACTGCTGGACGTCATCGCGCCCGGTGTAGACGACGTGCGCGACGTCGCCCGCAGCCTTGGCTTGCGGCGCGGCCTGCGACGCGATCCCGTCGTGCGTTGCCTGGTTCACCTTCGGGTCGGCGGACTTCATCTTGCCGCGCACGAGCACCCAGTAGTGCGGGTCCGTGGCATTCGCAGAGTCCGGCGTACCGTATGTGGACCAGCCGGGCTGCGCGACGAACACGTTGACCGACGGCGGCGCCGAGAACAGCGGTCCGAGCGCGTTCTGGAAATCCTTGCTGCCGTAGAAGGCGTCGATGTTGGCGCCGTCGCTCCAGCGATCGAACGCGACGAACCGGTTCTGCTGCGTGCCGAGGAGCGCCGTGCCCAGCATCACGGTGTGCGCCACGTCGCCCAGCATCTTCGACGTCCCCTCGCCGCCCTTGGCGACCGGGTCGTGCTTCCCCTGCGCGACGGTCAGGTCCGCATCCGCCAGCGTTCCGACGATCAGGACCGCGGAGGGAACCGCGACGTGCGTTCCCGCATCGGAGGCGTCCGCGGTGCCCGTGCTGCCAGCGTCGGTGCCCTGTTCCTGGGACGCCCCCGAGTCTGCAGTGACGTGTCCCGCATCCGTGTCCGTGTTGCCGACCGGTGTCCCCGACGAGGACGAGGAGCAGCCGACGGCGAGAAGCGCGAAGACAGTGACGAAAGAGCGATTGTTCATGTGCAGAACCTCCACTGCACATCCTGACTCGCGAAGGGCTTGTTGAAAGCCCCTGGCCGTCCCGGGGATCCGTTCAATCGTCCCGACCGCGTTCGCCGCCCGCTTCGTGGACTATCATCGTGGTGTGGACGAAGGATTCAACACCGTGCTCCGTTCTCTCCGCCTCGTGAGCGCCTTCCTCTCGCGCTCGCATTTCCGCGGTAGGTGGGGCGTCATCGGCAGCTCCAGCACCGGCAAGATGATCTTCCATGGCGTGTCCGCGGGGTCGTGCTTCGTCGCGCGCGAGGCAGACAAGGAGCTCATCGAGCTGCACGAAGGCGACGTGGTGATCTTCACCCGCGGCTGCGAGCACCGGATGGTGAGCGCCAAGGACGCGAGCGTCATCCGCGTGACCGACGTGCCGATGCGGCGCGACGGCGCGACGCCGATCTTCGAGATGGGGAAGACGGGCGACGAGACGCGCCTCGTGTGCGGCACGTTCCGGCTCGATCATCCCGCGCACGCTTCCGTCGTCGAGCTGCTGCCGCCCGTACTGGTCGGACGCGCGCGCTCCGATGCGCGACGCCGCTGGTCGTCCGCCACGATGTCGCTCATCGCCGAGGGCCTTTCGGGGAGCGAGCCTGGCAGCGAGATCGTGAGCCTGGCGGACTCGCTGTTCGTGAATGCGCTGACCGAGGCCGCCGCGGAGGCACGCGCATCCGGACCGAGCCAGGACGAAAGACCTTCGGGGCTCTTCGCGGCCGCGCGCGACCCTCGCATCGGCAAGGCGCTTGCGCTCGTGCACACCGAGCCATCCGCTGACTGGACCGCCGCGGAGCTGGCCACGCGCGTCGGCATGTCGCGCACGCGGTTCTTCGACACGTTCTCGAAGCTGGTGGGTGAGCCGCCCGCGAAGTATGTAGCTCGGTGGCGCGCGCTCGTGGCCGCAGACCTCTTGCGCAAGAACAACGCCCTCAGCACGACCCAGGTCGCCGAGCACGTCGGCTACTCGGACGAGGACGCGCTAGCCAAGGTGTTCAAGCGCTACATGGGCATGAGCCCCACCGAATACCGCCGCACCCTCATGGCGCATTGATTCAGGAGAGAAGCCCGGCGGCCAGGCGGGAGAGCACGCTCTCCACCAGCGCGCGATCGTGCGGTTCGCATGGGAGCGCACGGGTCTTCTGGCGGTCGCAGAGGAACGAGAGCGCCGACACCTCCGCGAGGGAGAGCTCCACGTTACGTGTATATTGCATACTCTCGATGCGGACGGTGAGCGCGACGCGGTCTGCCCCCACCTTCTGTCGCGACACGCATGCATCGGGTGCACGGCCGAGATCCCTGGCGAGCGCGCGTACCAGCCGTGCCCGAGAGCGCGCCCTCATGACCCGTGGATCCGCGAAGAGCGCGAACATCTTGTTGCGGGAGTAGGCGGTGGGCGCCACTGCCATCGCGAGCGTGAGCGCCTCCGTGTCCGGCGTGTTGCTCTCGCGCAGGGTCACGCGTCCGCGTCCTCTGCGCCCATTCCCGCCTGCGCGACGTCGCGCTTGATACCGAGCGTGGACTCGAGGAGCGCGGCCTGCCGATGCATGCGCAGCGCGGAGATGAGCTCCTCGAGATCCCCCTCGATCACGCGATCGAGCTTGTTCAACGTGAGCCGGATGCGGTGGTCGCTCACCCGGTTCTGCGCATAGTTGTAGGTGCGGATCTTCTGGCTGCGTTCGCCGGTGCCGACCATGCCGCGACGCTCGGCCGAGACTGCGGCGTCCTGCTTCTCGCGCTCGATGTCGAGGAGCCTGCTCTTCAGCACCTTGAGCGCCTTCGCCTTGTTCTTCAGCTGCGAGCGCTCGTCCTGGCATTTGACGATGAGGCCGCTGGGCTTGTGGAGGATCTGCACGGCGCTGTTCGTGGTGTTGACGCCCTGCCCGCCCGGTCCGCCGCTGGCCGCGATGGAGACCTCGAGATCCTTGTCGTCGATGTGGACGTCCACGTCTTCTGCTTCGGGGAGCACGGCAACCGTGGCGGTGGACGTGTGGATGCGGCCCTGCGTCTCCGTCTTGGGGACGCGCTGCACGCGGTGCACGCCGCCCTCGAAGCGCATGTGCGAGTAGACGTCCTTGCCGGTGACGAGCGCGATCACCTCCTTGTAGCCACCCGCTGCGGCGTCGGACATGGAGAGCACCTCGAGCTTCCAGCTCTTCGTCTCTGCGTAGCGCGCGTACATGCGGTACAGGTCCGCGGCGAACAGCGCGGCCTCTTCGCCGCCTTCACCGCTCCGGATCTCCAGGATGGTGTTCTTCGCGTCGTTGGGATCCTTCGGCAGCAGAAGGAGCTCGATCGCGCGTTCCAGGTTCGCCTTCTCGGGGCCGAGCTCCGCGATCTCCATCTCGGCGAGCTCGCGCAGCTCTGGATCGGACAGTGCGGCGGCGCCCTCCGTGAGCTTCTTCTCCACGTCGAGGTAGCGCGCGAAGCTCTGGACGAGCGGCTCCAGATCGGTGCGCTCCTTGTTCAGCTTCTGCAGCTCCTTGGAGTTGGCGAGCACGTCTGGCTTGCACATGAGCTCGTCGAGGTCGGCATATCGCCGCGCGAGGTGCTCCAGCTTGTCGATCGGTAGCACGCGTGCTCCTCAGGTCTTCACGCGGCCTTGCGGAGACGCGAGGCCGTGACGATGGACTCGTACGTCGGGAAGCGCACATCGCTGCTGGACGCGGATTGCTCGCCCTTCTCGCGGAAGAGCGTGGCGCGGAGAGACGCAAGCGCCACCTCCAGCTGTTCGTCGTCGGGCTCGATGGTGGTGATCTTCTGGACGAGGAAGCCCGGCCAGAGCAGCGCACGCAGCGGCCCCGTGGTGCAGTACCGCGCGAAGAAGCGCTGGAGCTCGAACGTGAGGCCCGCGATAACCGGTATAAACGGGAGCTTCACGAAGAAGAAGATGATGTTGTCCTTCACCGCGCTCCCGGTGTCGATCTTGGGGAGCACCGCGCCGAGGCCAGTGAACACGAGCACGGAGACCAGGGCCACCATGACGAGGAATGTGGTGCCGCAGCGCGGATGGAGCGTGGTCTTCGCGCGTGCGTTCTCGACGGTGAGCGCCTCCTCGGCCTCGTAGCAGCTGATCGTCTTGTGCTCGGCACCGTGGTACTGGAACATGCGCCGCACCATCTCCGTGCGGCGAATCAGCAGCATGTAGCCGATCACGATGGTGAGCTTGAAGGCGCCGGTGATGGCCTGGAAGGCCGGCGACTGCACGTTTGCCTCCAGGTGAAACGCGCGCTTCGCGAGCGCCGCCGCGATCTGCGGGAGCGCCCAGATGAAGAGCACCATGATCACGAGCACGAAGCCCATGCCGCCGGACTTCTTCTCGCCGCGCCCCGACCCTGAAGATGCGGCGCCAGAGCCGGAGCCCGAGTTCGAGTGGGAGTCGGAGTCGGCGTCGGAATCTGAAGACGTGAGGAGCGTGGTGAGACCAAAGTTGAACGTCGCACCAAAGGTGGCGGCCGTGTTCACCGCGCTGCCGATCAACGTCATCAACGTCTGCGCTGCGCTCTTCACCTTGCTGGCGGCGCCGGCCCCGGTCTTGGCAGCTGCCGTTTCCTTCGCCTCCGCGACGATCTTGGCGACCGACGTCGCTGCGTTCTCGCGCTCGGTCGCCTCCATGTCCTTCTCGAGCTGCTCGGCGGAGAAGCGCAGCGCCTCGTGACCGATGCGAAGCGACTCCACGAACGAGCCGACGCCGCGAATGAGCGGCACCTTGGCGATCCCGCGGCGATAGTCCTTCACGGGCCGCTCGCGGACGTGCAGCGACCCATCACGACGGCGCACGACCATCGCGAGCGACGCCGGCGAGCGCATCATCACGCCCTCGAGCAGCGCCTGTCCGCCGATGTACGGCTTCTGCGGCGTCTTCGCGGCGGGCTCACGGTCTGGGCTGGCCTTCTCTTCGCTCATCGACTTTCAGTATAAGACCTTTTGGGACCAAACGAAGGCGAGCCTGCGGAATCGCACGCGGGCGACTCGCAGGCTCCTTCAGTGTGCCTCGTGCAGTGCCGGCAGGCGGTGCCACCAGGCGGGCGAGCCGGTCGAGGCGGTGGGCCTCAGGCCTTCAGTTCGGCCGCGGCGGCGGCGGCTTCGGTCGCGGCAGCGGCCTTGGCTGCGTCCTTGGCTGCGTTGCCGGCGTAGCGCTTGCGGAACTTGTCGACGCGACCCGCGGCGTCGATGAGCTTCTGCGTGCCCGTGTAGAACGGGTGGCAGGCGCCGCAGACGTCGACCTGGAAATCACCGCGCGTGGAGCGGGTGACGAAGCTGTTGCCGCACGCGCACGAGACGGCAGCGGCGGGGTACTCGGGGTGAATTCCTTCTTTCATGACTCGCTCCAGTTCCTCTCCGAAGATAGGAGGGGGAGGCGCAACCTAGTCCTTGAAAGCGGCCATTTCAAGGCCCCGACCAGAAATCAGCAAGATCACGGCCAAAACCGGCGCCTCGACCTCCACCTCCACCTCGACGGATTGCATTTCTGTCGCTGGGCGTTCGATCCGACATGCGAAAGCTTGCAGCTTCTGCCCTCGCCCTCGCCCTCCTCGCGTGCGGACCGGACTCGGAACAGACCGACACGACCACGCTCACCCCCGCGACTCTTCAGTCCGCGGCGCCCGAGCTCGCGGCCAGGAACGGGGCGGCGGCGACACCGATGGAGCCTCGCAGCCCGGAGCGGCTCCAGAGGTTGCTCGCAGAGCACGATCGGCTGGTCGCAGCGAACGCTGACGCGCCGGAGATCGCACGACTGCGCGAGGAGATCGACCACGTCGCGATGCAGCGCGATGCCTACACTTCGCGCCTCTTCTGGTACACGGACCTCGCGGAGGCGAAGGCCGAGGCGAAGCGCAGCGGGCGCCCGATCCTCTCCCTTCGATTGCTCGGGCAGCTCGACAAGGAGCTCTCTTGCGCGAACAGCCGCCTCTTCCGGATCGTGCTCTATGCAAACCCGCGCGTGTCGGCGTTCCTCCGCGACACATATGTGCTGCACTGGGAGAGCGAGCGCCCCGTCCCCGAGATCAGCATCGACTTCGGCGACGGCAGGAAGATCACGCGCACCATCACCGGCAACAGCATCCACTATGTCCTCGACTCCGAGGGCCGCGTCGTCGACGCGCTGCCCGGCCTCTACGGTCCCACGGCGTTCGTGCGCGGGCTCACGGAGAGCCTCGAGCTCGCGAAGAAGAGCGCCGCGCTCACGGACGACGAGTCGCAGAAGCTCATCGCGAAGCACCACGAGCAGATGGTGTGGAAGCTCACCGCGCGGTGGCGCAAGCTCCTCTTGAAGTCCTACGGCGACACCTACGGTGAGCAGCTGAAGGAGGCGCGACTCCCGAGCACCGTTGGCTACACGAAATGGCCCGACGCGCTGTGGAGCAGCATGCCGGCGGCGCTCGTCAATCAGCTCACGGTCTCCAAGGCCGACACCGAGGCACCGCCGCTGACGCTCATGCAGCCCGAGATCCACACGTACTCGCCGTGGGACGGCTGGGACCCGATCACGAAGCAGCTGCCCGTCGACAAGCTCGATCCGGTCAGCCGCGCGTTCGCGAAGTCGAAGCACCCACGCGACTTCGACAAGCCAGACGCCGCTCCGCTGTCCGACGCGGCGATCGAGAAGCACCTCGCGCGGTTCGAGCAGCGCCTGGCCGAAGAGAGTGCGCGCAACGAGTACGCGTTCCACGGAGCAATCCACAATCACCTGAGCGTGCAGAAGAACGTCGCGCTCACGCCGCTCAACGAGTGGGTCTACACGAAGGTCTTCATGACGCCGAAGAGCGACGCCTGGCTAGGCCTGATGCCAACCGAAGCGGTGACGGGAATCGAGAATGACGGCGTTCAAAAAGGAATTTCGTCGTCGCCGCCGCCGGACCCGTAGCCAAAGTCGTCAGGCGGGGGGGCTTCGGAGGCCGGCGCGCGATCGCTGTTGCCACCACCACCACCACCACCACCGCCACCACCACCGCCGCTGGGACGTCCGCCACCGCCGCTGGGACGCCCGCCACCACCGCTGGGACCGCTGGGACGTCCGCCTCCGCCGCCCTCTTCGAAATCACCACCGCCCGCGCCTGCTCCCGCGCCGCGACCGCGGCCCGCAAGGATGATGTTGTTGGCGACGATCTCGGTGCGATAGCGCTTCTCGCCGTCCTTCTCGTAGCTCGACGTGCGAATCCCGCCCTCCACGAAGATGGAGGAACCCTTCGCAAGGATGCGCGAGAGCGCCTCGCCGCGCTTGCCCCATACGGTGATGGAGTGCCACTCGGTGCGCTCTTGGCGTGTGTTGCTCTTGTCCAGGTACGACTCGGTCGTCGCCAGGCGAAGCTTCAGGATCGCCTGACCTCCCGCCGTGACCTTCAGCTCCGGATCGGCGCCGAGGTTTCCGAGAAGCAACACCTTGTTCAAGCCTTCCGCCATGAGCCGACTCCTTCGCTACGCTGTGAGGAGTTCGTTCTTGCCCAACCCTGACGCGCCGTCAATGGTCAGTGGGCCGATGGCAGACCGGTCCATGGCATTAGACGGCAGTGCAGGCGGTGCAGGCGGTGCAGGCGGTGCAGGTCAGTGGCCAGGCAGGTCAATGGCCGGGCGCGGCGGGAGCACCGGACGCCGGCATCTCGACGCTGTGCTTCACGGAGGTGGTCTCGGTGAGCGCCGGCTCCAGCTTTCCGGAAGGTCCGGGCGCTTCGATGTTGAGGACCGTGTTGTTTTCGCCGCTCGCCCTCTGGACGAGCCCGTTCGTCTTCACTTCGAAGTGGTAGGTGCCCTTGCCCTCGAGGCGGATGCTCGCGCCCGGCATGCGCGGATCCTGGACGGTCTGACGCGGGGCGGAGCGCTTCACCTCGGCGTCGATCACGCCGCCCTCCGCGTTCCACTCCTTCAGCGTGTAGATGGCGGTCACCTTCGAGCGAATGCCGCGGTCCGCGCCGTCCGTGATCTCTTGCCACTTCGCGCCCACGCCGATCGCCTCTTCGGGCAGCGGCGCCACGATGAACTCGAACACCTGCGAGAAGAGCGGCATGATCTGCTCGGCGGCGCCGCGCGGGAGCTTGTCGGACTCGAACTTGGCCTCGCCGATGCTGCCGCGCGCCGTGACGCTGATCTGCGCCTTGATGCCCTTCAGCGCCTCGAGCGCCTGCTTCGCCTGCGCGACCTGACGCTTGTCCGCGTTCGCCGGGAGATCCAGGTCCACGTTCTTGATCAGCGCGTCGTACTGGAACGCGCCGGCATTCTGGCCCTTGAGCGTGAAGAGCATGTTGACGGTGGTCAGCGGCTGCGCGTCTTCCTGCTTCTGGCCCTGGCCCTCGCGCAGGCTCTTCACGGCCATCGTGACCTTGCGCGCCTCGCTTTGCGTCTTGAACGCATAGCGCTTCGGTGAGCGGGGCTCCGCGCCTGCCTCGAGCATGGTGATCTTGCGCTCGACGACGGCATTGTCGTCCCCGTCGTCCGCGCCCCCGACGCCAGCGTCTCCCGTGGCCGCGGCGATGCCGCCGATGCCGCCTTCCCCGATGGAGGCGTCCACGATGGGCCGCGCCTTGCCACCCTTCTCCGGGAAGAAGTCGTTCACGACCATGTTGTCGGGGATCGCCTCCTTGACCTTGGGGCCCTCGGTCTTCTTGCCGGAAGATGGGTCACTGTTGCACGCGGCGAGAGCCAGGGAGAGAACAACGAGCGTGGTGCGCGTTCGCATGGCCCGCCTCTTAGCATCCGTCCTGAAATATGGCTGGAGGTTTCGGAAAGACGGGGATAAAAGCGGCTAGTCGTGAGCTCGGACCCGCGCATATCCATCGTCATCCCCGTCTACAACGAAGAGGGGATCCTGCACGCATCGGTCGTGGACCTGCGCGAGCGCCTCGCGCCGCTCGGGTGGAACTACGAGATCATCCTCGCCGAGAACGGCTCGAAGGATCGCACGGTGGAGATCGGCGAGGAGCTCTCACAGAAGTACAACGACCCGGCGAACGGCCAGGTGAAGATCATCTCCATGGGCGAGCCGAACTACGGCAAGGCCATGAAGCAGGGCATCCTGCTCGCCCGCGGTGAGATGGTCATCTGCGACGAGATCGACCTCTGCGACGCTGACTTCCATCGCCGCGCGATCGAGATCCTCGAGTCCGGCGCCGCGGACATGGTCATCGGCTCCAAGCTCGTGGAAGGCGCCAGCGACGACCGCCCCATGTTCCGCCACCTCGCGAGCATGGGCTACTCCTCCATCCTTCGCATCATGCTCGGCTTCCGCGGCACGGACACGCACGGCCTCAAGGCGTTCCGGCGCGTCGCGCTGCTCGACATCGTGCGTGCGTGCCTGGTCGACAAGGACGTCTTCGCGAGCGAGTTCGTGATCCGCGCGGATCGAGGCGGAATCAAGATGCGCGAGATCCCCGTGCGCGTCGTCGAGAAGCGGCCACCTTCCATCAACCTTTTCAAGCGCGTGCCGAACGTCCTGAAGAACGTAGTGAAGCTGACGTACGCCATCCGGATCCGTGGATAGCTCTGTGGACAGGGGGCGCTTGGCGGCGGGGGAATTGAAAGCTTCGACGGCACGTCGAACTTTCAATAATCCGGGAGCGTCGAGGGTGTCCCTCGACCAATTCGTGTATGCTCGGGGCTCATCGTGAACGATCGCGGAGCCTCAAAGCTCACTGTCTTCGTCGCGTCGATGGCTCTTCTGATCTTCAGCGGGCTCACGACGGTGGCGCTGATCGGGTGGTTCTACAGGAACCCCGCGCCATGGAATTGGAAGAGCGCGATCGCGATCGGCTGCTCGATGCTCGGTGTCACCGCCAGCGCGCTCGTGTGGCGGGCGCCCTCACGCGGACATGCGCTCCTCGGCATCATCACGATGATCATCTCGCTCGCGCGCGTGGGGCCGCCGGCTGACTGGACCTGGGCAAGCTACTCGCTGGTCGCCGTCACGCTGCTCCTGCTGCTGCCGCTGGTCAACGCGGCAGTCGCGCTTCGTGGTGACTGACAGAGGAGACTGACTGAGGAGACTGACCGAGGAGGCTGACTACCTGCCAGCCATCTTCTGCCGCAGCAGCTTGTAGCCGAGCGCCAGCACGAAGTCCTTGGACGTGGACGGATCCTTCGGGACGTCGCGCGCGGCCTGCACCGGGTAGTCACCGCCGTCCCGCTCGACGTGGATCGAGCCCGCATCGCGAGCCCCTTGCGAGGGCACGCCGCCCTGCGGCCCTTCCGCGGAGAGGTGGTTGCCGATGTCGCCTTCGCGGAACGCAGGTCGACCGATGTTCTCCTTCTCGACGACGACGTCTGGGTGGATGCCGTCCGCCTGGATCGCGTGACCCGAGGGGGTGAAGTAGCGCGCCGTCGTCAGCTTGAGCCCCGCGCCGCCAGGCAGATCGAGGATCGACTGCACGCTGCCCTTGCCAAACGTCGGCTGGCCCACGACGACACCTCGCTTCTGATCTTGCAGCGCGCCGGTGACGAGCTCGGAGGCGCTCGCGCTCCATTCGTCCACGAGCACGATGACCGGCATGTCGACGAGCGCGCCGCCCGAGTGTGCCTTCGCCTGCTCCACGGTCTGACCGCGGTGACGCATGGTGAAGATCATGCCGCCGTCGAGGAACTCGTCGGACACCTCTGCGGCCTCGTCGACGAGACCGCCCGGATTGTGACGAAGATCTAGGATGACGCCCTGCACGCGGCCTCCTGCTTCGCGCCGCGCCTTCCCGACCTCGCGAATGAGCTCCGCGTGCGTGCCTTCCTGGAACTGCCGGATGCGCACGTAGATCGCGCCGCCCTCGAGCGCCTTCGAGGTCACCGCGGAGAGATGGATGACCTCGCGCACGAGATCGAAGACCCTCGTCTCCGAGCCGCGCAGGACCGTGATCTTCACGCGCGTGCCGGCCTGGCCGCGCATCTGCTTCATCAGCTTGTCGAGCGATGCATGGCGCGCGTCCTCGCCATCCACCCCGATGACCTTGTCACCAGAGAGGATGCCCGCGCGATCCGCGGGTGAGCCCTCGATGGGCGCGATGACCGTGAGCGTGCCGTCGCGACCGTCGACCTCGATGCCGATGCCCCCGAAGTTTCCTTCCGTGTCGCCGTGGAACTGCTTCCACTCGTCGGGGCGGAGGTACTCGGAGTGCGGATCGAGCTCCGTCACCATGCCCTTGATGGCGCCCTCGACGAGACGGCCGCGCTCGACGGGATCGACGTACTCGTTCTCCACGAGCACGAGCACGCGTCCGAGCTGACCAACCGCGGAGTAGGGGCTCTTGTCTTCGCTCGTCGCATGCGCGCGACCGGAGCCGACGACGACTCCGCCCGCGAACGCAAGAATTACGGGAAGTGCGAGCCGGAGAGCGCGCCGGAGAGCGTGGTAGCCGCGGTGGGGGGTAGTCACGGGTGGAAAGGTATCGCCTTTTTCCGCCTTTTTCGGCCTTTTTCAGGGGGATCTGCGGGCCGCCGCGCGACAACGTGCGCAAGGTCGAGAATTGTCGCACCGGGTCGCGAAGTCCTGATATCTTGAATCATGCGCGCGACTTCCGCGTGTGTGAATACGTGACCTGACACAGAGGAGGCCCCCGGTGGCGAGCGGAGAAAAGGACTCGATTTCGAACCTTCGCAGCGAGAGCTCCAAGACCGACAAGAGGAAGCAGAGTCTCTACTTCCCCGAATCGATGCTCCAGGAGATCAAAGAAGAGGCAGCGCGCCTCGACCGTTCGCTTTCTTGGGTAGTTCAGCGTGCCTGGAAGATCTCCCGCCTGGAGATCAAGAAGCTTCCGAGCGTCAACGAAGTCGACGGCGCCGACGACGACGACGAGCCGTGAGCGAAACGTGAAGAGTCACAGTGTTCCACCGCCGTCGGGTTTCCCGGCGGATGAGGAGCACTCCTTCGCGACGGCAACAGACGGGACACGATTGTTCGTGAGGGCGAGGCCGGTTCACCCGGCCGGCGTTCCGAGCGTTGATCGCATTGATCCCGTTGGTCACGTTGATCCCATTGGGCCTGGCGCAAACACGCCTACCGCGTTCTTTTGTGACGGGATTCTTTGCGACGGGTTCATCTGGAAGTACCTCTACGACGAGGTAGGGAAGCTGCTCCAGCTCACGCACTGGCACTATCGGGGCCATGGGCGCAGCAGTGCACCCGAAAATCCGGACCTCATCGACATCCCCGCCCACGCGGCTGACCTTCGGAGCGTGCGCCTGCATGTCTCGGATCCGCCGTGCGTGATCCTGGGGCACTCGATGGGGACGCAGGTCGCGCTGGAAGAGGTCCACCTGTACCCGGACAAGGTCCGTGGGCTGGTGCTGATCTGCGGGAGCTTCGGGAAGGTGACGCAGTCGTTTCGCGGCATGCCGCTGCTCGACCTCATCCTGCCCAAGCTGATGGACATCGTGGAGAAGCAGCCGGACATCGTCCGTGCGCTGTGGTCTCGCATCCCGCCTGAGGTCGCGTTGAAGCTTGCGCTGCGCGCGCGGGACGTCGATCCGGACAAGGTGCATGCGGACGACATGCTCCCATACCTGAAGCACATGACCCACGTGGATTTTCCCATGTTCCTGAAGATGCTTCGGGCGGCGGGCAATCACACCGCCGAAGAGTACATGGCGAAGATCGACATTCCCGTGCTCATCATCGCCGGAGAGAAGGACACGTTCACGCCCCCTGCGCTCTCCGAGTACATGGCGGAGACGATCCCCAAGGCAGAGCTCCTGATGGTGAAGGGCGGCAGTCACGTCGCGGCCATCGAGCAACCCGAGCTCGTCAACGAACGAGTAACGGCGTTCATCCGTGACCGCATCCTCGCATAGCGCGCTCGCACACGCCCTGATCGCCGCGATGGCGGCGAGCGCGGTGAGCGTGGCGTGCAAAGGCGGATCGACGACGACTTCGACCTCGACCTCGACCTCGACCTCACCCTCCCCCTCGACCTCACCCTCCCCCTCGACGTCCGACAATTTTGGCGACGCGACGATCAAATCCGCGAAGCCGATCGGTCACACCTCCGTCGTCTACAAGATCACCTTCGATGACGGGCGCGTGGCCGCGTTCAAGCCGGAGTCTTCGCGTGGGCGTCTTCGGTACCGCAGCGAGGCCGCGGCGTTTCGGTTGCAGAGCGCGCTTGGCATCACGAACGTTCCGACGGCGCTGCTCGTCTCGCTTCCTGCGACTGCGCTTCGTGCGGCGAGCAATGCGGACGGGCAGACGCTCTTCGATGCGGAGGTTACGGCCCACGACGGGAAGGTGCGCGGCGCCCTGATGCCGTGGATCACCGGGCTGTCGTTCATCCCGCTGGAAGCGGAGCCGCTTCGCTCGCGATGGCGCGCGTGGCTGCGCGTGGGCGCGACGCCGGAAGGACCGCAGCACGAGCTGGCCCCGGAGATCTCGTCGCTGCTCGTGTTCGACACGCTGACCGGCAACTGGGATCGCTGGAGCGGAGCAAACGTCGGGCTCGACGCGCAGAAGCAACACTTGCTCTTCGTGGACAACGACGGCGCGTTCTTCGAACCAGTCCCGGAGAAGCTAGTGAAGGAGCACCTGACACTGGTGAACGGAGCCGACCGCTTCCCAAGAGCCCTGATCGAAGCCACCAGAAAGCTCGACGCCGCGTCGCTGGACCAAGCGCTGGGCCGGGACGAAACCGGAGCTCCCCTGCTCACGGAAGCCCAGCGCCACGCAATCCTCACGCGACGCGATCAGCTGCTCACCATCGTGGACGCAAAGGTGAAGTCGCTTGGAGAAGACAAGGTGCTCGCGCTCTGACCCCGACCGCCGCCGTGTGACCAGGGCCCTACACCGCAGGCTTGGCAGTCAGCACGATCCGCTCCCGCTTCGAAACCACCACCCCGCCCGGCTTCTCCACGGTCACCGCGAACAGGTTCGCGTCCCCCACGGGCACCCGCCCATGGAACGCGACGACGACGTCGCCACTCTCACTGTCAATGTCGAACACGCCGCCATCCACGGGATAACGAGCGTCGCGCGACTTGTCGAAGATCCAGAGCTGGTACTGCACGCTTGCGGGATCGTTCTTCGCGAGCCCACGGAACGTCATGAAGCCAGTCTGCTCCTTCGCGTTCCACACCACGTCACCCGTGGCGACCTTGGAGGCCGGATCCTTCGTGGCCGCCCACTCCATCTTCACCGTGCCGGGCCGCGCGAGCAGCGCCTGACGCTGCGACTCCGGGCGCTCGGGCGGCGGCGGAGCGATCACGGTGGGCGCGCTTGCGGGCACCACGACCGTGTTCGTCACCACCACCTCGCGCGGGCGCTTCACGATCGCGCCGACCGCGAGAACGAGGCACACCGCGGCGGCGATCCATCCCACGATCGCGACCGTCCGGAACCGTCGCGACGACAGCTGCACGACGGGCGCGCTCATCGGTCCCGACATGGGCGCGCTCATCGCCTCGAAGGCGCGCATCGCAACCTTCTCCGCGAGCGCCGGCGACATGGGCTCCGGACGGGACGCCGCGCCTGCCAGCGCGATCGCGATCACGGCGCGCTCGTAGCTCTGCTCCTCCGGGCTGCCAGGGCGTCGCCCCGTCTCCGCGAGCAGCTGCGCGAGCTGTGCTTGCTCCGCTGTATCCAGACCAACCAGCGCTGCATCGCAGTAGAGCTCGCGGAGGCGAGCGTCTCTGTCGAACATCGAATTCATGTCCACCCCTCCGTACGCTGGGCGGGGGCGCTTGGATCGCCGAGCCCGAGCGCATCGCGTACGACCATCAGTCCGCGTCGTGCGTGTGCCTTCACAGTGCCGAGCGGCATCCCGGTGGCCGCTGCCACTTCCTCGTGGGTCAGGCCGTGGCACGTGGTGAGGACCAGCACCTGGCGCTGCTCGGGGCGGAGCTGTGAGACCGCGCGGGCCGCAAAATTGGCCTCGGCGCCGACCTCGGCGGGCATCTGCCCCTCGCTGGGGAGGTGGTCGCTGAGCGCCTCGGTCCGGGGGTCCCGCCGCACCTTGCGCCGCCGGTCGATGAGCCGGCGGCGCGCGATGGTGGCGATGAACGTGACCTCCGTTCCGGCCTGGGGGTCGAACCTGCTCGCGCTCTTCCAGAGGTCCACGAATATGTCCTGCACCGCGTCCTCCGCGTCGTTCGGCGAGAGCCGCCGCGCGAGCGACCACACGAGGCCTCCGTATCGCGCGATGCATTCGCGAACGGCTGTCTTGTCGCCGTTCGCGATGCGGGGGAGGAGCGCGGGCAGCATGTATGTCTCGGAAGGGCTCCTTTACTACGTTCAGTGCGCGAACACGTGCGAGACCGTCCACGGAGACTGAGCGGTGTCGACCACCGCGAGACGGAAGCCCTGCGCGCCGTGGGGCGGAGACAGCGCACCGGCGGCGACAACGAAGGCGCGCTCGTTGGCGGCCGCGGGGACCGTGAAGCGGGCGACGACCGTGCTGTCGGCGGCGGTGGGCGTCACGCCGATCGGGAGCGACGCGGGCATGGCCGAGACGCCGGTGTCCGACGACGAGCCCCCGAACTTGATGTTCGAGAACAACGGCGAGATCGACGTGCCTGCGGCAGAGAGCAGACCGACGTCGACGGCCGGCGCGTCCGGAGACGAGTGGACGACGCGCAGGTGCGCGGCGCCATCGGTCAGATCGAAGCCCTCACGCGCGGCCTGCAGCGAGAGCGTATTCTGCGCAAGGAAGCCAGTGGCGACGGTGAGGTAACGCTCGCCCGCCAGCAGCTTTCCGCTCTGCGCCGCGAGCGCGGGACTACCGCTGGGACGTGCCGTGCCGGCGCCGTGCGCGAACACGTCGATGCCGTAGCTGCCTGGCTGCACCTGGATGGGCGCGGTGAGCTTGCCGAAGGAGAGGTTGTCGATGATCTTCGCCTCGCCGACGAACGCGTCCACGGCCGGCGCATCCGGTGATGCGTGCAACGTGTAGATGATCGGATCCTGCTTGATGAAGCCCAGGTTGCCGTTCGAGCCCACGGCGAGGATCGAGAAGCCACCGCCTTCACGTGCGAGCTTGCCGAGCAGGCCCGTCGCGATGAGGAGCACGTCGCCGCCATCGGGCAACGCCGGAGTGGTGAACGCCGTGACGCGCGCGCCACCTGCGTCGATGCCGATCGCGAGCGGCTTGCCAGACGGAAGCGCGACGCCGGATGCGCCGGTATCGGCGAAGCGCGCGAGGCTCGCGACCTCGGGCATCGTGGGATCGTCGTTGCCCACATCGAGGCCCACGGCGGGAGCGTCTGCGCCAGCATGAAGGACGCGAACGCGCGTCGTGCCCTTCGCCGCAGCGGCGAACGCATTCACGACGGGCACCACGCGGAAGCCATCAGCGGTATCGGAGGACGACAGGAGCCCAGCGGCGACTGCAGTGACGTTCGCGGTGTCCGGCAGCGTCAGCGCGCCGGTCGTGTACACGAGCGGGCTCGAAGCGGTGGACGGCGACGCGCGGAGCTCGACCTCGACCTTGCCCGACGCCACCTCGATCCACGAGGACGTCTGCCCGTACCCGAGGCCAGTGACGAGCGGGGTCGCGCTGCCCTTCGCATAGACGTCGACCTGCGGTGCGTCGGCAGACGCATGCACGACGCGGATCATCGCCTTGCCCGCAGGCGCGACCGGCGCGGGCGCGGTGGGATCCGATCCGGTGTTACCGCCGGCCTGCGAGCCAGGCTGCCCTCCTGCAGGTTGCCCCGCTGCGGGCTGCCCGTCGGGACCGGGCTCGGTCTTGTACTGCGCGCCGTCCGCAGAGCAACCAGCAACGACACCGAGCGCAGACAAGAGGAGGCCGAACGAGTGGATCGTCTTCATGAGTTTTCTCCTGGAAGTGGCCCGCGTGCGCGGGCGATGGGATGTCGGACGTGGGCCGGAAGACCCACGCCAAGATCAAGCAACCGCCGTATGTAGAGCCGTATGTACAAGGAGCGTCTGCGCGGCTTTCGCTGCGCTGCTCCCAGTCCGAAAACGCCGCCCACGTTCCCAGCGGGCCCTTCTCGGGGGCCGCACCGTCGGTGTCGTCGTTACAAACAGTGCTTTCGTGGGCCGACGTATTCTGGATGCACCAAGGCGATCTTTTTTTCGGGTTCGCGCGTACGCGGCAATTTCCCTGCGAATTTCAGTTGGCGGCGGCAATCTGGAAGTAGGTCTTTCGGGCGACCCCGCACATCCGGCACTTCACGTGCACCACGCGGACGGCGGTGCCGCCCAGCGTCTTTGCCTCGTGCTCCACCACCGCGACCTCCGCTCCGCACACCACGCATGGCGTGCCGCGAGCGATCACCTCGATCACAGAAGCCGACTCCACGAGCTCTGGCAGGTCCGGCGCGCCACCTCGCTGCCGCATGGCGACGCTCAGCCGACGCTTCGCATCCTTGACCGCTTCGCGCTGGACCTCACGCCGATCCTTCCGCGACTTGCTCATCGTCAGTACTGGACGATCATCGCCTTGTGGTCTTCGCGCACGCTGATGGAGCCCTGCTCGCCGGCGCAGCCCCAGCACGCGCTCCACAGGAGCTGCTTGCGGTTCGAGGGCTCGTAGGCCAGGACCACGGGCGCTGCGTCATTCAGCATCACGAATGACGATGCGACGCGGTACTTGTCGTGCGGGAGCACGTGGAGCGCGACCACGAACGACGCGCTCTTGCTGCGGCCCGTGGCGACCAGGAGCTCGGTGCCCAGCTCGGGGCTCCAGAGAACGGGGAACGGCGTGAACGTGATGCCCTCGTGCGTCGCTCCAGAGCGGCCGGTCACGTTCGCGATGTCGCCGAGCTCGAAGAAGCGCAGGCCTTCACCCAGTCGCGAGAGCTCGGGCAGCTCGGCGACGATCTTCGTGAACTGCGCCGCGTCCATCTTCGTCTTGCGGAACGTGGGCCGCGACTCGATGGTCGCGACCTCCACGGTGTTCGCTGTGCCCTTGCAGCACCGAAAGCCCACGTTTCGCGCCGTCGCCGGATCGGTCTTGCCGCGGTAGGCGCAGCGCTTGGCCGCGACGATGTCCGTTCCCGCAGCGTTGGAGCGCGAGCCCTTCACCACGAAGTTGTCGGAGGTGGCGAACGTGCTGGCCGTATGTTCCGGGAGCGCGCCCATTCCGCGGACGCCAGCGCCGCTCGCGCACGAGGCCCCGTCGGCTTCGCACGACGCGTCCCAGCTCGCGCCAGAAGCGAACATGTCGCCTGCGTCGCCTTTGCACGCACGCTCCCACTCGAGCTCCGTGCAGAGGCGTTCGCCGCGCTGGTTGCAGAGGGACGCGGCCTCGGCCTGGGTCACGCCTACCTTTGGCTTCTGCGCGGGGTCGTTGGGATACGGCAGCGCATCGATCTGGAACGCGCTCAGCGTGGCAGGCACGAGCGCGGGCTCGAGCGCGGGCTCACGGCCCGGATCACCGGGCGTGCTCCCGGTGAGAAATGCGCCCGCGGCGATGTCGATCAACACGCCGGCAGCGGCCGCCGACGTGGCGTGCGCGCGCGTCTGCGTGGAGTCTGTCGTGCTGGGACCGAGCGCCGCGACCAGGCTGGGCGCCGGCCCCGAAGAGATCGGCGTGGGCTGAAATCCGCCGTCGCCTGCGTTCAAGATGGCCGTGCGCGTCTCCGTCTTCGACGCCACGTCGTCGGACTTCTGACCGTGACAGCCAGCGAGGAGGACGAGCAAGAGAAGGCTCGCGCCGCCGGAGCGTCGAGATAGTTGCCAAGATGGTTGGGTGGGGCTCACTTTCCAGCGCATACCCGACCACTACCTGACGACCCCCGGACTTCGCCAGAAACGTGCCTTTGTTGGTTCGCGGTGACACGATCCGATGTGGACGCGCTACCGTGACAGTGCGGAACGATGAGCACACACTTCAGGTTCGCTGACGACAAGGACGTGGATGCGCTCGTCCTCCTGGTGGAAGCCACATACCGCGGGGACGAGAGCCGGAAGGGCTGGACCACCGAGGCCGACTTCCTGGAAGGACAGCGCACGGATGCCCAGGAAATGCGGGAGATCATCGCGAACCCGCAGAGCCGCATGCTGCTCTACGAGGACGGCGGCGTGCTCGTGGGCTGCTGCAACGTGGAGCAGGAAGCCCTTGGCGTCGCGTACTTCGGGATGTTCTCGGTGCGCGCAGACATCCAGGGCAAGGGCTCTGGCCGCTTGCTCCTGACAGAGGCTGAGCGCTTCGCGAAGGAAGAGTGGGGCGCGCGCGTGATGCGCATGACGGTGATCGACATCCGTGCGGAGCTCATCGCGTTCTACGAGCGACGCGGCTACGCGCGCACGGGAAAGCACAAGCCGTTCCCGTACGGAGACCCGCGCTTCGGCGTTCCAAAGCGCGGGGACCTGAGGTTCGAGATCCTCGAGAAGACGCTGTAGCTGCTCAGCGCGGCGCCTTCATATCGAAACGCTTCGGTAAGGACCGCCGCCGCCGCCGTCACCACCAAAGAAGCCTGGGCCCATCGAGAGCCAGTCGGCGATCTTCGCGCGCTGGGCGGGGTCGAGCACCTCGTGGATGTGGCGGAGCGCCTCCGCGATGGCGACGCGCATGTCGGAGGTCGCGCGCTCGGCCTTGGCCTGTGCGGATGACAGCGCGGCCTCGTCGATCACGTCTGCACGCATCGCACGTGCGATGTCCTCGCGAGCGAGCGCGGCGATCTCCTTGGCGCGCGACGCGGCCTCACGCACCTCCGTGACAGCAGCGACGATCACCTTCTCTTGCGAAGGCGATGTGTCGAGCCGCATGAAGAGCCCACGCAGGAACGCGCGCGGTCCTCTGGCGAAGCCGCCTCCCCCGCCCCAGCGACCACGACCCCAGCCACCGAACCGACCGTGGCCAGAAGGGCCGCACCCGCCGCCACCATGGCCGGCGAAGCCGCGACGACGTGCCCACACGCGGAACAAGATCTTCTTCACGATGACGACCCCGACGATGACGGCAAGCGCCGTCGTGAACATCGACCCACAGACCATCTTCAAAACCTCCAGCCAGCCCATTCGTTGGTCCGGCCCGAGGAGAGTCTGTGTCCCGACGCGGCCATTCGCCTGCCGCGAGCGGGTAAAGATGTGTAAACGGCTTTACCTTCGCTGCTTCGACTGGCGTTGGGACTCGTCCATGAACTCCTCGTCGAACGCGGCCTCCTCGGCGGCGAGCACGAGCACACGTTTCAGCTCGTCATCGGCGCAAGTGGGGAGGACGATGCGCACCTTGTCCTGGGCACGAGCCTTGTCGAGGCCCGACAGCGCGACCGTCGCCGCGACGCGACGCTCCACGGGGCTCTCCGAATCTCCGATGACGCGCTCGAGATCCTCTGCGGTGAGCTGCGCCACGCGATAACCGGCGCGCGGCTCCGCCAGCGCAAGGAGCTGCTTGCGCCACTCCGCGAGCGAGGTGCTGGCGCGCACCAGCAGGGAGAACTTCTGCTCGTCGGAGGTCTTCTCACCCTGCGTGCGCATCTCCTCGATGCGGGAGATCAACGCGGCGCGCGCATCCGCGAGGCTCTCGAACGGAAAGCCGCCGTCCTGGAACAGCGGAAGGTCCACGAACGCGCCGTCCTTCTTGATGATGCGCACGCCGCTGGAGGACGGCAGCACCTGCGCGATCTCGTCGTAGCGAAGCGCGCTCTTTCTGTGTGGGATGCGGATGCCGTCCGTGCCGACCACCACCTTGCGCTCGCGCAGATCGTTCACGAGCGCGATGCTGCCGCCGAGCGACAGGAGCAACGTGGCACTGAAGGCCGCCAGAAGCGCGAGATCCATGCCGCTGTGCATCTTGGTGAGGGCGATGGCAACGAACAACGACGACAGCATCCACACGAAAGAGAGCGGCAGGAGCGAGAGCGCCGCGAAGCGCTGACCCGAGAGTGACTTCACCCATCCCGCGATCGGCATGTCCAGCACGCGCTGCTCCTTGCCCAGTCCGAGCTCCGCGATGAACGCGACGGCGGATGCCTGGTCGCCCAGGTCCAGCACGAGGCTTCGGTTACCGACCGCGCGCACGTGCACGAAGCGGCTGGACACGATCCACGCAGACGCGAGCTCTTCGTGCCGCAGCGTGACGAGCCGACCGGACATCCCGACCTCGAGCGCCCGCGTGTCCGGGTTCACCCGGTACTTCATCTTCGACGGCTTCGTGCTGCTGCGAAATGCAAGCAGCCCCACGGCCACGGGCACGCCGATGCCCACGAAGAAGGAGATCACGGCCAACCACCACGCGTCCGTCGAAAATGCGGTGACGCACGAGCCCGTCGTTGCGAGCGACGACGCGATGAAGATGACGCGCGCCACGAAGTTGTCTTGCTCGCGCCACTCGAAGCGGCCCGTGGACTCTCGCGCCTCGGCAAACAGCTGGGTGCGCGCTTCCGTCACAGGTTCAGGGGACGTGCGCGGCGGTCTCGCGGATGGCCGCGAGGATGGTGGCCTTCTGCGGCACGCTGGCATGTTCCAGGCTGTCGGCCAGGCCGATACCGGGGACGTGCTTTCCGGCGACGAGCTTCGGCGGCGCGTGGAGCTCGTAGAAGAGCTCCTCCACGGTGCGGCGGAGCAGGTGCTCGCCGAAGTTCGTGATCTCGGTGTCCTCGTTCACGAAGATGACGCGGTTGGTCTTCTTCACGCTCGTCTTGATCGCATCCCAGTCGTACGGGTGCAGCGAGCGCAGGTCGATGACCTCGACGTCGGTGCCATCCTTCGCTGCCTCTTCGGCGGCGCCGAGCGCCATCAAGACGTCGCGACCGTACGTGACGATCGTGACGTGCTTGCCGGGGCGGACGATGGACGCCTTGCCGATGGGAATGAAGAGATCTTCCAGCTTGGGCCACTCCGGCCGCCACTTGGAGCGGTCGCCGCCGGGCGGCTGATCGATCATCTTGGAGAGCGCCTTGTCGTCGCCGGGCTCGCCGGGGACCTCTTCACCGGGGCGACCCTTCACGCGGAGGAGCGCCTTCGGCATGAGGTACATGACGGGGTTCGGATCGACGATGGCGGAGAGCATGAGGCCGTACGCGTCGCGCGGGTTCGACGGGCACACGATCTTCCAGCCCGCGAGCCGCGTGGCCTGGGCGTCGAACGAGTGCGAATGATAGATGCTGCCGCGAATGCCCGCGCCGACGGGCGTCATCAGCACCATCGGGCATTTCCAGTCGCCCGCGGACGACCAGTGCATCGCGCCTGCGAGCTTCAACAGGTCGATCGTGTTGAACGCGTAGTCGCAGAACTGGATCTCCGCGACGGGGCGCTGCCCGGCGAGCGCCAGACCGATCGCCATGCCGACGATACCGCGCTCGTCGAGCGGCGAGTTCCAGCTGGTCTTGATTCCCTGCGTCTGCGTGAACGCGCCGCCGAGCGGGGGACCAATGTCTTCGCCGAAGACATCCGTCACGCCGTGTCGCTCTTCGCCCACGTGCAGCGCCATCCGGATCGCCTGGACCATCGTCGCCATCAGCTGCTGCCTTTCGGGGCGCCATTTCCTGCGGTGTCGGCGAACACGTGATCCCAGATGCTCTCGGGCTTGGGCTGCGGCTCCTCGCGGACCTTCTTGCTCGCGTCGAGCAGCTCTTGATTGTATGTTGCACGTATCGTATCGGCGCGCTCACGCGTGATGAGCTTGCGATCGATGAGCTTCTGTTCGAACTTCGCGAGGCAGTCCGTCTCGTTCGCGACGAAGTTGGCGCCGGACGCGGACGAGTGGCCGTACAGGCGAGAGACCATGACCTCGAGGAGGAACGGCTTTCGTTCGGTGCGCACGTAGTCCATCGCGGCCGCGAGGGCCTGGTAGGACACCTCGGGATCGTTGCCGTCCACGGTGAGCGTCTGCATGCCGAAAGGCTTGCCGCGATCGGAGATCTTGGTCTCACCGTGCTGGCCTTCGTACGGCGTGGAAATGCCGTAGAGGTTGTTCGTGACGATGATGAGGACGGGGAGCTCGTGACCCTTGCGTGAGCTCCAGATGAGGCAGGTCGCGAAGTCGCCCTCAGCAGTGCCGGCGTCGCCGCCCGTTACGATGGTTATGCCCGTGCCCTTGCCGCCCAGCGCGCGCTTGTTTGCGAGCGCGGTGCCGGGCGCCATGGAGTACTGGACCTCGATCGGCGAGGAGACGGGCACCACGTTCCACTTCTCGATCGAGTAGTGGCAACAGAAGTTGCGGCCGCGCGAGTACGGGTCGCTCGCGGTGTTCTTCATCTGGCGGAGCGAGTCCACCGGGTCCGCGCCCATGGCCATGATGGTGGGAGAGCCGCGGTAGTGCAGATGCAGGTAGTCGTACTCGGGGCCGTGGCCCTTCTGGACCAGCATGCCGAGCGGCACGCCGAACGCTTCTTCGCCGGGGCCGCCGATCCAGAAGTAGCCGTCACCTTGCTTGTACATGGTGATGAGGCGCTCCTCGAGGACGCGCGCCTTCACCATGGTGTCGTGCATCTGAAGGAGCAGCTCGGGGGAGAGCTCCTTGTGGCTGCCGTTCTTCTTCTCGGGCGTCAGGGTGGCGGTCATCCTGGAGAAGGGTTCTAGCGCGGAACATTCGGCCGTGTCACCGGGCCAGTGCCGATTTGCCAGTGACCCCCGGCGCTCACGACGGCGGCGAGGGCCTCTGGCCGAACGCTACTTCGACTTCTTGGCTGCGGCTGCGGCGTTCGCCTTGCTGCTCGCGGCCTGCTTCTGCTGGTTCTTGCTGGCCTCGTGCTGCTTGTTCGACTTGTTCTTGGCCTTCGGAGACTTGTCACCCATGAGATCACCACTTGCTGTTGGAGGGTCGAGAGATGTCGATGCCCCTCAAGGCTACGCTGATTTGCGCCGTGCGGGCCTATTTCCGGGCGAACAGCGACCGCAGAAGAATCCTCCCCGATGGCACGGGACGCGCGCTTAGCTCGAGCCTCGCGAGCCGTTCTTCTACGGGACCGAGCGTAAAGCAGTCGCTTTCGGCCAGCTCTTCGATGGCCTCGCCCACCATGTTGAGCGGGCAGGTGTCCCGGAGCTCGACTTCTTCCCCGTCCTCTTCGTCCAGCCACCGCAACGGCAGGC